>NZ_JBBIMD010000020.1:0-34964 GCF_037444525.1 Thermus sp. | reverse complement strand
GGACAAAAGGCTCATAGACGCCCAGTTCCTCCACCTCGCCAAGCTGGCCCTTCGGGAAGGGCTTTACGTGGCCGTGGCCACCCACGACCCGCGCCTCATCGGGGAGGTGAAGCGGCACGCGGAGGCCTTGGGGATCCCCAAGGACCGCTTTGAGTTCCAGCTCCTCTACGGGGTGCGCCCTGAGGAGCAGAGGCGCCTGGCTGGGGAGGGGTATACGGTGCGGGCCTACGTGCCCTATGGCACCCACTGGTACCCCTACCTTTCCCGGCGGATCGCCGAGCGGCCGGAAAACCTCTTTCTGGTTCTGAGAAGCCTCTTGGGAGGCTAGGAGGGAAGCCATGACCGTAGAACCTTTTAGGAACCAGCCCATTGAGACCTTCACCACGGAAGAAGCCCGCCGGGCGATGAAGGAGGCTCTGAAGCGGGTGCGGGAGGAGTTTGGCCGCCACTACCCCCTATATATCGGGGGGTCTTGGGTGGACACGGGGGAGAGGATCGCCTCCCTCAACCCCTCTGCCCCCAGCGAGGTGGTGGGCACCGTGGCCAAGGGGGGCAAGGCGGAGGCCGAGGCCGCCCTCGAGGCCGCCTGGAAGGCCTTTAAGGGGTGGAAGGACTGGCCCCAGGAGGACCGTAGCCGCCTCCTCCTCAAGGCCGCGGCCATTATGAAAAGGAGGCGGCGGGAGCTGGAGGCCACCTTGGTCTACGAGATCGGCAAGAACTGGACCGAGGCCAGCGCCGAGGTGGCCGAGGCCATAGACTTCCTGGAGTACTACGCCCGCCAGGCCCTGAAGTACAAGTACCCCTCCGTGGAGGTCACCCCCTACCCCGGGGAGGACAACGAGAGCTTCTACATCCCCTTGGGGGCCGGGGTGGTCATCGCCCCCTGGAACTTCCCCATCGCCATCTTCACCGGGATGATCGCGGGGCCGGTGGCGGTGGGGAACACCGTGGTGGCCAAGCCCGCGGAGGACACCCCGGTGATCGCCGCCAAGGTCTTCCAGATCTTCCACGAGGCGGGCTTTCCCCCCGGGGTGGTGAACCTCCTCCAGGGGGAGGGGCGGGAGGTGGGGGCCTACCTGGTGGAGCACCCCAGGACCCGCTTCATCAAATTCACGGGGAGCCTCGAGGTGGGCCTTTGGATCCACCAGGCTGCAAGCCGCTTGGCCCCGGGCCAGTGCTGGATCAAGCGGGTTTTCCTGGAGCTTGGAGGCAAGGATGCCATCATCGTGGACGAGACCGCGGACTTTGACCTGGCCGCGGAAGGGATCATCGTGTCCGCCTACGGCTTCCAGGGGCAGAAGTGCTCCGCCGCAAGCCGCCTCATCCTCACGGAAGGGGCCTACGAGCCCGTTTTGGAAAGGGTCCTAGCCCGGGCGGAAAGGCTTGTGGTGGGCCCGGCGGAGGAGAACCCCGACCTGGGCCCCGTGGCAAGCCCCGCCCAGGAGGAGAAGGTCCTCTCCTATATTGAGATCGGCAAGGGTGAGGGCCAGCTGGTGCTTGGGGGGAAGAGGCTGGAGGGCGAGGGCTACTTCATCGCCCCCACGGTCTTCACCGAGGTGCCCCCCAAGGCCAGAATCGCCCAGGAGGAGATCTTTGGCCCGGTGCTTTCCGTGCTTCGGGTGAAAGACTTCGGCGAGGCCCTGGAGGTGGCCAACGACACCGTTTACGGCCTCACCGGGGGGGTCTACTCCCGCAGGCGGGAGCACCTGGAGTGGGCCCGGCGGGCCTTCCACGTGGGGAACCTCTACTTCAACCGCAAGATCACGGGGGCCCTGGTGGGGGTCCAGCCCTTCGGGGGCTTTAACCTCTCCGGCACCGACACCAAAGCCGGAGGCCCCGACTACCTCCTCCACTTCCTGCAGATGAAGACCGTGGCCGAGCGCTTCTAGCCACCAAAAGGCAAAAGCCCCGCCGGCGCAGTGACGGCGGGGCTTTCTGTATCCGCTCACGGGGAAGCATCTCGTGCAACTCTACCCCCTTAAGAGCACTGTCAGGGACAGCGTTCAAGGGGGCCCTAAATGTGAGAAAGATGAAGTCTGGAATATACATAAGGCGCATAGAGGGGTTTTCGCGGGATTTTTGCCTTAAATGCACTCGCGGAGCTGCGGCCGATGAGAAGCAAAAACGCATATTCGCGTGCCTGAGAGGATTTGGTTGTCAAGATCCCCTGCCGGAAGCCCGGCTTTGCCGATAGGGTAACGCTTGAGGGTCCTGTTGTAAACCCTTAGGGAGCTTCGTTCAGAAGGGACTCCATAGCTTTATGGAATTTTACAGCTAGATTTTCCCTTATTGGCCAAAAGGTTTATTTTTTGGTAGTTAACTTGGCCCTACTGGGCGCTTTCCAAGTCGGGCCGCAGGCGTACTGCTTCCCTCAGGTACACATGGCGCACCCGGTCCTGGGGGGTTTGCGTGTTCCAAAGGGCCAGCACCCGGATGACCCTCGGCAGGCTTCCCGGCACGGGGATTTCCCGGGCGGAGAGGAGGGGCACCCGGTTCATGCCGAGCCTGCGGGCTGCCTCGGCGGGGAAGGCGGAGGTGAGGTCCTCCGTCACGGTGAAGATGATGGCCGCAAGCTCCTCGTGGCTTTGGATGTTGTTGGCCTCCAGCATCTTCTGGAGGAGTTCCGCCGTGGCCTGGAGGATGGCCTCGGGCGTGTCCTCTTCCACGGTGATGGCCCCCCTGATGCCCCGCACCATAGTTGGGCTCCATGCTACGCCACCGGCCTCCCCTTGGTAAAGTGGGGGGCATGAGGGTGATGGCGGTCTTTGCCCATCCCGACGATGAGATCGGGGCCGCGGGCACCCTGGCCCTGCACGCCCGGCGGGGGGACGAGGTCCTTCTGGTCTGGATGACCAAGGGAGAGCTCGCCAGCCAGTTCGGAGGCCTCCCCAAGGAGGAGGTGGCCCAGATCCGCGAGGGGCACGGGGCCCATGTAGCGGGGCTTTTGGGAGCCCAGTACCGCTTCCTTGCCTTCGGGGATACCCTCCTTACGGGAGGACGGGAAGAAGCCTTGGCCTTGGCCCGGCTCATGGCCGAGTTCCGCCCCGATGTGGTCCTCACCTGGGACCCCTTGGACGTCCACCCCGATCACCGGGCCACCCACCAGGCGGTCCTTTCCGCCCTCAAACTCTGCCGCATCCCCAAGCTGGTGGGGGAGGCCCACCGGACCCCTGTGCGCCTCTACCACTACCCCCGGCGGGACCTGGCCCGCCCGTGGATCTACGTGGACACCACCCCCACGGAGGAGGTGGCGGAGGCGATTTTCAGCTTCTACCGGGACTTTTACCGCTGGCCCTTTAGCCTGGAGGAGTTTCGGGCTCGGCGCCGGCTTCTCGGGCGGGAGGTGGGGGTGCGCTTTGCCGAGGCCTTTCAGGCGGAGGCTCCGGTGCCCCTACCGGCTCTGGTAGGGCGGGTTCTTGGGGCGGAGGAGTGAGGGCGTAGGCCAGGAAGACCGCGGGGAGGACCAGGGGCAGGGTGGCGTACCCGCCCCACTCCGCCGCCAGCACCGTGGCCGCGAAGGGGGCCCGGGCCACCCCCGAAAGGAGGGCCGCTCCCCCCGCCAGGGCCAGGGCCTCGAGGGGGAGGCCCAGGGGCAGAAGCCGGCCCAAAAGGGCCCCCATGAGCCCCCCCAGGACCAGGGCCGGGGTGTAGGGGCCCCCATAAGCCCGCACCCCCGCGGCCAGGACCAGGAGGAGGAGCTTGAGGAGGAGGAGGTAGAAAAGGCCCAGGGTGGGGAAGAGGGGGGTGGTGGCCACCGCCACCCAGCCCAGGCCGCTGCCCAAGGCCTCGGGGGCGAGGAGGAGGAGAAGCCCCAAAGCAAGCCCCAAAAGGCCGTGCCTTAGGGGGAAGGGGAGGGGGCGGAGGCGGGCCTCCAGGGCCTCCCCCCCCACCACCCATAAGGTGGAGAGGAGGGCCCCCAAAAAGCCCAGGAGGAGCCCCAGGGGCAGGGTCCTCAGGTCCACCTCCACCCGGAAGGGAAGGAGGGGGGTGTAGCCGAAGAAGGCCCCGTAGACCGCAAAGCCCGAGAGGGCCCCCACCAGGGCGGGGGTGAGGGCTTTGGCCTCGAGGAAAAGCCCCCGGTAGAGGATCTCCGTGGCCAGAAGGGCCCCCGCCACCGGGGCGTGGAGGGCGGCTCCAAGCCCCGCGGCAAGCCCCGCAAAGGCCAGGCCCCCGCCCACCTTGGGAAAGCGCCGGTCCAAAACCCCTCCAAGCCAAAGCCCGAGGACGCCGAAGGGCCCCTCCCGGCCCATGGGGGAGTAGAGCCCAAGCTGGAGGAGGCTTCCTAAGAGGGTGCGGCCGTGGGTCCCGCGGGGGGGAGGGACCCCTTCCCGGGCGTGGCGGAGGAGGGCCGAAAGGCCCAGGCCGCTCCCCAAGAGGCTCACCAGGGCGTAGGCCAGGGGGAGGAGGAAGAAGAGGGGGGGAAAGGCGGGCCCGGTGAAGGCCTGCAGCACCCCGCCTTCCCCCGGCGGGTAGGGGGGAAGGTAGCCGAAGAAAAGGCCCACCCGCTCCCCAAGCCCCCTAAGGAGCCAGGCCAGGAGGGCCGCCCCCAGGCCCGCCAGGGCCCCGGTGAAGGCGCTATAGAGGAGGAGGGCCCCGGTGGCCTCGAGGCGGGAGGAGCGGGGGGGTTCGCCTTCCATCAGAGGGAGTCTACCAAGCCGAGGGGGCTTCCCCGGGTGAGCCTGGGGGTGGGAAGGCCCAGGGCCCGGTACCCCCCCCGGCTTAAGGCCCGCACCACAAGCCTGGGGTCGGCCTTGTCCCAGAGGAAAAGGGCCTCGTTTTTCACGTTGAGGTCCGGGCTGCTTGCCCGGGAGTCGGTGCCCAGGGCCACCTCCACCCCATGGCGGGCGTAGAGGGCAAGGGGGGCCTCCCCCACCTCCAGGTTCCGGTTGGAGCGGGGGCAGAGGACCACCTTGGTCCCGGTCTGGGCCAGGAGGGCGGCCTCCTCCTCGTCCACCTGCACCCCGTGGACCAAGACCGTGGTGGGCCCCAAGACCCCCAGGGCGTGGAGGTGGCGGATGGGGGTGGTGCCGGGGGGGGTGAAGGCCTCGAGGCCCAAGCCTCTTAGGAGCTCTGCCAGCGCCCCCCGCCCCTCCTTCAAGAAGGCCACCTCCTCCGGGCTTTCCGCCGCGTGCACCATGAGGGAGATCCCCTCGGCCCGGGCGTACTCCGCCAGGCGCCTTAGGAGGAGGGCGCTCACCCCGTAAGGGGAGTGGGGGGAAAGCCCCACCTTCACCCGCCCCTCCCGCCGCCGCCAGGCCTCCACCTTGGTCCGGACCCGGAGGAAGGCCTCCTCGGCCTCCAGGGGGTTCGGGGCGAAGACCTCGTAGAAGGCCACGCCCGGCAAGGGGCTTTCCTGGAGGAGGAAGTCCATCACCTCGTCCCGGAAGACGATATCCCCAAAGGCCCCGGCCCCGCTTTGCAGGAGTTCCTCCAGGCCCTTCCTTGCCCCCTCGAGGCCCCTCAGGCCCCGGTGGGCCAGCACGTGGGGGATGAAGCCGGAAAAAGGCCCCCGGTAGAGGGGGAGGAGGGAGAGGTCCAGGTGGGTGTGGGCGTTCACCGCCTTGGGGAAGAGGGCCTTTCCCTTGTGGACCACCTCCCCTTGGGGAAAGCGGGCCCTAAGCTCCTCCAGGGGCCCCTGGCCCACCACCTGCTCCCCCTGGACCGCCAAGGCCCCCTGCCGCATGGGGGTGCCGAAGCCGGTGTAGACCACCTCTGCGGTCCAAAGCTCAGTCCTTAGCCAGAACATAGAGGTTGGGGTTCCGCAGGAAGTCCACCGCCCGGTACCCCCGGGCGAAGTAGGCCCCGAAGACCTCCCGGCTGTGCTCGCGCCAGAGGAGGGCGAGGGCAGGGTCTTCCCGGAGGATCCGCCCCCAGTCCTCGGGGATCTGGAGGAGGACCCTGGGGGCCTCGAGGTCCAAGAGGGCCGCCACCGGCCTTTCCCCCTCCACCCGGTTGGCCTGGGGCAGACCTTCCGCTTCGAGGGGGGGTGGGGGGGCGTAGATCCGCTCGTAGACCCTGGGGCTTAGGAGGTCCCACTCCGCGAGAAGCCGGTCCGAGGGGGCCCCGGCGTTGATCCCCCCCATGGGGCCGTAGTGGTCGGGGAGGTAGGTCTTGGCGGTGGCCCCAAGCTTCCGGAGGTTGAAGTTGGCGTTCGGCCCCCTTAGGGGGTCAAAGGTCCAGACCACCCTTCGCACCCCCCGGGCCAGGCACCAGTCCCGCTGGAAGCGCTTGAGGAGGAGGGCCGCCCCCATGCCCCGGTAGGGTTCCAAGACCCCCAGCATGTGGGAGTGGTGGAGGGTGGGGTCTTGGGTGGGGAAGCCGAAGACGAAGCCCACCAGCGTCTCCCTAACGAAAGCCCCCGCCACCAGCCCCCCTTCGTCCTGGAGGGCGATAAGGAGGCCCCTTGGCACCAGGTCCCGGTCCTCCCGGCCCCAGACGGCCCGCTGGAGCTCCACCACCCCCTCCATCTCCGAAGGGCCTCTCAGCTCGCGGACATGTACCTCCGCCATAGGGTGATCCTCTCCACCAAGGGGAGCTTCAGGGTGACCCCAATGCCGGGCCCTTGGGGCACGGGCATGAGGCCTTCCTTCGCCTCCAGGGGTTCTTCCACAATGTCCTCCTCCCAGTAGCGGCTTGCCGAGCTTACATCCCCCGGCTTGGTGAAGCCCTTCAGGGTGGCCAGGTGGAGGTTGTGGGCCCGGCCCACCCCCGCCTCCAGCATCCCCCCCATCCAGAGAGGGATCCCGGCGCTTTCCGCCAGGGCGTGCACCTTGAGGCTTTCCCCATGCCCCCCCAGCCGGGCGGGCTTGATGTTGAAGACCAGGCCGGCCCTTAGCTCCAGGGCTTTCCTCGCCTTCTCCGCCGAGGTGAGGCTTTCGTCCAGGCAGATGGGGGTTCTAAGCCTCGCCTGCAGGCGGGCGTGGTCCAGGAGGTCGTCGTAGCCCAGGGGCTGTTCAATGTAGTCCAGCCTGAGCTCGTCCAGCCTTTCCAGCCTGGGGAGGTCCGCGAGGCGGTAGGCGCTGTTGGCGTCCGCGGTGAGGGTGGCCTCGGGGAAGGCTTCGCGCACCGCCTTCAGGACCTCGTAGTCCCAGCCCGGCTTGATCTTGAGCTTGATGCGCCGGTAGCCCTCCTCGAGGTGCTTTTCCACCACCCTTAGGGTCTCCTCCACGCTGGGCTGGATCCCCAGGGAAACCCCCACCTCCACCTCCCGCCTCACCCCCCCCAGGACCTGCCAAAGGGGCTTTCCCAGGCCCTTGGCGAAGAGGTCAAAGAAGGCCATCTCCAGCACCGCCTTGGCCATGGGGTTGCCCCGGAAGGGCCTTAGGGCCTCAGAGAGGGCCTCGGGGTTCGGGAGGTCCTGCCCAAGGACCCGGGGGAGGAAGGCCTCCAGGAGGAGGTAGCGGGCCCCCTCCACCGTCTCCTCCCGGTAGAGGGGGAGGCGCTCCATCACCCCTTCCCCTAGGCCTTCCAGCCCCTCCCCGAAGAGCCGGAGGAGCAGGATGGTCCTTTTGGTCTGCACCCCGAAGCTGGTCTCAAAGCGGAACTTCAGGGGGAGCTCCAGAATCCTGAGCTCTGCCGCTTCTATCCGCAAGGCTCCAGCACCTCCTTGCCCAGGTAGGGGACGAGGGCCTTGGGCACTCGCACCCGGCCGTCCTCCAGCTGGTGGTTTTCCAGGAGCATGGCGAGGATCCTCGGGGTGGCTAAAGCGGTGTTGTTCAGGGTGTAGGCGTAGCGCACCCGGCCCTCGGGGTCGCGGTAGCGGAGGTTCGCCCGCCGGGCCTGCCAGTCCAGGAGGGCGGAGCAGGAGTGGGTCTCCCGGTAGCGCCCCTCGGAGGGGAGGTAGACCTCCAGGTCCACCTGCCGCCACTTGCCCGGGCCCATGTCCCCGGTGGAGACCTCCACCACCCGGTAGGGGAGTTCCAAAAGCCCAAGGATCTCCTCCGCGTTCCCAAGGAGCTCCTCGAAGGCCCGGTCGGAGGCCTCGAGGCTGGCCTCGGTGAGGACGTACTGCTCCACCTTGTGGAACTGGTGGACCCTTAAAAGCCCCCGTACGTCCTTCCCGAAGCTGCCCGCCTCCGAGCGGAAGGCGGGGGCGTAGCCCGCGTAGCGCTTGGGAAGCTCCTCCGCCTTCAGGATCTCCCCGCTGTGGAGGGCGTTTAGGACCACCTCCGCCGTGCCCGTGAGGTAGAGGTCGGTCCCCGCGATGGCCCAGACCTGGTCCCGGGCCGCGGGGAAGTGGCCGGTGCCGATGAAGGCCGCTTCCCGGGCGTAGGAGGGGAGGGTGAGGGGGATGAAGCCCTTCCCCACCATGAAGTCCATGGCGAAGCGGAGGAGGGCGAGCTCGTAGAGGGCGAGGTCCCCCCTTAGGGCGTAGGAGCGGCTTCCCGAGACCTGGGCGACCCTGGGCTCCCACCAGCCGTTTTTCTCCATGAGGGCCACATGGTCCAGGGGAGGGAAGGGGAAGGCCCTGGGCTCCCCCACCCGCCGCACCTCCCGGTTGGCCCGGTCGTCCTCCCCTATGGGGGCCCCGGGCCAGGGGGGAAGGGGGACCTGGAGCAGGAGGTCCGTCAGCTTTGCTTCCTTCTCCCGCAGGGTTTCCTCCAGGGC
This sequence comes from Thermus sp., assembly GCF_037444525.1. Lineage (GTDB taxonomy): Bacteria > Deinococcota > Deinococci > Deinococcales > Thermaceae > Thermus. The sequence continues at coordinate 26,357 of NZ_JBBIMD010000020.1, read as the reverse complement.
CTTGGCCTCCTCCCCCAGGGCCCGCCCCCGGGCGATGAGGGCCTCCTTCGCCTCCCCTTGCGCCCGGGGCACCTCCTTGGCAATGCGGTTCCGTTCCGTCTGGACCTCCTGGAACCTAGCCTTTAGGCCCTGCACCTCCTGGTCCAGGGCGAGGAGGGCGGAAAGGTCCAGGTTTACCCCTTTCAGGCGGATGGCCCTTTGGGCCTCTTCAGGGTGGGTGCGGATCCACTTGAGGTCTACCATTCCAGCACCTTGGGCACGCGGAAAAACCCCTCTTCCCCCTCGGGGGCGAGGGCCAGGGCCTCCTCTTGGGAAAGGCCGGGCCGGGGCTCGTCCTTGCGGAGATGGCCCGTAGGGGGTTCCTCCTCCCCCTCTTCCACCAGGGGCAGGGCCTCCACGAAGGCCAGGATGCGGTTCAGGTCCTGGAGGAGGAGGGCCTCCTCCTCCGGGGAAAGCCGGAGCTTGCTTAGGCGCTCCAGGTGCCGTAGGAGGTCGGGCGTGAGCTCCATATGGGTTTAGCTTAACGCCTCCGCCAGGGCGAAGAGGATGGGGGCGAGGAGGAGGGCGGGGAGGAAGGAGGCCACCCGCACCCGCCCGAGGCCCAGGAGGTTGATCCCGATGCCCAGGATCATGAGCCCCCCCACCCCGGTTACCAGGAGGACCCGGGGGTCCTGGGCGGGGTTGGGGAGGGCCTGGGCCAGGACCCCCGCCAGGAGGGCCACCCCCCCCTGGTAGAGGAGGATGACCAGCACGCTCGCCCCCACCCCCACCCCGAAGCTCGCGGTGAGGGCGATGGCGGAAAGCCCGTCCAGGGTGGCCTTGAGGAGGAGGAGGCGGGGGTCGCCGGTGAGGCCGTTCTGCAGGGACCCCACCAGGGTCATGGGCCCCACGCAGAAGAGGAGGCTTGCGGCCACGAAGCCCTCGGTGAAGCTCCCCCCACCCCGCACCGCCCGCTTGAGGCGCTCCCCCAAGGCCTCGAGGCCCTCTTCCAACCTTAGCCCTTCCCCAAGGAGCCCCCCGAAGACCAAGGCCAGGAGGCCCAGGACCACCCCGTCCACCGCGCCCCCCTGGGCGCGCCCCAAGGCGCCCGCCATGGAAAGGCCGATGAAGAGGGTAGTGAGCCCCACCCCCTGGACCATGATCCGCCCCATCCTTTCGGGGAGCCTCCCCCGGAGGAGAAGCCCAAGGAGGGTGCCCAAAAGGACCGTGGCCGCGTTGGCCAGGGTGCCGGAGAGCTTGGCGAGGAGGCCGAGTTCCATAGGGGTATTCTAGGGCCTGTGGAATGGCTCCTTACGGAGGACGGCACCCCCACTTTCTTCCACCCCAGCTACGGGGAGGCCTACCACCCCCGCCAGGGGGCCCTCCTCCAGGCCCGAAGGCTTTACCTGGAAAAAACCCTCACCCACCTCCACCCCGCCCCCCGGGTCCTGGAGGTGGGCTTTGGGCTCGGGGTGAACTTCCGCGCCGCCTTGGAAAGCGCCCTTCTTCGGGGGGTTAGGCTCCGCTACCTGGCCGTGGAAAAGGCCCCCCTCCCCCGGGAGGCCCTGGAGGCGATCCCCCTTCCCCTCCCCCGGGCGGAATGGGTCTTCCGGGAGATCCTCAAGGCCTGGCCCGAGGCCCATTTCCGGGGCCCCTGGGGGGAGCTTCACCTCCTCTTCGCCGACGTGGCCCAGGCGGAGCTTCCCCCCTTTTGGGCCAGCGCGGTCTACCTGGACCCTTTTAGCCCGAGGGCCAACCCCGAGGCCTGGACGGAGGCCGTGCTCTGTAAGCTCCGCCGGGCCCTCCGTCGGGGCGGGCGGCTTGCCACCTACTCCGCCCAAGGGGCCTTCCGCCGGGCCCTTAAGGGGGCGGGCTTTCGGGTGCACCGGGTGCGGGGGGTGGGGAAGCGGGAGTGGACGGTGGGTATCGCTGTAGGACCTCCTCCCGCTCCAGGTAGGTGAGCTGGGCCCAGACCCGCCCCCTTCTCGGGAGCTCCCCCCGGTAAAGCCAAAGGAAGAAGGCCCCCGCCAGGCCCGCCACCCACCTGGGCCAGGGGGGGAGGGGGGCGGTCTTGAAGCCGAAGAGCTCCGCCACTGGGGCCAGGGGGCTCATGCCGTAGATGAGCCTTACCTGAGGGTCTTCCAGAAGGGCCTTGGCAACCTCCTTGAGGCTATTCCGGAAGGCGCGGATTACCTCGGGGGTGGAAAGCTCCATGGCCCGCTCGCTCTCCAGGTGGAGCTCAAAGGCGGGGGTGCCGGGGGGAAGGCCGGGCAGGGCGGGCCCGGGGAAGGGCTTTTTCTCCAGGCGGAAGAGGTGGAAGGGCCCAAGCCCCGCCCGCCGTACCCCGTGGCGGCGGTTGTAGCGCTCCTCCAGGCCCTGTAGGCCCCGGATGAGGGCCAGCCTCGGGGAAAGGGGAAGGGGCTTAAGCTCGTCCAGGGTCACGGGCCGGTAGCCCAGGGTCAGCATCCGGGGGAGGGTGATCTCCAGAAGCCTAAGGGTCCTTTCCGGCCCGTCGTGGAGGAGGACGATGCTTCCCGGGCGGAGGTAGAAGAGGAGCCTTTCCGCCAGGTCCTCTGCCGGCAGGTCCAGCCAGTCCTTGCCCTCCGTGTCCCAAAGGGCGACGCGCTTCCCCAAAAGGCGGGCAAAGAGGCGGGTGAAGGGGGTGTGGAGGCCGTGGGGCGGGCGGTAGTAGCGCCCCCTTCCCGCCGCCATGTGCCGCCACTCCAGCCAAGGGAGGAGGAGCCTCCAAGGCGCGTGCCAAAGCCCATGGTCCTCCACCTGGTGCCCCTCTTCCCGGATCCTCGCCACCAGTTCCGGCCGGGCATGGGCCCTTTCCCCGGTCAGGAAGAAGGTGGCCTTCACCCCGTGCTGGCGGAGGAGGGCGAGGAGGGCTTCCGTCCTTTCCGAGGGGCCGTCGTCAAAGGTAAGGGCCACCTTGGGCTCCCTTCGGCTTCCCCGGGCGTAGCTGAGAAGGCCCAGGTGGCGGAAGAGGAGGTCCGAAAGCCCATAGAGGAGGATGAGCCCCAGGGCTACTTCCATCCTGGCCTCCTTAGGGCGAGGAGGTAGAAGAGGCTTAGGGCCAAAAACACGGCTGACCCGGTGAAGAAGGGCGCCTTAGGCCCCCACACCTCCCAAAGCACCCCCCCCGCTGCTGGGCCTAGGGCCACCCCCAGGCCCTCCACGGTCATGAGGCTTCCCCAGACCGCCCCCCGGTTCTCCTGGGGGAGGTTCTTGGCCAGAAAGCCGTTCCAGCCCGGGAGGAAGAGGCTGAAGCCAAGCCCCCCGAGGAGGGCCAAAAGGGCCAGCTCAGGGATGCTCCAGGCCAGGGGGATCCGCCCCATGACCACCCCCAGGAGGCAAAGCCCCCCCATGAGGGCGGCCCGGTATCCCCTTCGGTCCACCGCCCGCCCGGTGAGGGGCAGGAGGAGGAAGGCGAGCCCCCCGCCCAGGAGAAGGAGGCCCCCCAGGGCGATGGGCTCGAGGCCCAAGGCCTCCTTAGCGTAGCGGAGGAGGAAGAGGGAGACCAGGGCCGGGGCGAAGGTCTGGCCGAAGGCCGCGGGCAGGAAGAGGAGAAGCCGCCCCAGGGGGTAGCGCTCCCGGCTTGTGGGGGGGATGGGGATCCGGAAGCGCAGGAGGGAAAGGGCCAGGAGAAGGGCCAGCCCTTGGGCCAGGAGGAGGAGGGTGTGGGCCGCCTTGGGGTCCTTGGCCGCCGCTTGCCCCACCCCCACGAGGCCGATGCCCACCCAGGGCATGACCAGGGTGAGGGTGAAGGAAAGCGCCCGGGCCTCCCGCCCGGGGCGGGCGATGCGGCTGGTGTAGGTCATAAGCCCCGGGTAAAGGGCGGACATGGAAAGCCCCCACAGGAGGCCCAGGCCCCAAAGGACCCAAGCTGCCTGGGCTAGGGGGGTGAGGAGGAGGGCGAGAAGCCCCACTAGGGCTGCCAAGCTCACCATGAGCCCAAAACCCGCCCGCTCGGCCAAAAGCCCCCCGAAGCCCTTGGAGAGGTTTTCCGCAAGCTGGTGCAGGGTGTAGGCCAGGGTGAAGACCGTAGGGCCCAGGTGCAGGTGCTCGGGGGCGTAGAAGGGGAGGAAGCCGGCGAAGTACCCGCTCCGGACCCCCTCCATGAAGCCGATGGCCAGGATGAGCCTTGCCAGCGTGGAAAGGCCGTCCCTGGCCCAAGGGAGGTGGCGAAACACGGTACAGTATACCCGTGCGGATCAGCGTGGTGATCCCCGCCCACAACGAGGAGGCTTTCCTGCCCGCGGCCCTTAAGGCCACAGGGGCCCAGACCCTTTCCCCCCTGGAGGTCATCGTGGTGGACAACGCCTCCACCGACCGCACCCGGGAAGCGGCGGAGGCCTTCGGGGCCCGGGTGGTCTTTTGCCCAAGGAAAGGGGTGGCCCACGCCCGCCAGGCGGGGCTCCTCGCTGCCCGGGGGGATTGGGTGGCCATGACGGACGCGGACTCCCTGCCCCTTCCCCATTGGCTAGAGGCCCTTGCCGAAAGGGCGGATGGGGCGGTGGGGGTCTACGGCCCCTTGCGCTTCTATGGGGTCTCCCCTTGGGAGGCCGCCCTTTCCGAGTGGGGCTATAGGGCCTTCCTCCGCCTCATGGCCCTCCTCGGGCGGCCCAACCTGGCGGGGGCCAACCTGATGGTCCTCAAGGAGGCGGCCCTAAGGGTGGGGGGTTTCCCCGAGGTGGAGGCCCGGGAGGACGTGCTTTTGGGCTATAAGCTCAAGGCCCTAGGCCCCCTGCGCTACGCCCCTAAGGCCTTGGTCCTCACCTCTCCCCGGAGGCTTAAGGGGGCGGGGGGCTGGGGGCCTTTCCTTCTCCGCCAGGCTAGGAACCTCCTGGGCGATCCTCGAGGCTACTTCGGGGAAGGCGGGGGAAGGGGAAGATGAGCCTTTTCGGCTCCACCTGGAGGATCTCCCGGGCTTCATCGTAGACGGCCACCACCTTCTCCGCGATGCGCTCAGCGGAGCGCTCCAGGGCGAAGGCCCGGGCCTCCAGGCTGAAGGCCCGCCGTTTGTCCTCGTTCTTGAGGAGAAGGAGGGCCTTTTCCGCCAGGGCCCTATGGTCTTTTGGGGGCACCAAAAAGCCCGTCTTCCCGTCCAGGACCCCTTCCAAAACCCCTTCCGCCCCCACGGCCACCACCGGCACCCCCATGGCCTGGGCCTCCCAGATCACGAGGCCCTGGGTTTCCGTCTCACTGGCGAAGAGGAAGAGCTCCGCAAGCCGGTAGTACCCCCCGATCCTCCGGTAGGGCACGGGCCCTAGGAAGCGCACCCGTTCCCCGATGCCAAGCTCCTCCGCCAGGCGCAGGAGGTGGGGGAGTTCGGGCCCCTCCCCGATGTGGACAAGGAAGACCTCCTCCTCCTTACAAAGCTCCGCCACCGCCCTTAGCACCACGTCAAAGCTCTTCTCCTTCCCCAGCCGTCCCACGGTGATGAGCCGCCTTTTCCCCTCGGGCCAGGGGGAAGGGGAGGGGGTGGGGGCTTCCTCGAGGAGGCGGTTGTCAATCCCCGTGGGGATGACGCGGATGGGCCTTTCTATGCCGTAGCTCTCTGCCAGCCGCTTCACGGGAAGGGTAGGGGCGATGACCACCTCCACCCGGTTGTAGAAGGCCTTGGCCAGCCGGGGCACGATCCCCGTGTACCGGTCCAGGACCGCGAGGCCAGGGACGTAGTGGGCGTACTTCTCGTAGTGGGTGTGGAAGGTGGAGACGTGAGGAAGGCCCTTGGTGCGGGCAAGCCTTAAGCCCCAGACCCCCAAGGTAAGGGGGGTGTGGGTGTGGACCAGCTCAAACTCCGTGGGCAGGTACCGGGCCGAGGGCAGGGCGATCTGCTGCCCCTCGTAGAAGGGGTAGGCCACGGAGGGTACCCGCACCACCCCTTCCTCCTCTTCCGGCGCTTCCGGGTGGGCCGGGGCGATGACCCAGGCCTCGTGGCCCATACGCCTAAGTTCCCGGAGGAGGAGGTAGACGCTGCTGGTGACCCCATTGGGGTTAGGAAAGTACACGTCGGTGAAGAGGCCTACGCGGTAAAGGCGCATGCGTTTCCCCCGAGCATACTACGCCGGCCCCTTTGCTTTCTCCAAATCCTCTCGGATATGCCGGGTGGCGCCCCCAATCCCTCCTGGGGGGCCGATGCGGGCCTTGCCAGCTTGGCTGGCCTGCTGGTACAGCTCGGGAACTTTGAGCAGGATGAGGGCTTCCCCCGCAATCCGGTAGGGGTCCGCCTCCACCAGGCGGAGCGCTTCCCCCAGAAGCCGTTTCTGCCTCCGGGCAAAGGCCCGGGTGTACTGGGGCCCTAGGGTGGGAAAGGCCACGATGGGGAGGCCCAAGCCCGCAGCCTGCTCGGTGGCGGTCCCTGCGGTGGCCAGGGCCAGGGTGGAGCGGTGCAAGATGGCCGAAAAGGCGTGGCGCAGGACCCAGGCCAGCCGGTTTCCCCGGCTGAGCCGAAGGGTGTCCTCGTCCAACCAGGTCCGCGCCCAACCCTCCAAGGGGGGTAAGGCCTCCCAGGGTTTGGGCCAGGCCACAAGGGGCATAAGGGGGAGGTGTTGGCTGGCTTCCAGCATGAGGGGCAGGCTGAAGGCCTCATCCCCCCGGGTGCCGGGTAAAAGGGCCAGGCCGGGGTCGGGGCCTAAAAAGGCCAGGTCCCTTTCGGGGGGGGAAAGCAGGTCCATGGCAAAACTGCCATACCAGTAGGCATGGCGAATCCCAAAGCCATGGAGCCGTTTTTGGCTTTTCTCGTCCCTTACGAAAACTGCCCGGGCCCGGCGGTGGAGAAGGCGCTCGTAGGGAGTGAAGTCGCTTCCACCCCAGTCTAGGAGGAGTTCCAAGGATGAGGACAGATTTTCCAGATAATGCGCAGAAACAAGGGGATTGAGGTGATAGAGGGGGGCCCCGCGGGCGGCGAAGACCCCCACGCTGAGGGCGTAAGCGTCTCCCACCACCACCACAGCCCTTGGGGGAGGTGTAGTCTGGGCGGCCCGCCACTGGGCCAGGGTCATGCTCAACCACCCTGCTTTCAGGTCTTCCAGCAGGTTGCGGAGGCTTCCGAAGAGGAACCCTCCGGAGGGCATGTCTTTCCGGGGGCCCAGGATGCGCTCGGCCACCCCTTCGTATGCCTTGCCCTGGCCCACCAGGGGCAGGGCCCATATGGAGGGAGGGAGGCCTCGAGCCACCTGGGCCCCGATGGCGTCTTCCGTGGGGCCGTTGGATATGAAAAGGATGGGATTCATAAAAGGTCTAAGGCCACCCCCACCGCCCGAGCCTGCTCCTTCAGGGGCATGTAGGCCCCCCCGCGCTTTAGGGCCAGGGTTTCGTCCGGGGGGAGGTGGAGGAAGCCCACCTGGACCTCCTCAGGAAGATGGTATAGGGAGAGGTAAAAGGCCTGGTTGCAGAGATAGCTTCCGGCGGAGAGGCTAAGGCGGCCGGGGATGCCAGCCTCCTGCCAGCGCTTTAGGGTTTCCCGGAGGGGAAAGCGCGCCTCTAGGGCCAGGGGCCCACCGGGGATGATGGGAAGGTCCTCCGGCTGGTGCCCTCCGTTGTCGGGGATGGAAAAATCCAGGAGGTTTACCGCCAGGCGCTCCAGGGTGGGGAGGGGGCGGTCCCCTGCCAGGCCCAGGTGGAGCACGGCCCTAGGCCCCAGGGCGTGGAGGCGGAAAAGGGCTTGGGGAAGGCCCCGGCTTTCCACGGGGAGGACGGCCTTCACCACCTCTTCCTCTCCCAGCCGGTCCGGAAGGAGCTCCAGGACCGCCTGGGCGGGGTTGTGGTCCAGGGTGCCAAAAGGGGTGAAACCGGTGACGAGGATCATCCGCTTCGGCCATTATAGGGGTTCAATCATTGACTTGGTATAGGATAAGGGGCGTGGATCTGGGTCTTGTGACCGACACCGCGGCGGACCTTTCCCCCAAGATCCTCCAAGAGGAAGCGGTGGGCCTGGTGCCCATCTACGTGCGCCTTGGGGATCGGCGCTACAAGGACTGGCAGGAACTCACCCCCGATGCCCTTTACCAAGCCATGCGCGCGGGGGCCGAGCCCGTGACCGAGCCCCCCAGCGTGGAGGACTTCGCCGAGGTCTACGAGCGCCACCTCCAGGTTTACGACCGCCTGCTTTCGGTCCACGTTTCCGGCGAGCTCTCCAAAACGGTGGAGCGGGCCCGGGAGGCGGCGCTTAAGGTGGCCCCCACCCGCATCCGGGTGGTGGACTCGGGGATGGTCTCCGCGGGGCTTGGGGCCATGGTCCTCCGGGCGGTGGAGATGCTTAGAGGGGGCGCGGAGGAGGAGACCATCGTACGGGAGATGGAACGCCTCAAGCGCTCCAGTCTCTACTTCAGCGTGGCCGACCTCTCCCACCTGGCCAGGAATGGCCGCCTCCCCCGCTTTGGGGAGGTGGTGGGGAACCTCCTGGGCCTGAGGCCCATCCTCCGGATAGAAAAGGGGCATATCCGCTTCCTCAAGGTGGCCCGGGAAAACGCCGTGCCCGAGGCCTTGGCCCAGCTGGTCCTGGGGGAGTTTAAGGGGCGGGTGGCCCGCATCACCATCGTCCACTCCGATGCCACGCCCGAGTGGATTGAGGGGCTGAAGCGGGCCCTAGAGGGCGCCCTCCGCCTCGAGCGGGGCCGCATCACCCGCTCGGGGGCTACCATCGCCGCCAACGTGGGCCTTGGGTCTTTGGCCGTCCACGCCTACGTGCTAGAATAGGGGGCGTTTGCCCCCTTGGGGGCGAGGCCCCATGACGCCCGTTCTGGAAACCCTTTACGGACACCGGCTGGAGCTGCCCCAGGTGGTGCGGGCCTTTCTCTTTGCCCGCGAGACCCCCCCGGCGGTCCTCCTGGCCCCGGAGGAGCGCCTTAGGCGCTACCGGGACCTTTCCGCCTTCGGGGTGCCCGTCTACGTGAACCCGGGCCTCGAGGCCCTGGGGGAGAAAGCCCTTTTCGTCTTCTCCTACGAGGAGGCCCTAAGCCCCTTCCCCGAGGACCCCCCCGCCTGGCGGTTCGTCCTGGAGGTGGGCCAAAGCTACCCCAGGGAGGCCCTTCTGGACCGCCTCCTCCGCATGGGCTACGCCCGGGACGAGGATTACCGCGTTCTTGGGGAGGTCGTGGAGCTTTTCCTCCCCGGGGGAGAGGTGCGCCTTCTCTTCTTTGGGGACGAGCTGGAGGGGCTTACGGTGAACGGCGACGCGCGGTCCCGCCACGTCCTCCTCCCCAAGCCGGGGAAGGCGGAGGCCTTCACCTCCAAGAAGATCCTCCACTTCCCGGGGGCCCTTTACCTGGACACCCCCGCCCTGGCCCCAAAAGAACTTTTTCCCCTCCTAGAGGGCCGGCCCCTGGTGGCCTTTGGGGGCGGTGTGGACCTTCCCCTTCTGGACCTTGGGGTGAGGCCCCTTCCTCCCTATCGGGGAAGCCTCAAGGCCCTGGAGAAGGACCTCGCCCGCTGGTTGGAGGAAGGGCGCCGGGTCCACCTCTTCGCCGGGCACGGCCGCACCCTGGCGTACCTGAAAGGGCGCCTTGCCCCCTTCCAGCCCCTCCTCCAGGGCCGTTACCCTGCCCCCAAAGGGCGGCTTGCCCTTCTCCCCGGGGCCTTTGAGGGGGGGGCGGAGTGGGGGGAGGAGGTCTTCCTCACCGAGGCCTTGGTCTTCGCCACGGGGGCGGTGCGGGGGCGGCTTAGGCGGGGAGAGGGGCTTTCCGACCCCTCGGCCCTAACCCCAGGGGACTACCTCATCCACCCCGAGCACGGCATCGGCCAGTACCTGGGCCTGGAGACCCGGGAGGTGTTGGGGGCCAGGCGGGACTACCTGGTCCTCCGCTACCGGGGGGAAGGGCGGCTTTACCTGCCGGTGGAGCAGCTTCCCCTCCTCAAGCGCCACCCCGGCACCACGGATGACCCTCCGGAGCTCTCCTCCTTGGGGAAGAACGAGTGGAAAAGGGCCAAGGAGCGGGCCAGGAAGGACGTGGAGGAGCTGGTCCAGAGGCTTCTCGTCCTCCAGGCCAAGCGGAAGGCCACCCCGGGCCGGGCCTTCCCTCCCCTCCCCGAGTGGGAGGCCCAGGTGGCCCAGGGCTTTCCCTACGCCCTCACCCCTGACCAGGCCCGGTCCCTGGAGGAAGTCTTGAAGGACCTCGAGGCCCCTTACCCCATGGACCGGCTGGTCTCGGGGGACGTGGGCTTCGGCAAAACGGAGGTGGCCTTGAGGGCTGCGGCCCGGGTGGTGGGGCACGGGGCTCAGGTGGCCTTCCTGGTCCCCACCACCCTTCTTGCGGAGCAGCATGGGAAGACCTTCCGCGAGCGCTTCCAGAAGCTTCCGGTGCGCGTTGGGGTCCTTTCCCGCTTCACCCCACCTAAGGAGGAAGAGGCCATCCTAAAGGGCCTAAGGGAAGGGACCATAGATCTCGTCATCGGCACCCACCGCCTCCTCCAGCCCGACGTGGCCTTCAAGGACCTGGGCCTCCTCATCGTGGACGAGGAGCACCGCTTCGGGGTGGCCCAGAAGGAACGCTTGCGGGAGCTTAAGGCCAACGTGGACACCCTCTACCTCTCCGCCACCCCCATCCCCCGCACCCTCTACAGCGCCCTGGTGGGGCTTAAGGACCTCTCCAGCATCCAGACCCCCCCTCCGGGGCGCAAGCCCATAAAGACCTTCCTCGCCCCCTTTGACCCTCTTTTGGTGCGGGAGGCCATCCTCTTGGAGTTGGAGCGGGGGGGCAAGGCCTTTTACATCCACGACCGGGTGGCCACCATCGAGGCCAGGCGCCGCTATCTGGAAAACCTGGTGCCCGAGGCCCGCATCGGGGTGGTCCACGGCCAGATGCCCGAAGCCCTCGTGGAGGAGACCATGCTTCTCTTCGCGGAAGGGGCCTACGATGTCCTTCTCGCCACCACCATCGTGGAGTCGGGCCTGGACGTGGGGGAGGCCAACACCATCCTCATCGAGCGGGCGGACCGGCTGGGCCTCGCCACCCTTTACCAGCTCCGGGGCCGGGTGGGAAGGCGAGAGGAGGAGGCCTACGCCTACCTCTTCCACCCCCCCCGCCTCACGGAAGCGGCGGAGAAGCGCCTCATGGCCATCGCCGACCTCTCCGACCTGGGAAGCGGCCACCTATTGGCGGAGAAGGACATGGAGATTAGGGGCGTGGGGAACCTCCTGGGCCCCGAGCAGCACGGGCACATCAAGGCCCTTTCCCTCGAGGTCTACACCGAGCTTTTGGAGGAGGCCATCCGCGCGCTCAAAGGGGAAGCCTCGGTGGAGGCCCGCCCCCCCCTCACCCTGGACCTGGCCCTCTCCGCCCGCCTGCCCGAGGCCTACATCCCCTCCCTGGAGGCGCGAAGCCGCTACTACGGCCGCTTCGCCCAGGTGAGGGGCTTAGCGGAGCTCTCCCAGCTGGTGCGGGAGCTCAAAGGGCGCTACGGCCCCTTGCCTGAGGAGGCGGAGAACTTCGTGGCCTTGGCCCGGCTTCGCCTGGTGGCGGAGAAGAAGGGGGTGCGCTCCATCACGGAAAGCCTCACCCACCTGGAGGTGGTCTTCGGCCACTGGCCCCTGGACTACGACGCCCGCGGGTTGAGGCGCCTTCCCCAGCGGGTGGAGATCACCCAGTACCCCCCGGGCTTCCGCATGGAGAAGAAAGGCCTTAGGCCCCGGGACTACCCCGAGGCCCTCCTCGAGGCCCTCTACCTCTTCGCGGACCGATAGAGGGTTCCCCCTTTGACAGGGGACAGGGCCCCGTCGTAAACTTTGACTCAGTATAAGGAGGTAGGCCATGATCAAAAAGGTTGGTGTGGTGGGCGCGGGAACCATGGGAAGCGGGATCGCCGCCCTGGTGGCCAGCGCCGGCATCCCCGTGGTTCTTCTGGACATACCGGGGAAGGAAGACCGGAACGAGTACGCCAAGAGGGGCTTGGAAAGGGCCCTCAAAGCCAGGCCTCCAGCCTTCATGGACAAGGACCTGGCCCGCTACGTGGAGATCGGCAACACCGAGGACCATCTGGAAAAGCTTAAGGACTGCGACTGGGTGGTGGAGGCCATCGTTGAGAAGCCCGAGCCCAAGCAGGCCCTCTATGCCCGCCTCGAGGCCCTCTTGAAACCCACGGCCATCGTGAGCTCCAACACCAGCGGCATCCCCATGAGGGTTCTCCTGGAGGGCCGCTCCGAGGCCTTCCGGCGCCGTTTCCTGGGCACCCACTTCTTCAATCCCCCCCGCTACCTCCACCTCCTGGAGCTCATCCCCACGCCCGAGACCGCCCCCGAGGTCTTGGAGGAGATCCGCCGCTTTGGGGAGCGCATCCTGGGGAAGGGCACCGTCTTGGCCAAGGACGTCCCCGGCTTCATCGCCAACCGCTTAGGGGTCTACGGCATGGTCCAGGCGGTGCGCCTCATGGAGAAGCACGGCCTCACCATTGACGAGGTGGACGCCCTCACCGGCCCCCTCTTGGGCCGCCCGGGCTCCGCCACCTTCCGCACCGCGGACCTCACGGGCCTGGACGTGCTCAAACTGGTCACGGAGGAGCTGGCCCACGCCACTGGGGAGGACTTCGCCCTGCCCGACTGGGTCCTCCGCCTGGTGGGGGAGGGGCGGCTTGGGGAGAAGGCGGGGGCCGGGTTCTACAAGCGGGTGAACGGGGAGATCCTCACCCTGGACTACCGCACCCTGGAGTACGCGCCCCGCACCAAGCTGGACCTTCCCGAACTGAACGCCCTCAAGGACCGGCCCCTCCCTGAGCGCCTCCGGGGGGCCCTGGATCTCCCCGGCAAGTATGGGGCTTTCCTGCGGGAGCTTTTGGCCCGCACCGCCCACTACACCCTCCTAAAAGCCGAGGAGATCGCCTACGACCTGGTTTCCGTGGACCAGGCCCTGGAGTGGGGCTTCGGCTGGGAGATGGGGCCCTTTAAGAACATGGACGCGGTGGGCCACGAGCGGCTGAAGTCCCTGCTTTCCGAGCATGGGCTTTCCGAGCCTCCCCTCCTGGCCCAGGCCCAGGGGGTCTTCTATAGGGACGGCACCTATCTGGGCTTTGACGGGGCCTACCACCCTCTCCCCAAGCGGGAAGGGGTGCTTTCCCTGAAGGCCCTGAAGTCGGAGGGGAAGGCCCTTTTGGAGAGCAAGGAGGCGGCCCTTCTGGACCTTGGGGACGGGGTAGCCCTCCTGGAGTTCCGTACCAAGATGAACGCCATCGGGGAGGGGGTCATCCGCATGCTCCAGAAGAGCCTGGAGTTTGTGGAGGAGAAGGGGTATCTGGGCCTCGTCATCGGCAACGAGGACCCGCGGGCCTTCTCCGCCGGGGCCAACCTGGCCCTCATCCTCTCCCTGGCCCAGGAGGGGGAGTGGGACGAGCTCTCTTTGGCGGTGCGCCAGTTCCAGAAGGCCTCCATGTCCATCCGGTATAGCCCCTTCCCGGTGGTGGTGGCCCCCTTTGGCCTCACCCTGGGGGGCGGGGCGGAGTTCACCTTGCATGCGGACGCGGTCCAGGCCCACGCGGAGCTCTACATGGGCCTGGTGGAGGCGGGGGTGGGGCTTTTGCCTGCGGGGGGCGGGACCAAGGAGATGCTCCTCCGCTTCACCCAGGAGCTCGCCCCCTACGAGGAGGCCGACCCCTTTGAGGGGGTGAAGCGGGCCTTCCAGCTCATCGCCATGGCCCGCACCTCGGAAAGCGCCCTCGAGGCCCGGAAGATGGGCTTCCTGCGCGACCGGGACCGGATCAGCGTGAACCGGGACTTCCTCCTCCAAGACGCTAAGCGGCGGGTGCTGGAGCTGGCTCCCGATTACCGTCCGCCCCTGCCCCCCAGGATCCGGGTCCTGGGGAACGAGGCCTTGGGGAACCTGCGCTACGCGGTCTGGGCCTTCCGGGAGGCGGGGGAGATCTCCGACCACGACATGCGCATAGGCTTGGAGATCGCCTACGTCCTCTCCGGCGGGGAGGGCCCTGGGCGGGAGGTATCCGAGTGGGACCTTTTGGACCTGGAGCGGGAGGCCTTCTTGAAACTCCTTGGCACCCGCAAGACCCAGGAGCGCATTGCCTACACCCTTAAGACGGGCAAGCCCCTTAGGAACTAGAGGTGGAGCCATGCAGGAAGCCGTAATTGTCAGCGCAGTGCGGAGCCCCGTGGCCCGGGGCAAGAAGGATGGGGCCCTGGCCACCCTCCACCCGGTGGACCTCTCGGCCCAGGTGATGCGGGCCGCGGTGGAGCGGGCGGGCCTGGACCCTAAGGAGCTGGAGGACGTCCTCTGGGGGTGCGCCATGCCCGAGGCGGCCCAGGGGCTCAACATCGCCCGGCTGGCCCTCCTCCGGGCCGGGTTCCCCATAGAGGTGGCCGGGGCCACGGTGAACCGGTTCTGCTCCAGTGGCCTCCAGACCATCGCCATGGCCGCCCAGGCGGTGATGACCGGGATGGCGGATGTCGTCTTGGCGGGCGGGGTGGAGATGATGAGCCAGGTGCCCATGTCCGGCTACCACACCCGCCTTCACCCCGACCTCACCCCCACGGAGTGGAGCCCGGAGGCCTACTCCACCTACATCGGCATGGGCTACACCGCGGAAAGGGTGGCGGAGCGCTTCGGGATCAGCCGGGAAGACCAGGACAGATGGGCCCTTCGTAGCCACCAACGGGCGGCCCAGGCCTGGGCGGAGGGGCGCTTTCCCGAGGTGGTCCCCATCCGCGTTCCTACGGTGCGCTACCAGGGGACCAGGAAGGTGGTGGGGGAGGTCCTCTTTGAGCGGGATGAGACGGTGCGCCCCGACACCAGCCTCGAGGCCCTTGCCAAGCTCAAGCCCGCCTTCAAGAAGGGGGGCACGGTTACCGCGGGGAACTCGAGCCCCTACTCCGACGGGGCGGCGGCCGTTTTGGTCATGAGCCGGGAGAAGGCGAAGGCCCTGGGGCTTAAGCCTTTGGCCCGCTTCGTCAGCTTCGCCGTGGCCGGGGTGGAACCCGACATCATGGGCATCGGCCCGGTGAAGGCCGTGCCCAAGGCCCTGGCCCGGGCGGGGCTTACCCTGGATCAGATCGGCCTCATTGAGTTCAACGAGGCCTTCGCCGCCCAGGTCCTGGCGGTGATGCGCGCCTTGGAGATGCCCGAGGGGAAGACCAACGTGAACGGGGGGGCCATTGCCCTCGGCCACCCCTTGGGGGCCACGGGGGCCAAGCTCACCGCCCAGCTCATCTCGGAGCTTGCCCGTCGGGGCGGGGGCTATGGCCTCGTGACCATGTGCATTGGCGGCGGCATGGGGGCCGCGGGGGTCTTTGAGGTTTACCCGGCTTAGGAGGGAGACCATGACCGAGGAGAGGAAGCTTTGGAAAAAGGGCGGTGGCTGGCTTTTGGAGGTTCCGGAAGGGATCTACACCCCGGAGGACTTTGACGAGAGCGTCAAGGAGATTGCCCGCACCACCCGCACCTTCGTGGAGCGGGAGGTCCTCCCCCTTTTGGAGCACATGGAGCACGGGGAGCTGGAGCTCAACGTTCCCCTGATGCGCAAGGCGGGGGAGCTGGGGCTTCTCGGCATTGACGTCCCCGAGGAGTACGGGGGGCTGGACCTTCCCAAGGTCATCTCCACCGTGGTGGCCGAGGAGCTTTCGGGAAGCGGGGGCTTTTCCGTTACCTACGGGGCCCACACCTCCATCGGCACCCTGCCTCTCGTCTACTTCGGCACGGAGGAGCAGAAGCGGAAGTACCTCCCCAAGCTGGCCAGCGGGGAGTGGATCGCTGCCTACTGCCTCACCGAGCCCGGGTCTGGCTCCGATGCCCTGGCGGCCAAGACCCGGGCCACCTTAAGCGAGGACGGCCGCCACTACATCCTGAACGGGGTCAAGCAGTGGATCTCCAACGCGGGCTTCGCCCAGCTCTTCACCGTCTTCGCCAAGGTGGACGGGGAGCACTTCACCGCCTTCCTGGTGGAGCGGGGCACCCCGGGGCTTTCCTTCGGCCCCGAGGAGAAGAAGATGGGCATCAAGGCCTCTTCCACCCGCCAGGTGATCCTGGAGGACGTGAAGGTCCCCGTGGAGAACGTCCTGGGCGAGATCGGCAAGGGGCACAAGATCGCCTTCAACGTCCTCAACGTGGGCCGGTATAAGCTGGGGGCGGGGGCCGTGGGTGGGGCCAAGCGGGCCTTGGAGCTTTCTGCTGCTTACGCCAAGGCCCGGCACCAGTTCGGGCGGCCCATCGGCCAGTTCGGCCTCATCCAGGAGAAGCTAGGGGAGATGGCGAGCCGCATCTACGCCGCGGAAAGCGCCGTCTACCGCACCGTGGGCCTCATTGACGAGGCGCTTTTGGGCAAGAAGGGAGCGGAGGCGGTGATGGCGGGCATTGAGGAGTATGCGGTGGAGGCCTCCATCATCAAGGTCCTGGGCTCGGAGGTCCTGGACTACGTGGTGGACGAGGGGGTGCAGATCCATGGGGGCTACGGCTACTCCCAGGAGTACCCCATTGAGCGGGCCTACCGCGACGCCCGCATCAACCGCATCTTTGAGGGGACCAACGAGATCAACCGCCTCCTCATCCCCGGCATGCTCATCCGCCGTGCCCTCAAGGGGCAGCTTCCCCTCATGCAGGCGGCGGCGCGCCTCCAGAAGGAGGTCCTGGAGCCCAGCTTTGAGGAGCCCGAGGACCGGGAGGCAGCGTACATCGCTGGACTTAAGAAGCTGGCCCTGATGGTGGCGGGCCTGGCCCTCCAGAAGTACGGCCAGGGGGTGGAGGAGGAACAGGAGGTCCTGGGGGCGGTGGCGGACATCCTCATTGACGCCTACGCCGCGGAAAGCGCCCTCCTCCGCGCCCGGCGCCTAGGAGGGGTGGCCCAGGACATGGCCCAGATCTACCTCCTCCAGGCTGTGGACCGGGCCCAGGCCCGGGCCCTTTCCGTCCTGCCCCGGCTGGTGGAGGGGGACGAGGCCCGGGTGGTGTACTCCGCCGCCCGCCGCCTCACCAAGCGGGACTACGTGGACCTGGTGGCCCTGAGGCGGCGGGTGGCCGAGGCGGTCCTCGAGGCCGAGGGCTACCCCGTCTCCCGCTAAGCCCCTGAGCGCCTTCCCCCGCAAGGGGCCCCTTGCGGGGGGGCTTTATTCCAGCCGCCACTTGGGGCCCTCTTTAGTGTCCTCCACGATGACCCCTAGGGCCTTAAGCCGATCGCGGATAAGGTCCGCCTTGGCGAAGTCCCGGGCCCGCCGGGCCTCCTCCCTTAGCTCCAGGAGAAGGGCGATGAGGCCTTCCAAAAGGGGCCCGGAAACCTTTTCCTCCAGAACCCGCTCCGGAAAGAGGCCCAAGATCCCCTCGCCTAGGGTGTGGAAGACCCCTTCTGCCCGCTCCAGGCTTTCCCTTCTGGCCTCAGGGAGGAGGCGGTGGAACTCGGGGAGGAAGGTGAAGAAGGCGGCCAGGGCCTCAGGGGTGGAGAGGTCGTCCTCTATGGCCTCCATGAAGGCCTTTTCTAAGGTGTCTAGGGCCCTTTCCAGCTCCGGGGTGGTGCCGGAAGGAGCCTGGGCCTTCCTTGCCCGCACCTCCCGGTAGGCCTGGAGAAGGCGGGTGTAGCCCCGCTTGGCGGCCTCGAGGCCCTGGAAGGAGAAGTCCATGGGGCTCCGGTAGTGGGTTTGGAGAAGGTAGAAGCGGAGGGCCATGGGCTCGTGAGCTTTGAGGAGGTCGTGGAGGAGGACCAGGTTCCCCGTGCTTTTGGCCATCTTCTCCCCTTCCAGGAGCACGTGGTTGTGGTGCATCCAATGCCGGGCGAAGCGGTAGCCCGCGGCCTCCGCCTGGGCGATCTCGCACTCGTGGTGGGGGAACTGGAGGTCTATGCCCCCCGCGTGCAGGTCAAACCCCTCCCCCAGGTACTTGAGGCTCATGGCCGTGCACTCAATGTGCCAGCCCGGGTACCCCTCACCCCAGGGGCTTTTCCAGCGCATGAGGTGGCCAGGCTCAGCCGCTTTCCAAAGAGCGAAGTCCAGGGGGTCTTCCTTCTCCTCCCGCACCTCCACCCGGGCCCCCGCCCGGAGCTCTTCCAGCCTTTTCCCCGAAAGCTTCCCGTACTCGGGGAAGGCCCGCACCCGGAAGTACACGCTCCCCCCCCGCAGGTAGGCGAAGCCCAAATCCAAAAGGCGCTGGGTGAGCTCTAGCTGTTCGGGGATGTGGCCCGAGGCCCTGGGGGCGATGGAGGGCCTCAGGACGTTTAGGGCCCCCATAGCGTCAAAGTAGCTCCAGGTGTACTTCTCGGCCACCTCCATGGGCTCAAGCTGTTCCAGCTTGGCCCTCCTTTGGATCTTGTCCTCCCCCTGGTCGGCGTCGTCCGTGAGGTGGCCCACGTCGGTGATGTTGGAGACGAAGCGCACCTTGTACCCTTGGTGGAGGAAGTAGCGCCTTAGGACATCGTAGACGATGGGCCCGCGGGCGTGGCCCAGGTGGGGGTCGGCGTAGACCGTGGGCCCGCAGACATAGATGCCCACGTGGCCTTTCACCGCGGGCTCAAAGGGGACCTTCTTCCGCTGGAGCGTATCGTAGATGACGAGGCCCATAGGGCGATTATAGGCCCTCGTGCCATAATGGCGGGGTATGGGACGGATCCTGCGGGCCCTTGCGGGAGAGGGGAACCTCCGGGTGGTGGCCGCGGACACGGGGGACGTGGTGGAGGAGGCCCGCCTTCGCCACGGCCTTTCCCCCACGGCCACCGCCGCTTTGGGCCGGGCCATGACCGGGGCCCTGCTTCTTGCCCAGCTTCTCCTAAAGACCCCCAAGGAGCGCCTGGCCCTGCGCCTCGAGGGGGACGGGCCCTTAGGGGGTGTGGTGGCCGAGGCGGACCCCATGGGGGGGGTGCGGGGGTATGTGAAGAACCCTCAGGCGGAGGTGCCCCTTCGGGAAGACGGCAAGCTCAACGTGGGGGCCGCGGTGGGGCGGGGCTTTTTGAGGGTGGACCGAAGCCTCCCGAGCGGCGACATCTACACCAGCACCGTGCCCCTGGTCTCGGGGGAGATCGCCGAGGACCTGGCCCACTACCTCTGGCAGTCCGAGCAGATCCCTTCCGCGCTTCTCCTCGGGGTGCGGGTGCGGGGGGAAGGGGAGGTGGAGGCCGCGGGGGGCATCGCGGTCCAGGTCCTGCCTGGGGCCTCGGAGGAGGTTTTGGGCCGCCTCGAGGCCAACCTGAAGGCCTTTGGCGCCCTCACGGAGCGCCTTCGCAAGGAGGGCCTGGAAGGGGCCTTGGAGGCGCTTTTCCAGGGCCTTGGCCTGGAGCGCACGGACCTTCGCGCCCTAGGCTATCCGGAAAACGAGATCCCCGCCCGTTTCTGCTGCCGGTGCAACCGGGAGAAGGCCTTGGAAGCCTTGGTCTTCTTCACCCCTGAGGAGCGGGAGGACATGATCGTGAGGGACGGCGGGGCGGAGGTGGTCTGCCACTGGTGCGGGGCGGTCTACCGCTTCAGCCCCGAGGAGATCCGCACCCTGGTGGCCGAGGTGCGCTGCCCCGACTGCGGAACCCTTTGGCTTTACCCCAAGGCCGACGGCACCCTGTTCCGCATTGAAGGGGACACCTGCCGCTGCGGGCGGAGGGTGGAGCTCCCTGGCGAAAAGCGGGCCGAGGCGTAAACTGGGGGCATGTTCCGGACCATCCTCCTGGCCTACGACGGTTCCGAACACGCCAAGCGGGCGGCCAAGGTGGCCAAGGCCGAGGCGGAGGCCCACGGGGCCAGGTTCCTTTTGGTGCACGTCTACGAGCCCGTGCCGGACTATCTGGGGGAGCCCTTCTTTGAGGAGGCCCTGAAGCGGCGCCTGGAACGGGCGGAGGCGGTGCTAAGGGAGGGGCTTGCCCTGGTGGGCCTTCCCCTGGAAAGCGGCCTTCTTTTAGAGGGGGAGCCCGCGGGGGCCATTCTGGAGGCGGCGCACGCGGAGAAGGCCGACCTCATCGTCATGGGCACCCGCGGCCTAGGGGCTTTGGGGGGGCTTTTCCTGGGGAGCCAGAGCCAAAAGGTGGTGGCCCACGCCCCCTGCCCGGTGCTCTTGGTGCGCTAAGTACCCCACCGAGGCTTTCGCTTCGGTGGGGGCCCCAGAACAAGGGTCAAGGTAGCTTGGCGGTTGACCCAGCGTGCCTTCCCTCCAAGTCCCGTGAGGATTTGCCAATGCCGGGGCGCTTGGGCGGCCCGGCCTATGTGCCCTGCTGAAGCCCCCTGCGGCGGTTTAGGTCTGGACCGTGGGCCGCCAGCGGAGGAGCCCGGCCTCGAGGCGGCCGAAGAGGAAGAAGAGGAGGAGGACGAAGAGGACGATGAGGGCGATGAGGGCTAGGGAGAGCTTGGCGTTGTAGGTGCTTTGGGCGAAGGAGAGGAGGTAGCCGAGGCCCCGGCTGGCCGCCACGAACTCCCCCACCACCGCCCCCGTGAAGGCGAAGCCCACGGCCACCTTCAAGGAGGAGAGGACCCAGGCAGCCACAGAGGGAAGGTAGACCTCCCTAAGGAGCCAAGCCCGCCCGCCCCCCAGGGTCCGCACCCGCTCCACGAGCCGGGCATCCACCTGCTTGACCCCGGAATAGACGGCGAAGAAGATGAGGACCGCCACCAGGACCAGGCTCAAGGCCACCTTGGAGGCCAGGCCGATTCCCAGCCAGATGACGAAGAGGGGGGCGAGGATCACCCGGGGGATGGCGTTCAGAAGGAGCATCACGGGCTCCAGGAGATCGGAAAGGAGGGGGCTGAAGGCGGCGAGGAGGCCCAGCGCCCCCCCGAGGCCCACCCCGAGGAGGAGGCCCAGGAGAGCGGCGCTGAAGGTGGCCTGGAGGTGGGGGTAGATCTCCCCGCTCTGGAAGAGGCCAAGGAGGGTGAGGAAGACCTGGTGGGGCGGGGGGGCGTAAAGGGGGTTTAGGACCCCTAGCGCGGCCATGGCCTCCCAAAGGAGGAGGAGGCCTAAAAGGCTTAGGGCGCGGCGCACAGGACCACCTCCTCCAGGTCCTGCCAAAGCTCCTTGAGCAGGGCCCCAAACCGGGGCTCGGCCCGCACCGCCACCGGGTCCCGGGGCCGGGGGAAGGGCACCCTGTAGGCCTTGGCCACCCGGGCCCTGGGGCCCTTGGAGAGGAGATAGATCCGGTCAGCGAGGGCGATGGCCTCCTCCAGGTCGTGGGTGACCAGGAGGACGGCGATGCCCTCCCCCTCCACGAGCCGCAAGAGGTCGCGGGTCACCTCCGTGCGCAGGATGGCGTCCAGGCTGGCGAAGGGCTCGTCCATGAGGAGGAGCTTGGGCCTTAGGGCCAGGACCTGGGCCAGGGCCACCCGCTTGCGCTGCCCCCCGGAAAGCTCGTGGGGGTAGCGGTCCCCAAGCCCCCTAAGCCCAAGCCGGACAAGCCAGAACTCGGCCTCTTCCAGGGCCTCCTTCTTCCCGTAGCCCCGAATCCTTAGGCCCAAGGCGGCGTTCTCCCGGGCGGTGCGCCAGGGAAGTAGGGCATCTTCCTGGAAGAGGAAGCCAAGCTCCCGCTCCCCAAACCCCCGCAGGATCTCCCCCTTTAGGGGCTTGAGGAGGCCGGCGATGGCCCGGAGGAGGGTGCTCTTGCCGCTCCCTGAGGGCCCCACCAGGCCCACGAACTCCCCTTCCCCCACCCGAAGGTCCACCCCCTCGAGGACGGGCTGGTCCCCGTAGCCCAAGGCCAGGCCCCGCACTTCAAGCACCCACCACCTCCAGGTCCAGGAGGGGGTTCAGGCGGAAGGAAGGGGGCAGGAGGCCCGCTTCCATCTGGCTTTCCACCACCCGCTCCGCCGCCTTCCGGTCAATCTGGACCCCTTTGGGGTAGAGGTCCTTGCGATAGCGCTCAATCACCGCCTTAAGCCTGGCCTCGTCTCCCCCGGCGATGAGGGCCTTGGGCAGGGTGTCGGCGATGAGGCGGCCTTCCGCGGCGTGGATGAAGCGGAGGGCCTTCTCCAGGGCCCGGGCCAGGGCGCGCATCTCCTCCAGGCGCGCGTTCCGCTCCTCCCGTCGTACGGCCACCCCCATGAACTCGTAGGGCCCCCCAAGGTAGCGGGTGGCCTGCTTCAGGTCCATGAAGTTGACGAGCTCCCGCCCCCCGGCCCCCTTGAGGAGGGAGAGAGCGGGCTCTTGGACCATGCCCGCCTCCACGTGCCCCGCCCTCAGAGCCTCGTAGAGGTTGGGGCCCAGGGTGGCGTACTGGACCTTCCTGGGGTCTAGTCCGGCCTTCTTCAGCAGGTAGACCAAGAGGACGTGGTCCGCGTTCCCCAGGGCGGAAACCCCCACGGTCCGCCCCTCCAGGTCCTTCACCTCCTGGATTCCCTTGGCCCGGGGCCCCACCGCCAGGGCGAAGAGGGGGAGCCTTCCCGTGGAGGCGAAGCGCAGGATGGGCGCCCCCTGCTGGAAGGCCTGGAGGGCGGCGTCCAGGCTGGTGGCCGCGTAGTCCACCGCCTTGCCCGCAAGGAACTGCAGCGCCTGGCTCCCCCCTCGGGCGTAGACCAGCTCCACCTCGAGGCCCCCTTCCCGGAAGTAGCCCCGCCGTTGGGCCACCTCGTAGGGGATGATGCAAAGGAGCTGGGAGCAGAAGGCAAGCCGTACCTTCCGCCTCCCCCCTTGAGCCAGGGCAAGCCCCGAAAGGCCTTGGATCACCTGGCGCCGGCTCACGCAGCAGTCCATACCTCCCATGGTTACCCCTAAGCTTGTTGGTGTCAAGGGTACTGAGGGGATCTAAGGACCCGGAGGATCAGGGCGTCCCGCAGGGGGGTGGGCAGGAGCCTGAGAAGGCGCACCTCCCGCGCCCGGGCCGGGTGGGCCACCAGGTAGCGGGCTTTGGGGCGGGGGTGGGTGAGGGCCTCGAGGACCACCTCGGCCACCCGTTCCGGGGGAAGCCCCCTTTGGGCGTTCCTTTCGGCCATCCGCCGGGCCGCTTCCAGGTAGGCCCCGTAGACCCCTTCCGTCCCCGGGGGCGGGGGGAGGAGGTAGCCCTCGGCCCAGCGCAGGCTCCGCCCCCAGATGGGGGTGGCCACGGACCCCGGCTCCACCAGGACCACCCTGACCCCGAAAGGGGCAAGCTCCACCCTCAGGGCGTCCGCCAGGGCCTCCAGGGCGAACTTGCTCGCCGCGTAGGGCCCCATGAGGGGAAGGGCCACCAGGCCGGAGACGGAGCCCATGAGGACGATCCGCCCCCTGCCCCGCCTCAGGTGGGGGAGGAAGGCCTGCACCGTGCGCAGGGCCCCGAGGACGTTCACCCTTAGACCCTCCTCCACCACCTCGGGGGGCACAAGCTCCAGGGGCCCCGCGGGGGCGATGCCGGCGTTCGCCACCAGGCCGAAAAGGGCTTCGGGGAGAGCCCTTTTGGCCCTCTCCAGGTCCTCGGGGCGGATGACGTCCAGGGGAAGGGGGAGGAGGCCTAGGGCCTCGAGGCGCCCCAGGTCCTCTTCCTTTCTCGCCCCCGCGTAGACGGTGAAGCCCCGCGCCTTGAGGAGGAGGGCGGTGGCCAGCCCGATGCCGCTACCTGCCCCGGTGACCAGAATGGCCCTTTCCATTTGCACCCAGTCTACGCCCTTGGGTAGAATCGGGCAGGACCTGGAAAGGAGGGGCTTCATGTGGGGGAGAAGGGTCCAGCAGGCCATCTACCTGGAGGGCCTTTTGGGCAGGAAGCCCAAGGTGCCCGTCCACCCGGAGGCCTTGGAGAAGGCGGCGAGGCGCCGGGCCTCTCCTGAGGCCTGGGCCTACCTGGCGGGCGGGGCGGGGTTGGAAAGGACCATGGCCGCCAACCTCGAGGCCTTCCGCCGCTACGCCTTCCGCCCCCGGATGCTCCGGGGGGCGCCGCCCCCCGCTTTGGAGGTGGAGCTCTTCGGGCGGCGGTGGGCCGCCCCCCTCTTCCTTGCGCCCATCGGGGTCCTGGAGCTCGCCCACAGGGCGGGGGACCTGGCCGCCGCCCGGGCAGCGGCCCAGAGGGGGGTGCCCTTTATGGTTTCCAACCAGAGCTCCCACCCCATGGAGGCCATCGCCGAGGCCATGGAGGGGGTGCGCCCTGGGGCCTTGCGCTTCTTCCAGCTTTACCACTCCACCGACTTCCGCGTGGTCCGAAGCTTCCTCCGCCGGGCCGAGGCCGCAGGGTATATGGGGGTGGTCCTCACCGTGGACACCGTCCAGCTCGGCTGGCGCCCACGGGACCTGGACCTGGGCCACCTCCCCTTCCTCAAGGGGCAGGGCCTCGCCCAGTACCTCACGGACCCCGCCTTCCTCGCCTCCTTGGGGGAGCCCTTGGAGGGGCCAAGCCCTAGGGTGCGGCCGAGCCTGGCCCTCCTTCGGGCCCTCCCCGCCCTTCGGCGGGCGGGCAAGGGGAGCCTGGCACAGGCCCTTAAGGCCGTGCGCCGCTTCGTGGCCACCTACTCCTTCCCCGAGCTCTCCTGGGAGGAGGTGCGCCGGGTGCGGGAGGAGACCGCCTTGCCCCTCATCCTCAAAGGCCTCCTCCACCCGGAGGACGCTAAGAGGGCCGTGGAGATCGGGGTGGACGCGGTTTACGTCTCCAACCACGGTGGGCGGCAGGTGGACGGGGCCATGGCCGCCCTGGACGCCCTGCCCGGGGTGGTGCGGGCCGTGGGGGATAAGGTGCCCGTCCTCATGGATAGCGGCGTGCGCAACGGGGCCGACGTGGCCAAGGCCTTAGCCTTGGGGGCGAAGGCGGTGGGCCTAGGGCGCCTCTACGCCTACGGGCTCTTCTTTGGGGAAGAGGGGGTGGGGGCGGTCTTGGACTACGTGCTGGCGGAACTGGAGCTTACCCTGGCCCTGGTGGGGGTGGGGGGGCTTGGAGAGCTTGGGCCCCATCTGCTTGGTCTAGACTAGGGGGTATGAAGTACGAGACCTTGGCGGTGCTGGCGGGGCTTCCCGAGGACCCCCATGGGGCGGTGGGCCTTCCCATTTACGCCGTGGCCGCCTACGGCTTCCCCACCTTGGAGGAAGGGGCGGAGCGCTTCGCCACTGGGGAAGGCTACGTCTACGCCCGGCAGAAGGACCCCACTGCAAGGGCCCTGGAGGAGCGGCTTAGGGCCCTGGAGGGGGCCCTGGAGGCGGTGGTCGTGGCTACCGGCCAGGCGGCCACCTTTTCTGCCCTCCTTGCCCTCCTCCGCCCGGGGGATGAGGTGGTGGCCGCTAAGGGGCTTTTCGGCCAGACCATTGGGCTTTTCAACCAGGTCGTTGGCCCCCTCCTGGGGGTGAAGGTGCATTACGCGGACCCCGAGCCCGATGCCGTGCGCGAGGCCCTTTCCGAGAGGACCCGGGTCCTCTTCGTGGAAACCATGGCCAACCCCGCCCTCCTCGTCCCCGACCTCGAGGCCCTGGCGGAACTTGCGGAGGAAAGGGGTGTGGCCCTCGTGGTGGACAACACCTTCGGGGCGGCGGGGGCGCTTTGCCAGCCCCTACGGTGGGGGGCCCACGCGGTGGTCCAGAGCCTCACCAAGTGGGCCTCGGGGCATGGTTCCGTTTTGGGGGGCGCTGTCCTGGCCCGGCAGACGGGCCTTTGGGCCCATTTCCCCCAGTTCCTGGAGCCCGACCCCAAGGGGCAGATCCCTTGGGAGGCCCTAGGCCCCCGGTGTTTCCCGGAGCGGGTGCGCCAGCTCGGGCTTTCCCTGGGGGGGATGAGCCTAAGCCCCTTCAACGCTTACCTCCTCTTTCAGGGCCTGGAGACCGTGGCCCTGAGGGTCCGGTGGATGAGCGAGACCGCCCTCCGCCTGGCGGAGGCCCTGAGGGTCCACCCCAAGGTGAAGGCCCTCCGCTACCCCGGCCTCCCCGAGGACCCCGCCCACGCCCGGGCCCGGAAGTACCTCACCTCCTTCGGCCCCATGCTCACCCTGGACCTCGGAAGCCAGGAGGCGGCGAGCCGCTTCCTCGGGGCCATCCGCCTTCTCAAGGCCCCTAACCTGGGAGATGCCCGCACCCTCCTGGTCCACCCCTGGACCACCACCCATAGCCGCCTTAAGGAGGGGGCCCGCCTCGAGGCCGGGGTCACCCCGGGGCTCGTCCGGGTCTCCGTGGGCCTGGAGGACCCGGAGGACCTCGAGGCCCTCTTCCGGGAGGCCCTGGCGGCGGTCTGAAAGGCGGTTCCTTGGTGCACTACCCTAGAGCCTGTTCCTCCCTCCACCATCCCGAGTATCCTGGACAGCCGGAGCGCGAGGCTTCCGAAGAGGGCGGGGCCGAGAAGGCGAAGGGGAGCAAGGCGACGGTCGGGCTTGTGGTCAGGAGATTAGCCCCCTACAGGGGCATCGGAGGCAAGTACCCCTTCGGTGGGGGCCCCAAAAGAGGGGCCTAGACCGCCTTGTCTCCGAGCCCCATGGGGATTTTTCAATGCCGAGGCGCTTAGCTAGGGCCACCTGGATGGCGGTGGGGGGCTGATCCGGCAGTCTCTTCGGGGAGCGGTCCTTTTTGGGGCCTATGCCCAATTGCAGCTTGAGGGGCTCTTAAGATGACTTCTAA
>NZ_JBBIMD010000019.1:0-35268 GCF_037444525.1 Thermus sp. | reverse complement strand
CACGACCGGTTTTGCCGAGGTGCAGGAGGTGTTGGAAGGGATGCTTCGGGAAAGGTATGCCCCCCGTACACAGACGCTTACACATAAATCTTGACACGACCCTGGGGTTGGAGGAGGAGATCCGGAAAGAGATCGCCCAAAGCCTAAAGGAGGCGGACGAAAACCTAGTGGGAAGGCTCTTGGAGGGCAGCTGGAAGCACGCCCAAAGGCGGCACGAGGAGATGCTGGCCGCGGCCAGGCTTCTGGAGGAGGCCGGGTTGGAGCCCCTCATGGCCCGGGCCGCGGCGGCGTGGCTCCTTAGGCTGGCAGAGGGAGGAAGGTGAACTGGGGCAGGTAACCTGGCACCCCTGGGCAAGCACCCCCGGTGCCCCCCTTCCGGGCCCGCCGCCTGCCACGATGCGGCCCAGAAGGCGGAAGCCCTCTCCCGGCAGGACAGGACCCGGGAAAGGGGAAAGCTTCGTTTAGAAGAGGGCCTTGAGGGCCTCAGCCCAGGGGGCCGTGGTGTGGAGGCCCACGTAGTTCTCCGCCAGGAAGCTGAGGAGATGCGGGCTTTCCTCTAGGTGGCGGAGCTGAGCCCGGCGGAGGCCCTCGGTGAAGGAGTCCTCGTGGGTGTGGAGGAGGGTGGTCATCCAGTAGGAGAAAAACTCCGCCTGCCACACGTGCCGAAGGGCCTCCTGGGTAAAAGTGGACAGGGGGGAAGGGTCCTGGTCCAGATAGTAGGCCCGAAGGGCTCGGAAGAGGGCCACCGCGTCGGCCACGGCCATGTTCATCCCCTTGGCCCCGGTGGGGGGCACCACGTGGGCTGCGTCGCCGATGAGGAAGAACCGCCCGTGCTGCAGGGGCTCCACCACCAAAGCCCGCATGGGGGTGAGGCTCTTCTCCAAAAGGGGCCCGGGGCGGACCTCGGCCACCCCGTCCAAGCGGCGGGAAAGCTCCTCCCAGATGCGGGCCTCCGGCCAATCCTCGAGGCGCTCCTCGGGGCTCACCTGCAGGTAGTTCCGGGCTAGGGTGGGGGAACGCATGCTAAAGAGGGCGAAGCCCCGGGGGTGGCTGGCGTAGATGAGCTCCTCCGCCGCGGGGTGGGTCTCGGCTAGGATGCCGAGCCAGGCAAAGGGGTAGGTGCGTTGGTGAAGCTTGGCCCCAGGGATAAGGCTCCGGAGAGCGCTATGGGAACCATCAGCCCCCACGGCAAACTCTGTCCGTACCCGCCCCACCTGGCCCTCTGGGGTCCGATAGACCAAGATGGGGCCTCGTTCCAGCTCCTCCACCCCCAAAACCTCGTGCTCAAAGAGGATCTCCCCTCCTCCCTCCAGGTGGAGGCGGATCATGTCCCGCACCGCGTACTGCTGACCGTAGACCCAGATGCTTCTGCCTCCGGCTAAAGCGGGAAAGCCCACCCGGTGAAGGGCCCCGTGGAAGGCCAAATAGATTCCCCGGTGCTCCAGGCCCTCCCGCCGCATACGCTCCCCCAAACCCGCCGTCAGGAGGATCTCCTTGGTCCCCCACTCCAACACCCCAGCCCGGATACGGTGAGGGCTCGTCTCCAGGTAGTCGCGGCTCTTGGCCTCCAGGACCAGGGTTTCTACACCGATGCGGCGGAGGAGGTGGGCTAAGAGGAGGCCTGCGGGCCCCGCCCCCACAATGCCCACCTGGACCCTACGCATCCTCTCCTCCGAAAAGGATAAGGTCGGAA
The DNA here is from genome assembly GCF_037444525.1 of Thermus sp. Lineage (GTDB taxonomy): Bacteria > Deinococcota > Deinococci > Deinococcales > Thermaceae > Thermus. The sequence continues at coordinate 33,575 of NZ_JBBIMD010000019.1, read as the reverse complement.
AGGGGCCGGCCCTCCACCCCCTCCTCGTCGGGCCCAAAGGGGGTGGCCAAGAGGCGGGAAAAGGTCTCGGGAGTCTGCCAGGTGAGGGCCTCGAGCTCCAGGGGGTCCAGGTCAATGCTGTACCCCGTGCGGGGGGAGGTGATGCGGAGCCGCTCCCCCTGGCCGGTGCGGACCTTCTCCACGGTCACGGTGGTGAACTCATTGGTCAAGGTGATCACGCGTCCTCCTTAGAAGAAGAAGGAAAGGTTGTGGGTGGGCAAGGTGGCGCTGTCCAGGATGACGATCCGCTGGGCGAGCCGCCACCCGCCCCCCCGGCGGCGCCACACGTCCCGCCTTTCGGCGGAGAGCAGGGTGTAGTCCGGACGGTCCCAGCGGCTGCGGAAAAGGAGGAGGTTGGAGCGTACCGGGACCTCCTCCCCCTGCGCCGTCCGCACCACCTCCCCCACCCGCACGTTGGTCACAAAGTGCCGGAGGCGGGAAGGAGGGTCCTCTGCCCAAGCGAACCCCGTCTCCAGCCGGGCCACCCGCATCTCCAAGGAGGTGCGGTCCTCGTCCAGGTGGTACATTCCCTCCGCCACCCCGCTTAGGCCCCCCTCCGGGGGGCGCTCCCGGGTCTGGCGCACGGGCACCCGGTAGACCACCTCTTCATCTAAGAGGGCCAGCCACTCCCGGTACCGGCCCTCGTCCAAAAGCTCCGCCTCACGGTAAAGGAGTTCCAGGATTTCCCGGGTGGGGTCCACGGCCACCTCCTAAGCCAGGAGCATGTCCAGATAGCGCCGGTGGAAGTTGCGCAGGTTGGCGTCCGTGAAGTTGAGCCCGTAGGCCACCCCCGACCCCGGCCAGTTGGGGTCAGGGGCCAGGTGGAGGCCCATGCGGTAGTAGAGCCGAACCTGCCCCCCTTGGGTAGAGGCGGCGTTCTGGGCCACGTGGGACCAGATCTCCGTGTCGTCCTGCTCAAAGGTCCCGGAGGAGCCGAAGAAGCGGAGGTAGGAGTGGCGGGCTTTTTCCTTAAACCAATCGGGAGCGTCCTTCTCCACCAGGCCCCAGGAGAAGATCTCAATCCGGCCAGGACCCAGAGGGTGCCAAACCCGGAAGGTGAGCATGGGCACCGGACGCGGGTAGGTGTGGTCGGGGCGGCGGATGGGGTTGTGGATGGAGAAGTTGGGGAAAAGGGTGATGAGGAGGATGCGGGTCTCCCGGGCCACCTCCCACTGCTCCTTGGTGGGGTAGGAGGTCCGGGCCCGCTCCATCATCTCCTCGGGGTAGCCCCAGAAGGGGGGAAGCTGAGCCCCGGGGGGTGCCCCCACCACCATGGCCCCATGGCCTTTGCCCGGGATATGGATCTGCTCTCCGTACATGGCGTACTTGGCGTCCTTGGGGGCGATGCCGAGCTCAATGAGGGAACGGTGGGTCATGAGGGTGTGGTAGCTGTCGCTGAGGAAGGTCTCCAGGGCCAGCTTCCAGTCTGTGGGCACCACCCAGCGCTGGGGCGGGCCCAACACCTCGAGGCCCTCCGGGCTGCGCTTGGTGATGAGCTCCAGGTACCAGCGGATCCCCCCCAACCACTCCTCCAAGGGAGAAGCTTCAGGGTCCAGGTTGCCGAAGAGGAGACCATCAAAGGCCTCGAGGCGGGGCAAGGGAATGAGGCCCCACTCCTCCTTCCTAAGATCCCCCCCGAAGGCCTCCCGCTCGGCAGGCACACCCACCAAGGCCCCATCGTTACGGTAGGTCCATCCGTGAAAGGGACAGCGGAAGTGGCTGGCGTTGCCCGCCTCTGCCCGGCAGACCCGCATCCCCCGGTGGCGGCACATGTCCAGGAAGGCCCGCACCTCTCCATCCTCACCCCGGACTACGATGTAGGGGTTATTGAGGATGTAACGAAGCACGTAGTCCCCGGGCTTAGGAACCTCAGACTCGTGGGCCAGGTAAACCCAAGAGCGGCTGAAGATCCGCTCCTTCTCCAGCTCAAAGAGATCGGGATCGTTGAAAATCCAAGCGGGCAGAAGCCCTTCCTCCACCCCACGGGCCAACTCTTCCAGTTTGGCCTTCACCCGATCGGAAAGCCTAAGCACCCATCCCACCCCCCTTAAACGCCCAGGTGCTCCGACAGAACCCGGTCCGAGACCTCCTCAGGCCGCCCAGTCCAGACAATCTCCCCGTGCTCCAGGATGTATACCCGGTCGGCCACGGAAAGAGCCATCTGGACGTTCTGCTCGGCCAAAAGCACCGTCTCACCCTCCTGCTTCAGGGCCCGGACCACTTCTGCCACCTGACGGACCATGAGGGGGGAAAGCCCTTCCGTGGGCTCATCCATGAGGACCACCTTGGGGTTACGGAGGAGGGCCCGGGCAATGGCCACCATCTGCTGCTCTCCTCCGGAAAGGGCCCGCGAGGCCACCTGCCGCCTTTCCTTAAGCCGGGGAAAGACCTCAAAGACCCGCTCCACGGTCCAACGGCCCTTCTGCCCCCAGGCGGCCAGACGAAGCTCCTCCTCCACGGAAAGCCCCTCAAACATCCGCCGTCCCTGGGGCACCAAGGCCATTCCCCACTCTGCCCGGCGGTAAGGGGGCAGACGCCCCACCCCCTCCCCTAGGAGGAAGACCTCTCCCCCCTGAAGGGGAAGAAGCCCCATGAGGGCGGAAAGAAGGGTGGTCTTCCCCATGCCGTTCCGGCCTAGGAGGGCCACCACCTCACCGCGGCGCACCTCCAGCTCCACCCCTTGGAGGACCCTCATGGCCCCATAGCCCGCAACCAGACCCCGGCAGGCCAGGACCACTTCGTCGGAGGGGCCTCCCCTACCCCGCTCTACAGTCCAGTCCCGGCCCACGTAGATCTCCTGGACCGTGGGGTTCTGGCGGATGGTTTCTGGAGGACCTTGGGCCACCACTTCCCCGTAGTGGAGCACCGTGATCTGGTGAGCAAAGCCCAAAGCGTAATCTAGGTCGTGCTCCACCAGGAGCACGGTGATCCTGGGATCCAGCCCCAGAATGAGGCGGGCGATCCTTTCCCGCTCCGCTCCCGAAAGGCCGGCCAAAGGCTCGTCCAAAAGAAGGAGGCCCGGGCGCTGGACCAAGGCCATGGCGATCTCCAGCTGACGCTTCTCCCCGTGGGAAAGGCGACCCGCCTCCTCCTCCGCCCGCCCGGCCAGGCCCACCCCCTCCAGGGCGGCCTCCACCTCCCCGTCCAGCTCTAAAGCCTCCCGCCAGGACCCCGCCTGGCCTTGGGCCGCCTTCCGGGCCAGGGCCACGTTCTCCCAGACACAAAGCTCGGGGAAAAGGCTGGAACGCTGGAAGGTCCGGGCCAGGCCTAGTCGGGCCACCCGTTCCTGGGGCCTTCCCATAACCTCCTGTTCCCCAAAGAGAACGCGACCCCGGTCGGGCTTAAGCTCCCCGGCGATGACCTTGAAGAGGGTGCTCTTCCCTGCCCCATTGGGACCGATGATCGCCCGGCGCTCTCCTGGGGCCACCTCGAGGCTCACCCCCGCCAGGGCTAAAACCCCACCGAAGGCCTTGTACACGCCTTCCACCCTAAGCCCGGCCACCGCCGCCACCCCCTAGGCGCTTCTCCAAAAGCACCCACAGCCCTTCCCGGGCGTAGAGCACGGTGAGGATGAGGAGAAGACCCACAAAAAGGCCCCAGAGGTCGGTTAGAGAGCTCACCCATGCCTGGAGGAAAACATAGAGCACTGCCCCAAAGGCCGCCCCCCAAAGCCCCCGCGCTCCCCCCAAGAGGACCATGACCACCAAGACCGCAGAGGTAAGCCAAAAGAGATCGTGAGGACTGACAAAGGAACGGTGGAGGACCAGCCCTGCACCCGCCAACCCGGTGAGTCCTCCAGCCAAGGCATACGCGGAGAGCTTATAGAAAAAGGTGGGCACGCCCAAGGCCCGGACCTTCTCCTCGTTCTGGCGTATGGCTTCCAGGGTCTTACCGTAAGGAGTACGGAGCAGGTAGCCGAGAAACCCCAAGACAAGAAGAAGGAGAACCCAAGCTGCTCCGTGGAGGAGTAGCGGGTTCAGAGGGACCCCCGAAAGGGAAAGCCCATCGTCCCCCCCAGTGAGGGCGGTCCACTTGAAGGCCGCAGAGTAAACCATTTGGGCAAAGGCCAAGGTGAGCATCAGGACAAAGATCCCTTGGGCTCGGAGTATCAAAAGGCCAGTGAGAAGGCCGTAAAGGGCAGCCACCAGAAAGGCCAAAGGAAGGGAAGCCCCCAAGGGCCAACCCGCCTTCAGGGCCAGGCCCAGGCTATAGGCCCCTAGGCCCAAGAAGGCAGCCTGGCCCAAGGAAGCGATGCCCGCATGGCCCATAAGGAAGCTCAAGGCAGCGGCCGCCACCCCCAGAAGCAGGCCTTCGGTGGCAAGAAAAAGAGGATACCCCCCAAACAAAGCGGGAAAGAGGAGAAGAACCGCAAGGGCTATCCGCAAGGCCAAGACCCGCCAGGAGGGCTGACGCATGGCCATGGCTGAGCGCTGAGCCATCATGCCAACCTCCTTCCCAGAAGACCTTCAGGTTTAAGGGCCAGGACCAAGGCCATAAGGGCGAAGATGAGGAACATGGCCACCTGGGGCAGGAAAAGGCGCCCGAATCCGTCCACCAGCCCCACCAGGATAGCTCCGAAGAAGGCCCCTTCCAGACGGCCAAGCCCCCCGATGACCACCACCATGAGGGCGAACAGGGTCATCTGGGCGTCCATCCCCGGGGCCAGGGCGATTAGAGGGGCCCCCAGGACCCCACCCAGGGCGGCCAACCCCGTCCCCACACCAAAGGTCAGGAGGCCCACTCGCTCGGGCTGGATCCCTAGGGCGCTGGCCATGGCCGGATCAGAGGTCACGGCCCGGATCTGCACCCCCAAGGGGGTGCGGGCTAGGAGGAGGCGCACCAAGAAGAAGAGGAAGACCCCCGTGGCAATGAGAAAAAGGGGGTACTTGGGGTAGATAAAAGGGCCCAGGAAGAGGGGGCCCGCTAGCTCTGGAGGCGGAGGGAAAGAACGCACCGCGGCCCCGAAGATGGCCCGAAGGAGGTCGGCGATGACAAAGCCCAGGCCGATGGTGAGGAGGACCTGCTCCAGCTCCCGCCCATGGAGCCCCCGAAGGAGAACGCGCTCCAGAAGGGCCCCGAGGAGCCCCACCCCCAGGGGGACGAGGAGAAGGGCCAGCCAGAAGTTCCCCCAGGCCTGGGCCAGGGCCAGCCCCAGGTAGGCCCCCAGAAGATAAAAGGCCCCGTGGGCCAGGTTGATCACCCGGGCCACCCCGAAGATGAGGGAAAGCCCCAGGGCCAGGAGGAAGAGGAGCATGCCAAAGGCCAGGCTGTTGAGGAGTTGGGTCAGAAGGAGGAGGACCATGCCCTACTTCCCCGGATCCCGGATGAGCCCCAGGTCGGCGATGAGCCGGTTGGTGAAGAAGCCCTCCATGCGCACCACTTCCCGGACGTACACATGTTGGGTGGCGTTGTTGGTCTCCGGGTCCATCTGGACAAAACCCCGCGGGCTGATGATCTTGGCGCTCTTCAAAGCCTCCACTAGACGCCGTCGATTGGACACGTCCCCCTGGACGGTGTTGATGGCATCCACGATGAACTGCATGGCATCGTACCCCCGGACGGCAAAGTGGTTGGGTATTCCGCCATACTTCCGGCGGTAGGCTTGGATGAACTCCCGGTTGGCGCTGTTGTTAAGGTTATAGACCCAGTGGTCGCCGCTCTTAGCCCCCAACGCCGCCTCGCCGATGGCTTCCAGAACGTTCTCATCGGTGATCTCCCCGCTCACCGCCAAGGGGATGGCCCGGTTCAGGCCGAACTGGGCGTACTGCCGGAGGAAGATCACCGCGTCGCTGCCGGAAAGGACGCCGAAGACCGCATCCGGCCGGCTGGCGGTGATGCGGGCGATGACCGCGCTGAAGTCCGTGGTGCCCAGGGGGGAGTAGACCTCCCCCACCACCTGGCCTCCGGCCTCGAGGAAACTCTCCTTAAAGGCGGCGGTGGACTCCTTCCCGAAGGCGTAGTCCAGGGCCACCACGAAGACCCGCTTGCCCACGTTCCGGGCCACCCAGGCCCCCATGGGGTAGTGCTGCTGCCAGGCACTGATGGAGGTGCGGAAGACATAAGGGCTCTTGCGGGCTCGGGTGATGTCGTTGGCCGCGGCGTTGGCCACGATGGTGGGGATCTGGCGCTCGTGGACGTAATCCCGGACGGCATAGGCGGAGGAGGAGAGGATGATGCCCGCCAGGAGATCCACCCTGTCCTGCTCCACCAGCTTGCGCACCTTGCGCACGGCCACCGCAGGGTCAGCCTCCTCGTCTTCCTTGATGAGCTGGACAGGCCGGCCCCCTGCCCGCCCCCCTACCTTCTCCAGGTAAAGCTCCATCCCCCGCGTGATCTCCTGCCCAAGCCGGGCGAAGGGCCCGGAGTAGGAGAGCACCACCCCGATGCGGATAGGTGGGTTCCCCTGCCCCAGGGCAAAGGAAAAGCGGCCGGAAGCCGCCGCCCCCAGAAGCCCAAGCCCCGCCTTAATGACCTGCCTGCGTCCAAGCTTTTCCATACCTTCCCTCCCTGAGGATTTGCCACCCATGTTACCCTCCGTTGCCCATATTGTCAACAATATTACCTACCATCTGAACGCCCCTCCCCCTCGGCCACGGTTGATCCACCTGGGCCGCCAGCCTCACAGCCGTATTGGCCGCACCGAAGAGTCCATACCCTCCCCTCCGCTCCAAGGCCTCAAAGAAGAACCGCCCATGGAAAGCGGGGGTATAGAGCTGCAAGAACTCCCCGCCCCGGCCATCGGCATCGTAAAGTAGGCCATGGGCTTCCAGCCGTTCCAAGAAGGCCGGCTCCAGGTCAAAGCGGGTGGCCAAGACCCGGTAATAGGAACGAGGGACCTCCAGAAGGGGAAGCCCATGGGCGCGCATCCTCTCAGCCACCTCAAACACATCCGGAACCGCAAAGGCCACATGCTGGATGCCCCCTCCTCCCATAGCCCGGATGAACCGGGTGGCCAGGGTCTCCCCTCCTTCCGCGGTATTTAAGGGAATCCGGATCCCCCCTTTGGGGCTGCGCACACAGCGGCTATAAAAAGCCCCGTAGGGGTCCAGGATCTCCACCATGGGCTCCTGCTCAAAGTCAAAGAGGCTCTTGTAGATCAAGAGCCAGCTGTAGAGCTCGGGGCGCCCCATCACGTTGGTGAAGTGGTCCACCCGCAGGGGCTCCTCGGAACTATCCCCCATTCTGGCAAGGCCCAGGACCTCCTCCACCGGCCCCTCTACCAGGTAGATTCGGGTCCGGCCCGGACCCTGGAGGGCGGGCAAGGGCAGCCCCCCGCCCCCTTGGGGGTAAACCTCCAGGTTCAGGGCTTGAGCCCGGGCCAGGATAGGGGCTGCCCGCTGGACACGGAATCCTACTCCACGGAAGCTTGGCAGCTCCTGGGGAACGGCCGCGCTCACCTCCGGCTCAGCGTTGAGGAGGATGCGGGCTTCCCCACCACGGTAGAGCTCCACCTCTAGGGCCGGGTGCTTTCCCACCCGCGCGAGGCCTAGGGCTTGGAAAAGCTGGGATAAGATGCACGCATCCTCTTCCTCCGCGAGAAGCTCTACGAAGGCCACCTCCTCCACAGGCAACGCCCTAGGTAGGGGAGGAACAACCCACCCCACCCCGTCCAGGAGGACCTTCAGGCTCCGCATGGCGTTCCAGGCCACCTCCTGGGGTGGGGCGGCCCGGAACCACTCGTTGAAGATCTCCAGGGAAAGGGGGCCCCGGTAGCCCGAGGCCAGGACGGCCTCCACAAACCTCCCCAAAGGCCAGTCCCCTTGGCCAGGGAAGGAGCGGTGATGGCGGCTTAAGGCCAAGGGGTCCATAAGGAGGTTGGGGGCATCAGAGAGCTGCACTAGGAAAACCCTCTCCCCCGGTAGCCCGGCCAGCTCTGCCACGGGATTACCCCGCACAAAGGCGTGGAAGCTATCCAAAACGAGCCCCAGGTTGGGGTGGTTGGCCCGCTGGACCACCTCCCAGGCCTGGGGCCAGTCCCGCACATGGCGCCCCCAAGAGAGGGCCTCGTACCCCACGCGGATCCCCCTCTGGGCAGCCCGATCCGCCAGCTCCCAAAGCTGGGCGGCCATCCGGTCAGGATCGCCCTCCGCCAGAGGGGAGGTGTTGGAACAGACGTAGGTGAGCGTGATTCCCAGCTCTCCCATCAGGTCAAAGGTGCGCTCTATCCGGTCCAGGCGACGCCTCTGCACCTCAGGGGGCATGCCCTCGTAGTCCCGGATGGGCTGCAGGGCCACAAAGGAAAGGCCTAGGCTTTCGGCCAGGCGGCGAAGCTCCCTTGGGGTTCCCCTATAGGTGCAAAGATCGTCCTCGAAGATCTCCACCGCCCTGAAACCGGCTCGAGCGATGGCCACCAGCTTCTCCTCCAGGGTGCCCCCTAGGCTGCAGGTGGCAATGGACCATTCCACGCCTACACCTCCCCGTGCTCCAGCACCACCTTAGGGGTGGGGATGCGCCCCTCCAGGAGGGCCCGGAACACCTCGGGGGCCGCCTCCAGGGGGTAGCGAGCCACCAAGTCCTCGGGCACCTCTGGGGTGAGGGCGGTGGCCCTGACGAAGTCCTCAGGGGTAAAGGTGTAGCTTCCCTGCACCATCCGCTCTCCTAGGACCAGCTCCTGCAGGGGAAGGGGAGCCTCGAGGGCCCCTAGACCCACCGCCACCACCCTCCCTCCAGGAACCACCGCCCTTACCGCCCTCCGCAGACTGGCCTCTACCCCCACCGTGTCCAAGGCGGCATCCCACTCCTCCAGCCCATCCCCTGCAGGCCAGCCCAGGCCCAGATCCACCAGGTAGCGCACCCGGGAGGGGTTGGAGTCCTCCAGAAAGACCTCCGCCCCAGCTCGCCGAAGCAACCAGGCCAAGAGCCCCCCTAAGGAGCCAGCCCCTAGGACCAGCACCCTCCTACCCGGGAGGGCACCCAGAAAGGACAAGGCCCTAAGGGCCACAGCCAGCGGCTCGGCCAAGGCCCCTTTCCAAAGGGGGGTAGTGGGCGGCAGTGGGAAAAGCTGGCTTATGGGGACACGGATCCATTCGGCAAACCCACCCGGCAGGTGAAACCCCACATGACGCCGGTGAGGGCAGAGGTTGGGGCGGCCGCCCCGACAAAGAGGACAGGTTCCACAGGAAAGCAGAGGATGGACGGCGACCCGCTGCCCAAGCCACCCCTCAGGCCCTTCCTCCACCACCCCCGCCACCTCGTGCCCCAAAACCAAAGGGGGCTGCCAGCGGGCCCGCATGGCTGGGGTGCCCTTGTAAACGCTGAGGTCACTCCCGCAAAGACCACAGGCCCCAACGCGAACGAGCACCCCTTCTCCGTGGGGAGGGTCCAATTCCCGCCAGCCAAGCTTCCCGTAATCCTCCAGCACCAAGGCCCGCATCCTACTCCCCCGGATGGAGCCGCTCCTCCAAAACCCGAAGCCGAAGAGCCTGACGGTACCGAAGCCAGGGCAGAACCACCAAAAGCCCCAGGTTCAGCAGGGCCAGCAGGACCGCCAAAGGGCGCTCAAAGAAGCTGGTAAGATCCCAGTGGGTCTTGATCATGCTGGTCATGAAGTGCTGTTCCAGGAGGGGGCCCAGGACCATCCCTAAAACCACCTGGCCTAAGGGGAAGCCACCCCGGCGGAGCACAAAACCCAACGCCCCCAAGGCGGTGAGGAGGTAAAGGTCAAAGGGGTTGTTGTTCACGGCGTAGGCTCCCACCGCACAGAGAGCCAGGACCACGGCCATGAGCACCTCCCTGGGAACCTGCAGGATGGCCCGGACGAGGAAGGTGCTCAAGTATCCCACCAGGGGCATGAGAAGGACGCTGACCACAAGGAAGGCCCAATAGATCTGGAAAACCAGGGAAGCGTGGTTCTTGAAGAGGTCCGGGCCAGGGGTGATTCCAAAGGCCAGGAACATGCCCAGCAGGATGGCGGTAAGGGTATCCCCGGGCAGGCCTAGGGCCATGGCTGGAATCCAGGCCCCGGCCACGGCAGAATTGTTGGCGCTGGTTCCGCTCAGGACCACTTCTTCCCTGGAGGCCTTTTTCAGGCGGGCCAGGTTGCTGGTGATCCAGGCGGCGATGTCCGACCCCGCTCCGGGAAGGAAGCCCACAAAGGTGCCTAGGAGGGAGGAGCGCAGTAGGGCTCCCCGAAGCCTCCAGGCTTCGATGAGGGGCTCGAGGAAGTAAGCCCGGAAGCTGGCGGCCAAGGAGGTGGGAGGGGCCTCGGCCCGCAACCCCTTACGGTAAAGGTACTCCAGCACCTCGCTAACGCCGAAAAAGGCGATAAGGGCCACGATGAAGTTGATGCCGCCCAAAAGCTCAGGACGGCCAAAGGTGAAGCGGGGATGGCCCAGGGCCGGGTCGTACCCCACCGTGGCAAGCAGCATGCCCAGGCAGAAGGCAACGAGGGCCTTTAGAGCATGGGTAGCGGCCAGAACACCGCTGAGGATGCCGAGCAACACCAGCCAAAAGTACTCAAAGGAGGAGAACTGGCGGGCTAGCCAGACCAACCCCAACGATCCCACCACAAGGAGAAGGAGCCCGATGAGGCTCCCCACCGCGCTGGGCAGGGCGGAAAGGCCCAGGGCGAAGGAAGGAGAACGCTTTTGGGCCACCTCGTGAATCTCCTCCGTGTAGGCGGCGGAGGCTGGCGTACCGGGTAAGCGCACCAAGACGGACCCGATGTCCCCCGCGAAGATGGCCGTGGCGCTGATTGCGATAAGGGCCGCCAGAGCCACTTCCGGACCCGCAAAGAGCAGAAAGGGAATGGCCAGGCTTATGGCCAGGGTGGCGGTAAGACCCGGTATAGAGCCGAAGAGGGCCCCGTAGAGGCTACCCAGAAATAAGGCCAAGAGGATCTCCGGGCTAAAGAGGTTCACCCGTATACCCCCAAAATCCTCACGAAAAAGGCGTAAACGAAAGAAGCCACCACCCCCGCGGCCAGGAAAACCGCCCATCCCTTCCCCCTGAGGAGGAACCCCGCCCACAAGGTGAGGAGGCCTGCTAGGGCCGCTAGCCCCAGGGCCTTGAGGAGAAGGGGGGCCGTGCCTAGCCCCACCAAGGCCCCCAAAACCCTGGGCAGGCGGCCGGCCTCCCCTTCCCCTCGAGGCCCAAGGCGGCCGGCCGAGAAGAGGCCCAAGCTGGAGGCCACCAGGACCACCCCCAGCAGGCTGGGGAAAAGGGCCGGCCCAGGGTATCCCCCCTCCATCTGGGGAAGGCCTCGAGCCAGGACCAAGGCCGCTCCACCCAAAAGTAAAGCCAAAAGGGCCCCTAAGGTTTCCCAAACCCGTTCAGCCATTAACCCCCCAACCTCCCAACCTAGAACTTGAGCTCTAAGGCCTGGACGATTTGGTTCATGGCCTGGGTCCTCTCCTGCAGGAAGGCTAGGCTCGCCTTGCGATCCAAGTGGTTGATGACCAGGTTGGCGTTGTTCATAAAGCGGACGAACTCGGGGTCCTGGACGGCCTTGGCGAAAGCCTTATCAAGCCGGTCTATCACCGAAGGCAGGGTAAACTTGGGCGCTGCAGCCATGAGGAAGGAGGCAAAGGTCCAGTCCACCCCCAGTTCCTTCAAGGTGGGGATGTCCGGGAAGGCGGGGAAGCGCTTATCGGTCATAAAGGCCAGGTAACGGGCCTCCCCAGCTTTGACAAAGGCGCTGGCCTCCCCGATGGCCACAAAAGCTACGTGGATCCCCCCTGAGATAAGCTCCTGCAGGGCCGCCGCAGCCCCCTGGGTGGGCACCCAGGGCAGGTCCGCGTCCTTAAGGCCCAACTTCCAGAGCAAGCCCAGACGGGCAAAATCATAGGAACCCCACTTGGCCGTACCAGAAGCCTTGTACCGCCCCCGGTTGTTCCGCAGATCGGAGACGAACTCCTGGAAGGTCCGCCAGGGAGCGTCCTTGCGCACCACCACGGCCACGGGGTTGAGGACCAGGAGGGAAATGGGGGCGAACATCTCCGCGCTGATCTTGGTCTGGGCCACCCATGGGGGCAGGACCACCTCTAGGGTGATGATGCCGATGGTGTAGCCGTCGGGACGAGCTTGGGCAATGGCCCCGTGGCCCACCGCTCCGCCCCCGCCTGTACGGTTCACCACTTGGACAGGGACTCCCAGATCCTTTTCTAGAATCGGGGCCAGGGCCCGGGCGGTGAGGTCGGTGGAGCCGCCGGGGGACCAAGGGACGATAAGGGTGATGGGCCGCGAGGGGTAACGCTGAGCCCACCCCTTGGAACCCAAGGCCAGGGTCGCCATGAGGGCCAAACCGTCTTTTAAAACCTTCCGCCGAACCTGCTGCATGGTAGCCTCCTTTCTAACGTCTAGCCTACGGGTTCTGTCGCCTTCAAAGGGGGCGTTCCGTAGGTGTAGAACGTGGCCGGAAGCTGGCCGCCGAACCAGATGGTGCTCTTCTCCAGATCGTTCACGTTGGTCACGTCCCAAACCACCGTCTTCCAGGTGGGGTCAAAGATGAGATAGCCGGTGTCGCCAAAGAGCTCCACCCGGGTCCCTCCCGGCTCAAAGACGTACATGAAGTAGGCCTGGGTGGTGCCGTGCTTGCCGGGACCAGCCTCAATGGGCACGTCGTACTCCACCAGAAGGTCGGCCAGGTCCAGGAGGTGCTGGGGATAACCGTACCAGAAGGCGATGTGGTGGAAGCGCCCCCGGGCGCCGGTGGCATCCCGCATGAGGCCGATCTCGTGGACCAAGGGGCTTACGGAAAGCCAGGCCCCAAGCTCCTCCCCTTCCCCTCGCACCTTCTGCTCCCGAAGCTTAAAACCTAGCACCTCCTCAAAGAAACGCCGGTTAGGAGTGACCTCGGAGCAGAGGCAGTTCACGTGGTCCAGCCGCCGGACGGGAATCCCCCTTAGGGGCCTCTTGGAGGGGCGATTCTTCAGCTTGCTCCGCTTTTCCGGAGGGGCTTCATAGTACTCCACCTCAAAGAGAAGCTCCATCCGGTGGCCGTCTGGGGTGCGGAAGCGGTAAGCGGGCCCGTGGCCCAGGTCCTCTGTCCAGCCCTCCCCAAGCCCCGCAGCCTCCAAGGCCTTGACCCGTCGCTCTAAGGCCGCTCGGGAAGCGGTACGCCAGGCGATGTGGCCTAGGCCCGCCTCCTTGGCCTCGGTGACCTTCAGGGTGTGGTGGTACCAGTCCTCGTAGGCCCGGAGGTAAACGGACTGGCCTTCCCGGGCGGTCTCCTCTAGTCCTAGGATCTCCTTGAAAAACCAAAGGGTGCCCTCGGGGTTAGGGGTGTAAATCTCCGCATGGGCCAGCTGGACAACATCAAACCCTTCCATACTAAAACCTCCCTTCCTCCTCCATGCGCAGGATCTCCTGAATGACCTCCGCTCCCCGGTTGGCGGCGGGCAGGCCGCGGAAGAGGAAGGCCAAACCCACCACCGCCGAGAGCTCCTCGTAGGTGGCCCCAGCCCTCCGGGCGGCGATGGCGTGGAGCCGGGCAGCGTCGGAAAGGTCCATGAGGAGCATGCCGAAGAGCATGAGCTGGGCGGTCTTCACGTCAAAACAGGAGGGGTACATGAGCCGGGCCCGAAGCTCCTCTTGGAGCCTTAAGGTTTCCGGGTCCAGACGGGCGAGGAGGTCCGTCCGGGCCTGGATCCTGGGGGGTACGAAGCCGATGAGCTCCCGGTACCGGTCCCGAAGCCGCTCTAGCTCTTCCAGGGGCATCTTGAGGGGCAACTCCGCCACGCCGACCTCCTTGGCACACCCTTGAGGGTTCAAGGCCAAGCCTAGGCCCTAGCAGAAGGGGAGGCAAGCCACTGGTTCGGGATATACGAACAAGTTGTTCCTCTATGATGAACCCAAGCCTCGGCACAGGCCCCGCCTTTGGCTAACCTGGAGGGGAGAAGCCCATGCTGGGAACGGTACAGAAGGTCGGCGAGGTCCTAGAGCTCTTCACCCGGGAGCATCCGGAGTGGGGGGTCACGGAGGTAGCCCGGGCCCTGGGAATCCCCAAGTCCAGCGCCCACGCCCTCCTAGCCACCCTAAGCCAGATCGGCCTCCTGAAGCGAAGCCGGGACGGGCGGTACCGCTTGGGCTTCCGGGTCTTGGCCCTGGCCCACGTCCTCCTCTCCACCAGCTCCTGGCGGGAGGAGGCCCGGAAGGCCATGGAAGACCTGGTGGCCCGCTTCGGGGAAACCACCCACCTGGCGGTGCTGGAGTGCGGCCGGGTGGTCTACGTGGAGAAGCTGGAGGGAACCCGGGCGGTCAAGGTGGCCACCACAGGGGTAGGGGTGGAGCTCCCCGCCCATTGCAGCGCGGTGGGCAAGGTCCTCCTAGCCCACCGGCCCTGGGAGGAGGTCCTTGGCATCGTGGAGGCCCGGGGCTTGCCGGCCCTCACCCCTAACACCATCACTACCCTGGACGAGCTCAAGACCGAGCTCCAGGCGGTGCGGGAACGGGGGTACGCCTACGATATTGAGGAAGCCGTGCCCGAGCTCTGCTGCGTGGCCGCCCCCATCCGGGACCACACGGGGGAGGTCATCGCCGCTTTAAGCCTCTCCGTGCCCTTCTACCGCTTCCAGGAGAGAAAAGAAGAGTACCGGAGGGCGGTCCTCGAGGCCACCCGCGCCGTTTCCGAGCGCCTGGGCTACCTGGAGGAGGTATGGAGAGAATCAAGGTCGCGATTCTAGGCTCGGGCAACATCGGCACGGACCTGATGTACAAGCTCCTAAAGAACCCGGGGCACATGGAGCTGGTGGCCTTGGTGGGGATAGACCCCAAGTCCGAAGGCCTGGCCCGGGCCCGGGTCCTGGGGTTGGAGGCGAGCCACGAGGGAATCGCCTACCTCCTGGAGCGCCCGGAGATCCGGATCGTCTTTGACGCCACCAGCGCCAAAGCCCATGTGCGCCACGCCAAGCTCCTAAGGGAGGCGGGGAAGATCGCCATTGACCTCACCCCCGCGGCCCGGGGGCCCTACGTGGTCCCCCCGGTGAACCTGAAGGCGCACCTGGACAAGGACAACGTCAACCTCATCACCTGTGGGGGGCAGGCCACCATCCCCCTGGTCTACGCCGTGCACCGGGTGGTCCCCGTGCGCTACGCGGAGATGGTCTCCACCGTGGCCTCCCCCTCTGCGGGGCCCGGGACCCGGCAGAACATCGACGAGTTCACCTTCACCACCGCCCGGGGCCTCGAGGCCCTCGGGGGAGCAAGGCAGGGCAAGGCCATCATCATCCTGAACCCTGCGGACCCCCCCATCCTCATGACCAACACCGTGCGGGCCATCCCCGAGGAGGAGGGCTTTGACCGGGAAAGGGTGGTGGAAAGCGTCCGGGCCATGGAGGCCGAGGTCCAGGCCTACGTGCCGGGCTACCGGTTGAAGGCGGACCCGGTGTTTGAGAGGCTCCCCACCCCTTGGGGGGAAAGGACGGTGATCTCCATGCTTCTAGAGGTGGAGGGGGCGGGGGACTTCCTGCCTAGGTACGCGGGTAACCTGGACATCATGACGGCCTCGGCCCGGAGGGTGGGGGAGGTCTTCGCCCAGCACCTCCTGGGGGTGAAAAAGGAGGAAGTACAGGCATGAGCTGGGACCTGAAAGGGGCCAGGCCGCCGGTGGTGGTGGACACCACCCTAAGGGACGGCTCCCACGCCCACCGCCACCAGTACACGGAGGAGGAAGTGCGGGCCATCGCCCAGGCCCTGGACGAGGCGGGGGTCTACGCCATAGAGGTCTCCCACGGGGACGGGCTTGGGGGTAGCTCCATCCAGTACGGCTTTTCCCGGGTGGACGAGATGGACCTCATCCGGGCGGCCCGGGAGGGCGTCTCTCGGGCCAAGATCGCCGCCCTCCTCCTCCCCGGCATCGGCACCCGCAAGGAGCTCAAGGAAGCGGTGGAGGCGGGGATCGGAATGGTGCGCATCGCCACCCAGTGCACGGAGGCCGACATCTCCGAGCAGCATTTCGGCATGGCCAAGGAGATGGGCCTCGAGGCGGTGGGCTTCCTCATGATGGCCCACATGCGCCCTCCCGAGTTCCTGGCGGAACAGGCCCTCCTCATGGAGTCCTACGGAGCGGACGTGGTCTACATCGTGGACTCCGCGGGGGCCATGCTCCCAGAGGACGCCTACGCCCGCGTGAAGGCCCTGAAGGAGGCCCTCACCCGGGCCAAGGTGGGTTTCCACGCCCACAACAACCTGGGCCTGGCCATAGGGAACACCCTGGCCGCCCTGAAAGCGGGGGCGGACTGGGTGGACGCCACCTTAAGGGGCTACGGGGCGGGGGCGGGGAACGCCCCCCTGGAGGTCCTGGCCGCGGTCCTGGACAAGGCGGGGCTCAACCCGGGCCTGGACGTCTTCAAGCTTCTGGACGCGGCGGAGTACGTCCTCAAGCCCATCCAGCACTTCCAGCCCTTCCCCGACCGGGACGCGGTGGCCATCGGCTACGCCGGGGTCTACTCCACCTTCCTCCTCCACGCCAAGCGGATCGGAAAGGAGCTCGGGGTAGACCCCCTGGCCATCCTCCTGGAGCTGGGGCGGCGCCAGGCGGTGGCGGGACAAGAGGACTGGATCCTGAGGGTGGCCCTGGAGCTCAAGGAGAAGGAAGCGGGGGCGCTGGTGGACTAGGATGGGTTCCATGGAGCGGATCGGGTTTGTCGGCCTCGGAAGGATGGGCCTCCCCATGGCCCGAAACCTGGCCCGGGCGGGCTACCAGGTCCTGGCCTGGAACCGCACGCCCAAGGAGGCGGCGGGGCTTACCCTGGCGCCAAGCCCCAAGGAGGCCGCGGCCGCCGGGGTGGTGATCACCATGCTGGCGGACAACGCCGCCACGGAGGCCGTCCTGCTGGAAATCCTGGAGGGCCTGCCGGCAGGGGGGATCCACGTGGCCATGAGCACCCTGGGCGTGCCTTATTCCCAAAGCCTCGAGGCCCGCCACCGGGCCCGGGGCCAGCTCTACTTGGCCGCCCCTGTCTTCGGCCGCCCGGAGGCCGCGGAAAGGCGGGAGCTCCGCATCGCGGCTGCGGGGCCTGAGGAGGCCCTGGAAAAGGTCTGGCCTCTCCTGGAGACCCTGGGCCAGGAGGTCTACCGGGTGGGGAATAGGCCCCACCTGGCCCACGCGGTGAAGCTTGGGGGGAATTTCCTCATCGCCAGCATGCTGGAAGCCCTGGCGGAGGCCTACGTTCTGGTGGGGAAGCACGGGGTGGACCGGGAAGCCTTCTACCAGGTGGTGCGGGGTTTCTTCCGTTCCCCCGTTTACGAGAACTACGGCCGCATCCTCCTGGAAAGGCGGTTTAGCCCCCCCGGCTTTGCCCTACGCCTGGGGCTAAAGGACGTGCGCCTCATCGCCGAGGCCGCGGACACAGCGGAAACCCCCTTGCCCCTGGGCCACCTCCTCCTGGACCGGCTCCTTTCCGGGGTGGCCCGGGGCCTGGGGGAGGAGGACTGGACGGCCCTCCTCAAGTTGGTGGAAGCCGAGGCGGGCCTCGAGGGGTGAACCGTGGCCTACCTCCTTGCTGGGGCCCTCCTCCCCCTAAAGGCCGGGGCAAAAGGGGCGCCAGCCCGGTACGCCCAAGCCCCTCACCGGCCTAAGGCTCCTTGGGGTAGCCTTGCTCGTCCTGGGGGTCATCCTCATCCGGAGGTGAGGGATGGTGGTGCTTAAGGTCACCCTGTTGGAAGGCCGGCCTATGGAGAAGAAGCGGGAGTTGGTGCGAAGGCTCACCGAGGCCGCGGCCCGGCACCTGAAGGAGCCCCAGGAGGAAATCCGGATCATCCTCTACGAGGTGCGCCGCGACCAGTGGACCGCAGGCGGGGTCCTCTTCAGCGACAAGGAGGGGGGATGAGCCTCAAGGAGACGGTCCAAAGGGCGCGAAGGGAGGGGAGGCCCGTCCCGGGGGGGCGGGACTGGGGGGTAGACCTGGAGGAGGCCTACCGCATCCAGGAGGCCCTCTTCCCGGGGCCCCTTGTAGGGTACAAGCTAGGCCTGGTCTCCCCTGCCAAGCAGGCTCAGATGGGCCTGGAAAGCCCCATCTATGGCCGGGTCCTCCCGGGGATGCTCCTGGAGGGGGTGCGGCTTTCCGCCTTCCTCCAGCCCCGGGTGGAGCCCGAGGTGGCCCTGGTCCTAAAGGAGGACCTGCCCCCGGGGGCGCCGCCCGGGGAGGCGGCCAGGGCCATCGGGGGGTTTTTCCTGGCGGTGGACATCCTGGACTCCGTCTGGGAGGGGTACCGCTTCACCGCGGCGGAGGTGGTGGCGGATAACGCCTCCGGAGGAGGGTTCCTCCTGGGGCTTAAGCGGCTTGAGTCACTCCCTGGGGGCCACCTGGCCCTCTACCTGAACGGGCGCCTCCTCTCCGAGGGCCCGGTGGCCGCCCTGGGGGACCCAGTGGAGCGGCTCCTTTGGCTGGCAGGGGCGGTGGGGGGGCTAAGGGCGGGGCAGGTGGTCTTCCTGGGAAGCCCAGCCCCCGCCATGCCCCTGGAGGAGGAGGGAACCTTGGAGGTCCATAGCGAAACCGGGGTGCTCCTCGCCCCGGTAAGGAGGGCGTAGGTATGGTGGAACCCAAACTGTACAGGGAAACGTTAGAGCGGCTTAAGGCTTTGGGCTTTCCCCTCGAGCTTCCCCTCGAGGCCACCCACTACATCGGGGGGGAGTTTGTGAAGGGGGAAAACCGCTTCCCGGTCATCTACCCCGCCACGGGGGAGGTGATCGGCACCGCCCCCGAGGGGCGGGCCAAGGAGGTGGACCAGGCGGTGGAGGCCGCCCACCAGGCCTTCCAGACCTGGGGGAAGATGCCCCCCTCCCAGAGGCGGACCTACCTAAGGCGCTTTGCGGAGAAGATCCGGGAGTACCGCCCGGTCTTTGAGGTGCTGGAGAGCCTGGATGTGGGCCGGCCCATCCGGGAAAACCGCCTGGGGTACGTGGAGCGCATGGCGAGCAACATTGAGTTCTTCGCCGACTTCGCCGTGACCCACGGCTCCGAGGCCTACCCCATGGAGAACGGCTACATCAACTACGTCCTGCGCTTCCCCCTGGGGGTGGCGGCCCTCATCACCCCGTGGAACATGCCCTCCATGCTGGCCACCTGGAAGATCGGCCCCACCCTGGCCTTCGGGAACACCGCGGTGCTTAAGCCCGCGGAGTTTACCCCTCTGGGGGCTTGGCTCCTCGCCCGCTGCGCCCACGAGGCCGGCCTACCCCCTGGGGTCTTCAACGTGGTCCACGGCTTCGGGCCGGACTCCGCGGGGGAACTCCTCACCAAACACCCCCTGGTGCGCCTCATCTCCTTCACCGGGGAGACCAACACCGGCCGGGCCATCCTGAAAAACGCCGCCGACACCATCAAGCGCACCTCCATGGAGCTTGGGGGCAAGGCAGCCAACCTCATCTTCGCCAGCGCGGACCTGGACCGGGCGGTGGAGGTGACCATGCGGGCGGCCTTCTTCAACCAGGGGGAGGTGTGCCTGGCGGGCTCGAGGCTTTTGGTGGAGCGCCCCATCTACGAGCCCTTCGTGGAAAAGCTGGTGGCCGCAGCCCGGGCCCTCAAGGTGGGGGACCCCTTGGACCCCGAGACCCAGATGGGGGCCCTCATCGCCGAGGAACACCTGGAGAAGGTCATGGGCTACGTGGAGCACGCCAAGCGGCTGGCCACGGTCCTCACCGGCGGCCAGCGCCCCGACCTCCCCCACCCCCTGGACAAGGGCTACTTCCTGGAGCCCACGGTGGTGGTGGACGTGACCCCGTCGGACAAGGTCTGCCAAGAGGAGATCTTCGGGCCCGTGGTGGCGGTCCTCCCCTTTGACACCGAGGAGGAGGCCATCGCCCTGGCCAACAACACCCCCTACGGCCTGAACGCCATCGTCCAGACCCGGGACGTGGGCCAGGCGGTGCGGGTCTCCGCGGCCCTCGAGGTGGGCACGGTTTGGGTGAACGACTGGTTCGTGCGGGACCTCAGGGTGCCCTTTGGCGGGGCTAAGCAGTCCGGCATCGGGCGCGAGGGCGGGCACTACGGATACGAGTTCTACTACGAGACCAAGAACGTCTGCCTCGCCAACCGCTAGACTAAAGCCATGAAGGCCGCCCGGAAGATGGACCTGAAGGGCTACCTGGCCCTGGAGGCGGAAAGCCCTATCCGGCACCAGTTGGTGGAAGGGGGCCTCTGGGGCATGGCGGGGGCCAGTCGGGCCCACAACGCCCTCCTCACCCGCCTCCTCCTCCGCATCGCCCCCGCCGCCCTGGCCATGGGGTGTGAGGCCTTCGCCGCGGACCGCCGGCTGAAGACGGCGGAGGACACCGTCTTCTATCCCGACCTCATGGTGGTCTGCGGCCCCGCCCCTTCCCCCCACTACGAGGAGGACGCCTGCCTCCTGATGGAGATCCCATCCGAGAGCACGGAGGCCCTGGACCGGGGGCGGAAGCTCGCCCATTACCTCCGCCTGCCAAGCCTGAGAACCTACCTGCTGGTGGACTCCCGCTTCCGGGAAGTGGAGGGGTACTTCCGGGGAGAAGGGGGGTTCCGCCACCGGGTCTTCCTCCCCGGGGAAGAGGTGAAGCTCCCCTGCCCCCCCTCCGCTTCCGGGTGGAAGAGCTATACGAAGGAGTAGACCTTGACTGAAACCTTTGCCCATGAGCTGGAACGGGCCTGGCGGGAGGGGAGGCCTATAGAGCCCCTCTCCGACCGGGGCCTTAGGGGCCTCGAGGCCGCCTACCGGGTGCAGGAGGCTTGGAACGCCCTACGCATGGGGGCAGGGGACCGGGTGGTGGGGCGGAAGATCGGCCTCACCTCCAAGGCGGTGCAGGAGCAGCTTGGGGTGGACCAGCCAGACTTCGGAAACCTTTGGGAAAGCCGCTTCTTCGGCCAGGGGGCGCGCCTCGAGGCCCCAAGCGGCCCCTTCCTCCAGCCCCGGGTGGAGGGGGAGCTGGCCTTCCTCATCGGCAAGCCCATCCGGGGCCCCCACGCCACGCCGCAAGAGGTCCTGGCCAAGACGGAGGCGGTGGCCTTCGCCCTGGAGATCGTGGACTCCCGCATCCGGGACTGGAAGATCCGCCTGGAGGACACCGTGGCCGACAACGCCTCCTTTGGCGGCTTTGTCCTCCTGCCTTGGGAGAAAGGGCTTCTTGGGGAGGACCTCTCCACCCTGGGGCTTGCGGTGTACAAAAACGGTGCGCTCCAGGTCCAGGGCACGGGGGCAGCCTGCCTGGGCCATCCGGCCCGGGCCGTGGCCTGGCTGGCCAATACCCTGGCGGGCTTCGCCCTGGGGCTGGAACCGGGGGACATCGTCCTCTCTGGGGCCTGGGCCCCCGTGGTGCCCGTGGGGCCGGGGGACCTGGTCCACCTGGTGGCCACGGGGGGGAGGACCCTGGCCCTGCGCTTTGCCTAAAGCCCAAAAGGAGGGAACATGCCCTTACTGGAGGTCATCCTGGTGGGAGAGGGGGAACGGGAGGTGCGGGCCTTTGTGGAGGAGGCCCACCGGATCTTCAAGGAAGTGCTGGGCACGCCGGAGGGACGGCTTAGGGTGGCGGTCTATCCCCTGCCCGACCCCTTGGAGGAGGAACCCGGGGAGGAATAGGATCGGCCGGTGGATCCGCGCCTTCTCACCCTCCTCCTCGGGGTTTTGGTCTCCACCGTCAACGAAAGCGCCCTGGCCCCGGCCCTGCCCTTCCTGGCCCGGGACTTGGGGATCTCCGCCGCGGAAGCCCAAGGGGTGGTGACCGCGGGGCTTTTGGGGGCCGCCCTGGCCTATCTCCCCCTCACCCTCCTTGCGGGCCGGGTGGGGGCAGGGCAGGTGTACCGCACGGGCCTCCTCCTCCAGGGCCTTTTGGGCCTCCTCCTCTTCCTGGCCCCCTTCCCCTTGGCCCTCTACGCCCTCCGCTTCCTCCAGGGGCTGGCCACCGCGGGGGTGGTGGGCCTCGTCCCCGGCCTGGCGGCAAGCCTCTACCCCCACCGGCGGGGCTACGCCCTGGGCTGGGTGGCCAGCACCGTGGCCGCGGGCACCCTCTTGGGCCCGGCCTTGGGGGGGCTCCTTACGGGAACGGTGGGGTGGCGGTGGGTCTTCCTCCTCCCCTTGCCCTTCGGCCTTCTGGCCCTGGCCCAAAGCGGGGGCCTGCCTGCCCTGCCGCCCCAAGGGGGGAACCCCAAGCGGCTTCTTGAAGCCCGGGCCTTTCTCCTGGGCCTCCTGGCCACCACCTTGTACTTCGCTCACACCCTGGGCACCACCCTGGCCCTGGCCTTTTTCCTCTCAGAAGAGGGGCTGGGGCCGGAAGCGGTGGGGGGGCTTCTCCTCCTCTCCCCTCTCCAGCTCCTTCTCTTAGGGGCCTGGGCCGGACGGATGGCGGACCGGGTGGGCTACGCCCAGGTGGTGCGCCGGGGAGCGCTCCTCCTGGTATGGGGGGGCGCCTTTCTCGCCCTTTTGGCCATCCTCGCGCCGCTATCGGGGGCGGTCTTGGGCCTGGTCCTCCTAGGGGTGGGGCGGGCCCTTTTCCAGGCGGCCAACAACGCCCAGGTCCTGGGCCTAGCCCCCAAGGGAGAGGAGGCCTTGGCCTCGGGGGCCCTTTCCGTGGCCCGGGTGCTGGGGCAAGCCCTGGGCAGCTTCCTGGCGGGGGTGGGCCTCCAGGCCCTGAGCCCTTTGGGCCACCGCCCGGCCTTCGGCTTGGTGATCCTCCTTCTAAGCGAGCTCATGGGGGTGGGCCTCCTCCTCCAGCGAGGGGAGCAGAACCCCTAAGCGTTCGCTTCGGCGGAGGCCCCAAGAGGAGGGTGCAGCGCGTTTGTGGGTGGGTTGCATAGGGGGCGTTTGAGGATCCCGACCTCATCCTTTAACCCCGGTAAGGACCACCCCTTCAATGATCTGGCGCTGGAAGAAAAAGAAAACCAGCAGGGTGGGCAAAATAGCCAAGCTCGAGGCCGCCATGATGAGGTGCCAAGCCGTGCCGGCCTCCCCAGAGAAGAGGGCGATCCCCACAGGCAGGGTACGCATCTCTGGGGTCTGGACGATGATGAGGGGCCACAAAAAGGCGTTCCAGTTGCCCAAGAAGGTGAAGATCCCTAAGGCCGCCAAAGCTGGCCGCACCAGGGGAAGCCCCACGCGCCAGAAAACCCCAAACTCCGTGAGGCCATCCAACCGCCCAGCGTCAAAGAGGTCTTGGGGCAGGGTCTGGAAGAACTGCCGCATGAGGAAGACCCCAAAGGCGGTGACAAGCCCGGGAAAAAGGAGGCCCCAATAGGTGTTCACCCAACCCCTTTCCGCGCTCAGCACGTACCAGGGGATAACCAGCATTTCCGTGGGCACCATCAGGGTGGAAAGGATAAGAATAAAGACCAGATTGCGCCCGGGAAAGCGCAGCCGGGCGAGGACGTAACCCGTTAGGCTGTCAAAGAAGAGGACGGAAAGGGTAGTTAGGGAGGCCACCAGGAGGCTATTGAAAAACCACCGGGGAAACCCCGTCTTCCAAAGGACCTCGCGGTAGTTCTCCAGGGTAGGAGCCTGGGGGAGGAAGCAGAGCTCAAAGATCTCGGGGAAGGGCTTCAGGGCGGTGAGGAGCATCCAGAGAAAGGGCAGGACCATGACCCCGCTCCCCAGGAGGAGGACCAGGAGGACCAAAAGATCTTCCAGGCGCCTACGCCACCTCATAGCTCCACCCTCCGGCTTAGGAGACGCAACTGGACCAGGGTGACCAAGAGGATGAGGAGAAAGAGCACCACGGTCACCGCAGCCGCGTAGCCTAACTGGAAGCGCAGGAAGGCCAGCTGGTAGATATAAAGGGCCAGGGTCAGGGTGCTATTGAGAGGGCCCCCTTGGTCGGTGAAGTTTAGGTTCACCACCTGGGTGAAAAGCTGTAAGTAGCCAATGGTGCCGATGACCACGGAGAAGACCAAAACGGGGTTAAGAAGGGGCCAGGTGATGTACCGAAACAGACGAAACCCCTCGGCCCCGTCTATCCGGGCCGCCTCGTAGTATTCCCGGGGGATGCTCTCCAGCCCCGCCAAGAAGAGGACTATTTGGAAGCCCAGGTTCTGCCAGACCACCACCCAGGTCACGGTGGGCAGGGCTTGGGAAGGGCTTTGGAGAAAGGGCTGGGGGGGAAGGCCGAGAAGGCCTAGGATCTCGTTCACCAGACCGAAGTGGGGGGAGAGCATCCAGCTCCACACCCAAGCCACCGCCACCGCAGGGGTGATGTAGGGGGCAAAGTAGATGGCCCGGAAGAGGTCCCGGCCCCAGGGTGCGCGCCGGAGGAGAAGGGCCAGGACCAGGCCCAAAACGATCTGCAGGGGGACCCCAAGGAGGGTGTAGAGCAGGGTGTTCAGGAGGGCCCTCCTGAGGAGAGGGTCCTCCAGGAGGCGCCCGTAGTGCTCGAGGCCCACGAACCGCCGCATGGACGGGTCCGCGTGCCACTCGTAGAGGGAGAGGAGGAGGGCCTGAAAGGCGGGCAGAATCCGGAAATAAAGGAAAAAGGTCAGGGGGATGACCAGGAAGGCGATGGCCCAAAGCGCCTCCCTCTGGCCCAGGGAAAGCCGCACCCTACCTCCAGAACTGGTCCAGGATCTTCTGCTCCTCCTCCGCCGCCAGGCGCAGGGACTGGGCTGGATCCATGCCCTGGAGGAGAACCCTGTTGATGGCGTCCACCATCACCTTGCGCTGGGCGGTCTCGTCCACAAAGGGGGTGGCCCGGGCGTAGGCCAGGCTCAGGATGAAGGGCCCATAGGTGGGGTGCAGGGAGAGCTTGGGATCACGGATAAGACTGCGGCTAGCGGGCAGCTCCCCCACCTTTTCCAGCCAGTAGCGCTGGGCCTCCTCCGAGGTGATGAAGGCCAGGAACTTGAGGGCGGCTTCCCGCTTGGGCCCGGTGGCCAGGGGGGTCAGGCCGTGCATCCAGAAGGAACCGAAGTTGGCCTTGCGCGCCCCAGGGCGCTCCACGGGCAGCTCCGCCACCCCCCAGTTGAACCGGGCCCCCTGTTGAATGGTCCCTATGGCAAAGGAACCATCCACGATCATGGCGATGCGCCCAGCAATAAAGCCGTCGCGATACCCGTTGTTGCCGGGGAAGAACCCCGGAACTCCGATCTCGTGCCTACGCACCCAGTCGGTGTAAAAGGTAAAGGCCCGCACGCCAGCCTCGCTGGTGTAAAGGACACGGCGCCCGTCCTGGGAGTAGGGCTGCCCACCAAACTGGCGGACCAAAACCTCCCGCACCAGGTGGTGGTCCTGGCCATCAGGGGCAATGCCGTACCCGATCTGCGTGAACCGCCCGCCCTGTTTCACCGTGAGCTTTTTGGCCACGGTCAGGAACTCCTCCCAGGTCCTCGGGGGAGAGGAAAAGCCCGCCTGGCGCAGGAGGTCCTTGTTGTAGAAAAGGGCCAGGCTGCGCACAGCGGTGGGTATCCCATAAAGCCGGCCCCCTACCTTGGCCGCTTGGGCCATGGAGACAAGCTCCTGGTCCACCCGCCTGGCCCAATCCTCAGGCAAGGGCACCAGGTACCCGGCCTTGATCCAGGTGGGGGCCCAGCCATAGTAGAGGTTCACCACGTCCGGCCCCTGGCCTGCGGGGATGGCCGAGGCCACCTTCTGCTGGTAAGCGTCATAGGGAAAGGTCTGGTGGACCACCTTGATGCCCGCGTTCTGGGCCTCAAAGCGGCGGATGAGCTCGTCAATGGCCTCCACCTTGGTGCGAAACTCGTATTGCCAGTAGGTGATGGTCACGTTCTGGGCCAGGGCCAATCCCCAAGCCCCTAGGAACAGGGCCGCCAAGCGGCTTGCACGGAAGACCATAAAACCTCCCTTCACCCCGAATTATACACTCCTCAGACCCCACCACAAAGAAAGGAACGGGTTCTCCTAAAGAGGATTCCAAAGACGGAGGGGCCGCTACCCCGCCGGGCCTAAGCAAGGCCTACCGCCACACCCCCCGCTCGCGGAAGTAGCGCACCGCCCCTTCGTGGTAGGGCACCTTCCCGCCGCGGGCGCGGACGGCGTTCTCCAGGTTGGTGTCCCGGGCCGGGGCCACGGCGGCGTGGAGGGTGGGTAGGTTCTCAAAGACCGCCTTCACCATGGCGTAAGCCACCTCCTCGGGGAGGCTCTCGGGGCAGACGAAGGCGTTCCAGAAGGTCAGGGTGGGGGTGTCGTAACGGGTGTTGTATACACCCTTGGGGATCACCCCCGTGTCCACCACGCCGGGGAAGCGCGCCCTTAACATCTGCACCGGGGTGCTCTGGGGCAAGAGGGGCACCAGGAAGAGGCGCTTGCCCTTACGGGCCAGGCTCCCCGCAAGCTCCACTATGCTCCCCGTGGGAAGCCCCCCAGACCAGAAGAAGGCGTCCAGGTTCCCTTCGGAAAGCATCTTTGCGCTCTCCGCCACCCGGACCCGCTCCCACTTCCCGAAGTGGACCCGGGGGTCGAAATCAGGGATGGCCGCGTTCATGAGGATCCGGGCCTCGTACTCAATGATCCCCCCGGGCACCTCCGTGGACACCCGCTTGCCCTTGAGGTCCTGGAGGACGCGGATTCCGCTTTCCTCCGTGGTCGCCACGTGGAAGTAGTTGGGGTACATGGTGAAGAGGATGCGCACCGGGGCGGGCTTACCCTGGAAGCGCTCCTCCCCTTGAAAGGCCAAAAGGACCGCGTCGGGCAAGGCGGTGCTGCAGTAGTAGAGGCCCCGGGCCGGGTCCGTGCGGTCCCGGAGAAGAAGGAGGTTCTCCATGGAGCCCCCCGACTGCATGGCTTGGGACTGGACGACCCCGCTCTTGTTCAGGATCTCGGCGATGGCGGTCCCATAGTAGAAGTAGACCCCGCCCACGCCGCCCGTACCGATGATCACCTGGGGTTTCTGGGCCAATGCCCCGCCCAACAGAACAGCCAGGAGAAGCCAGCGCTTCACCGCCCACCTCCGATGGAGGCCAGTCTATGGGGCTAGGGAGAGCCTTTGCAAGGGGGGCTTTGCTACCGCTACCAGCGTAGCAGAAGGAAAGCGAGGGGTCTGTCCAAAGGGTCCTAGCCCAGACCTCTGGGCCCAGTAGATGAGCCCGGAGAAGGCCCGTAAAAGGCTGGGGTCCAGGGTCTGCCTCAGGCGGAGATGAGACCGGTGCCATGCCCGCTTGAAGCACACACTCCAGGACATTCAAGTTGACTGCCGAATCCTCAGGGGTTAGAGTGGTCGTAGTCAGGGGGATAACTGCGTGCGCGATGTGTGCGGTTCGCCCGTGGTAGTCGCTGACATCCAAACCTTGGGCTTCAGAGGTTGGCGAACAGAGCCAAGGCTCCAGCTCCATGATCCGCCAGGCTCTGAAGTGAACAATAGTGCAGGGCACGACTTGGTGGGCCAGCATGGGGAAGAAGAAGGGTGGGGTGGATGGTGCTCACCCAAAACCTGGCACCAAAAAGGGTATGTGCGCTACGATGTGGTCCTAGCGGGGATAGCGTTAGCCCCTGGTACAGACGAACCCCCACCGCTCCTTGGACAGCCTGGGAAGACCTTCAGCGGATGGCCACGGGCGGAGGAGGTCTGACATGAATAGGCTCGGGCTCTACCAGACCATGTACCGTATCCGACGCTTCGAGGAGCGGGTGGAAGCCCTCTTTCGGCAGGGAAAAATCCCTGGTTTTGTTCACCTATACATCGGCCAGGAAGCAGTAGCAGCCGGGGTTCTGGCCCACCGCCAACCGGGAGACTACGTGATCAGCACCCACCGAGGCCACGGCCACGCCCTGGCCTTAGGGGTGGACCCCAGGGAAGCCATGGCCGAACTCTTGGGCCGGCGCACTGGGACTTGCAAAGGCAAAGGAGGAAGCATGCACCTCTTCGCCTACGAAAAAGGTCTTCTCGGAGCCAATGGCATTGTGGCTGGGGGAATTCCCTTAGCGGTGGGTGCGGGACTGGGGCTAAAGCTTCTAGGACGAGAGGAGGTAGTCCTAGCCTTTTTCGGCGATGGGGCCACAGGGCGGGGAGTCTTCCATGAGGGGCTCAACCTTGCGGCCCTTTGGGAGCTTCCCATCCTCTTTGTGCTAGAAAACAACCACTACGCCTCCACCACGAGCTTTGCCGAAAGCCATGCCTTCCAGGTGGAAGCCCTAGTCAAGGCCTACGGGATCCCCTACCTGCGCGTAGATGGCCAGGAGGCGGAAGCCGTGTACCATGGGGCTGGGGAGCTCCTCCAAGGTGTGCGACAGGGAAAAGGGCCCGCTTTCCTAGAAGCGCTAACCCACCGCTTCAAGGGGCATTACGTGGGTGATCCTGAACAGTACCGTTCCCGGGAGGAAGCCTGGGGGGCGAAGGACCCCGTGGCTACCTACCGAACCCATCTCTTGGAATCCGGAGTGGAGGAAAGGATCCTGTGGGAACTGGAACAGGAAGAAGAG
Organism: Thermus sp.; assembly: GCF_037444525.1. Lineage (GTDB taxonomy): Bacteria > Deinococcota > Deinococci > Deinococcales > Thermaceae > Thermus. Next base: position 5,270 of record NZ_JBBIMD010000019.1, on the reverse strand, counting down.
AGACGATTGGATGAAGCGGTGGGGTATGCGGAAACAAGCCCCTGGCCAGACCCCAAGGAAGCCCTGGAGGACCTCTTTGTAGAGCCCGTTCGGGATTACCCCTGGGAGGAGGCATGAGAACCCTTACCTTCTCCGAGGCCACCCGGGAGGCCATGGAGGAGGAAATGGCCCGGGACCCACGGGTCTTTCTCTTCGGGGAAGACATTGCGAAACAAGGAGGCGTTTTCGGGCAGTTTAAGGGGCTCGCCCAACGCTTTCCAGGCCGGGTCCTGGATACGCCTATCAGCGAGCCCACTTTGGTAGGCGCAGCCTTGGGAGCCGCCCTAGTAGGGGCAAGGCCTGTTCTAGACATCCACTTTGCCGATTTCCTCCTCCTCGCCATGGACGAGCTGGTTAACCAAATCGGAAGCCTCCGCTACATGTCGGGAGGGCAGCTCCGGACCTCCCTGGTGATCCGAGCCCCCGATGGGGCGATCCGCTCCGCAGGGGCCCACCACTCCAAGAGCCTGGAGGCCCTCCTCCTCCATGCCTCAGGCCTCAAGGTGGTGGCCCCGGCCACCCCCAAGGATGCCAAAGGCCTCCTCAAAAGCTCTATCCGCGCGGAGGATCCTGTGCTCTACCTGGAACATAAGGCCCTTTACAACCGGAAGGGCCCTGTGCCTGAGGGAGAAGTCCTGACCCCTTTGGGCCAGGCTGAAGTGGTGCGGTCTGGAGAAGAGGTCACGCTCATCAACTATTCCCTCACCCTTCACAAGGCCTTGGAGGCTGCAGAACGTTTGGCCGCAGAGGGGATCTCTGTTGAGGTGGTGGATTTGAAAACCCTTTACCCCCTGGACTGGGACACCGTCCTGGCCTCTGTGGCCAAGACTGGCCGAGCGGTGGTGGCCCACGAGGCTTGGCGCTTCCTCGGGTTTGGGGCTGAGATCGCCTCCACGTTACAGGAAAAGCTCTGGGGTACCCTAAAGGCTCCCGTTCTCCGGGTGGGGGCAGCCCATGTGCCCATTCCCTTTAGTCCTCCGCTGGAGGCTCGAGTCCTACCCCAAGTAGAGGATCTAGTGCGGGCGGTCAAGGAGGTGGTGACATGGCGCTGAGGCCTATCCGGATGCCCCAGCTGGGCCTTACCATGGAAGAGGGAACCTTTCTTGGCTTCCTTAAAGACCTTGGAGCGGTTTTCCAAAAGGGCGAACCCCTCTTTCGGGTAGAGACAGACAAAGCCCTTTTAGAGGTGGAGGCAGAAGAAGCCGGTGTTTTGAGGGAGGTCCTAGCGGAGGTAGGCCAAACCTACCCCGTGGGCACAGTGCTTGGATACTACGAGGAGGTGCAGGATGCGGTGGATCGGGTTTAGCGTTCTGGTGTTCCTCGGTATGGCCTTGGCCCAGTTCAAAGCCGAGTACAAGCTCTCGGTGGTGGTAGGCCCCAACACGGCCTGGGGCATGGGGGCTCAACGCTTCGCGGAATTGGTAAAAGAGAAAACAGGGGGGCGCGTCAACATCAAGGTTTACTACTCCGGCCAGCTCTTCGCGGGGCAACAGACCAATGAGTTCCAACTCCTTCGCACCGGGGTGGCGGACTTCGCTTTGGGCTCAACGATTAACTGGTCCCCTCAGGTAAAGGAGCTCAACCTTTTCAACCTCCCCTTTTTCTTCTCCGCTTACAAGGACCTTGATGCAGTAGAAGAAGGCCAAGCAGGCAAGGCCATCTTCGCCCGGCTCCGGCAGCTGGGCGTGGAACCCCTGGCTTGGGGGGAGAACGGCTACCGCCAGCTCACCAACTCCAAACGCCCGGTACGGACCCCGGAGGACCTCCAGGGCTTGAAGATCCGCGTGGTGGGCGCACCTATCTTCGTAGAGACCTTCCGGGCTTTAGGGGCTAACCCCACCTCCATGAATTGGGCAGAGGTCCTCACCGCCCTTCAGCAAGGGGTCATCGATGGACAGGAAAACCCCATCGTAGGGGTAATCATTCCCTACAAGCTTTGGGAGCTGGGGCAACGCTACCTCACAGTTTGGAACTATGTGATAGACCCTGTGATCTTCGCCGCCAGCGGCCAGACCTGGCGTACCTTCCCCCCTGAGGTGCAGAAGGCCATCCAAGAAGCAGCCTTGGAAGCAGCCCGGTACCAGAAGGCCCTGGCCCGGGCGGGTATGGACGACGGCGCTGCCCTACGGTATCTGGCCTCCATAGGGGTGAAAGTAGAAATCCAGGACCCCCTCGCATACCTGCGGGTTCAAGGGGTAGAGGTTACGGTCCTTTCCCCCCTAGAAGTAGGTCGCTTCCGTAGCCGAGTGGCAGAGGTGGTCCAGCGCTGGGCTAAGGAGATTGGTGGCACCTTGGTAGTCCAGGCAGAGGCGGACAAAAAGAGGGTCAAGTAGGCCATGCTCAGCCGCTGGCTGGGGCGCCTGGAAGAGGCTCTTCTGGCCCTTCTCCTAGGAGGTATGGCCACCCTGGCCTTCCTGAACGTCCTCACCCGCTACTTCCTTCGCTACCCCCTGGCCTTCACCGAGGAGCTCACAGTAAACGCCTTTGTATGGACCACCCTCCTTGGGATAGCCATCGGCCTAAGGGAAGGGGCCGAAGGAGCCCATATCCGCTTCGTGGCTCTTACGGAAATCCTTCCTGCCCCTTGGCGCCGAAGGTTCGTGGCCTTTGGTTTCCTGGTCTTCGCCCTACCCTTTGTTGCATTGGCCTACCTAGCCTGGGGACAGGCCATGGACGATCTAGACCTGGGGTCAGTCTCCCCCGCTTTGGGGATTCCCAACGCCGTCTACACTCTACCCACCCCCTTTCTGGCCCTGCTGGTGGTCCTGCGTAGCCTGGAGGGCACATTCCGAACCCTGAGGGGTGGAGGCTAGCCCATGGGCATCCTCTTGGTGGCCATCTTCTTGACCCTCCTCCTCTTGCGGGTACCTGTGGCTGCTGCCCTCGGGACCTCCGCGGTGGCCATCATCGCCTGGGGAGGGCTGGGATTCCAGGTGGTTTCCTTCAATTTCCAGGCGGGCATCGCCAAGTTTCCCCTCCTGGCTATTCCTTTCTTCATCCTGGCTGGCGTGGTGATGGACCGGGCAGGAATCGCAGAGCGCCTTGTCCGCCTCCTCCTAGCCTTGGTGGGGGGGTGGCGCGCAGGTGCAGCCGTAGCAGCGGTTCTAGCCGGGATGTTTTGGGGGGCCATCTCTGGTTCCGGGCCAGCTACAGTGGCCGCCTTGGGAGGGATCCTCATCCCCATGATGGTCCGTCAAGGGTACGCCCCCGGCTTCGCTGGAGGGCTAGTGGCCGCCTCGGCAGAGCTTTCCATCGTCATTCCCCCCTCCATCGCCCTCATCATCTACGCCACCCTGGCCAGCACCTCCATAGCCCAGCAGTTTTGGGCGGGCATTCTGCCTGGCCTACTCATGGGGGGAGCTTTAGGGGTGGCCGCAGTGCTGGTGGTACGTGCCCGGGGCTGGGGGCAGCGGCAGAAACCCCCAGCCTCCCTAGGCCGGCTCTTCCTCGAGGCCTTCCCTGGCCTTCTCACCCCTCTGGTGATCCTCGGAGGGATCTATGGAGGGGTCTTTACCCCCACGGAAGCCGCCGCAGTAGGGGTCTTTTGGGGGCTTTTGGTGGGGTTATTCGTTTACCGTACCCTCCAGCTAAAGGAACTTCCCTCCCTTTTGGTAGAAGCGGGGGTTTCTAGTGCGGTGGTGATGGCCATCGTAGCCTGGGCTGGACTCTTCGCCTGGACAGCAGACACGGTGGGTTTGGTGAACGCCTTTTCCCAGGCCCTCCTAGAGTGGGAAGAAAATCCCCTTCTCCTTCTGGCTTTCCTCAACCTTTTCTGGCTGGCGTTGGGAATGCTCCTGGATGCGGTGAGCATCTACTACCTTACGCTGCCTGCCCTCCTTCCCGTGATGACCCACCTGGGGTGGGACCCCGTATGGATGGGAATCGTGATGACGGTGAACATGGCCATCGGCCAGATCACCCCACCGGTAGCCGTTAATCTCTTTGTCAGCGCCCGGATCAGCGGCTTGCCCATTGAGCAGATTTGGCGAGAAATCTGGCCCTTCGTCTTGGCCTCGGTCCTAAGCCTACTCCTTTTAACCTACTGGCCCTGGCTCAAGGACCTCTTCCCATGAAGGCCCTCCTTCCCTTCGCCCTAGGCTACGCCTTGTCCTATGTGCTCCGCTCTGCCAACGCTGCCTTGGCTGAACCCATGGCCCAGGACTTGGCCCTTTCCCCCACCGGCTTGGGCCTCCTCACCAGCCTGTTTTATCTGGCCTTCGCCCTGGCCCAGCTTCCCCTGGGGAAAGCCTTAGACAGGCTAGGACCTCGGTCCACCCTAGGGGGTCTCTTTGCTGTAGCTGGGGCGGGGTGCCTCCTCTTTGCCTGGGCCCAGGATTGGCCCCTTCTTGCTCTAGGGCGGATCCTCATGGAGGTAGGGGTTGCCCTGGCCCTGGTGGGAGCCCTTAGGGCTTACCAGATCCATCGCCCCCAGCACTTAAACCTCCTGAGCGGGGTTACCGTGGCCCTAGGGGGCTTGGGGGGCCTCCTGGCTGCCAGCCCCCTGGTGGCCCTGGAAGCCGCTTTAGGTTGGCGAGGGGTCTTCGGCCTTCTGGCCATCTTGGCTTTAGGCCTCGCCCTGGCCATCCGTTGGGGCACCCCCCCAGAGCCCCCTAAGGAGAGATCCCTTGGGGCAGGGCCCCGCCTCCACCCCTTCCCCCTTTCTGTAGGCTTCCTGGCCTTCGCCTATATCGGTGGCTTTTTCGCTATCCAAAGCTTTTGGGCAGGGGCCTTCGCCTACGCCCAAGGTTTATCCCCTCAGGAGGTGGGTGTGCTTCTGAGCAACCTAAACCTAGCCTCCGTCCTAGGCGCCTTAGGAAGTGGAGGCCTGGCTACGCAGCTGGGAAGTGGCCGTGCTCTCCTTTTAGGAATGGGCCTCTTCAGCTTAGGGCTGCTCTGGGCCTCTGGGGGCGGGAACCTCAGAGCCGCCTATGCCCTCATGGGCCTTGGGGGCGGATTCAACGGCCTGGTCCTGGCCCACACCGCAGTCCTGTTCCCCCATACCTCAGGAAGGGCCATGGCAGGGGTGAACGTGCTAGGAGTCTTGGGTATCTTTATCCTCCAAGCAGGGTTGGGCCCAGTGGTGGAGGCCCTAGGATACCAGGGGGCCTTTTTTCTGCTGGTGTTCCTGCAAAGCTTAGGGGCCTTCCTCCTTTTAGGGCTAAGCCTTCCCAACCAAAGGCGGGAGAACTAAGCTGGAAGGTAACATGGCCAACTACCGCGAGCTCATGGAC
>NZ_JBBIMD010000018.1:0-35559 GCF_037444525.1 Thermus sp. | reverse complement strand
GATGCGCCAGAGTAGGGCTTGGGCTTCGGAACTCATGGTACCCGTTATCCGACGGGAAACCGGCAGCCCCTTTCAAGTGGTCTTCCCTGCATAAACCTGAAGCCGGAAGTATAGGTGCAAGTTTTGAGTTAAGAGCACTGTTAGGAACAGCGTTCAAGGGGGCCCTAAATGTGAGAAAGATGAAGCCTGGAATATACATAAGGCGTATAGAGGGGTTTTCGCGGGGTTTTTGCCTTAAATGCACTCGCGGAGTTGCGGCCGATGAGAAGCGAAAACGCATATTCGCGTGCCTGAGAGGGTTTGGTTGTCAAGATCCCCCGCCGGAAGCCCGGCTTTGCGGGTAGCACCTTAAGCCTCCTCATGTCAAGCCCCAAAAAGAGGCCTATAGGAGGGAGATGGGAGCATTTTGGAGTTTTTGCACCGCAAAAACACGATAGCGGAGGCCAATCTTTTCTGGAATGCCTCCATTACCTTCTCATCGCTTCCGGCTAAGGAGAACCCCCAGCAGGACCGCAAGGACGAGCCCGCCCCAAAGGGCCCAAGGGGGCAGGTGCTGGCCCAGGAAGTAGGCCAGGAGGAAAAGGCCCTGGGTCCAGAGGAGGCTTCCCAGGCCTGCCAGGGCCACGTAAAGGGGCCAGGGGAAGCCCAGGGCTCCCATGAGGAAGGGCACCAGGGTGCGCACCCCCCCGATGAAGGGAGCCACGAGGAGGGCCAGGGGCCCATAGCGGGTGAGGAAGCGCTGGCCCTTTTGCCAAAGGGAGGGGGGGAAACGGTGCTGAAGCCGGTTCATGCCCCAGCGCCCCACCCCGTACCCCAGAAGGTGCCCCAGAAAGCTCCCCAGGAAAAGGAGAGGCAGGAGGGGGAAGAGGCCCATCCGTCCCTCCGCGGCCAGGGCCCCTAAAGCTAGGAGGAGGGTATCCCCCCCGGGGACGAAGAGGCCGATGGGGAGGCCGGTTTCCAGGAAGAGGGAAAGGGGGGCTAAGAACAGGAGGGCCTTCATGCGGTGGCGGGCTTGCGGGTGGCCCAGAGGCTTCCCAAGAGGAGGACCGCCAGGATGAAGAGGCTAAACGCTTCCTTGTCCAGCCCCAAGGCCAGCTCGGGCCGGTGCAGGACCTCCTTGGCCACCTTGTCCCAGGCTCCGAGGGCCAGCTTGACGCCCGCCAGCCCTACCACCACGTAGGCCAGGTGCTTGAACCGGGGGTAGAGGTCCAGGAGGGTGACCACCAGGCTCGCCAGCATCCGTAGGGCCAGGATGCCTAGGAAGACCCCGGTGTAGATGACCCAGAGCTTGTCCGAGAGGGCCACGGCCACCAGCACGGAGTCCACGGCGAAGGCCAGGTCCATGAGCTCCACCTGGGCCACCACCTTCCAGAACTGGGCCGCGCTCACCTCCATGGGGGGTGGGGCGTGGCCCTCTTCCGGCTTCAAGAAGTGCTTGAGGGCGATGTGGAGGAGGTAGGCCGCCCCCAGGGCCTGGACCCACCAGAGCTTGATGACCAACGCGGCGAAGAGGAGGGCAAGGCCCCGAAGGACATAGGCCCCCAGAATGCCGTAGAAGAGGGCTTTCCGCCTGAGGGGTGCAGGGAGTTTCTGCACCAAGACCCCGAGGATGAGGGCGTTGTCCGCCGAGAGGATCACCTCCAGGACGATCAGGATAAGGATGACCGAGAGCACGCCTTCCATGCCCTACCTCCAAAAGAAAAAGCCACCGCCTTTGGCGGTGGTCTTGCCCGAGGGCATCCCGCCCTCCCGGCCCCCGGGGCTCGGGCCCGTCCTGACGGGGCGCCGGCTTGGGGCTACTCCCCAACCGCCCCCATTATAAGGGGAAAAGCCCATGGGGTTTCCCGGGTATACTGGGGGCATGGAAGGCGAGGCCAAGGCCGGACTGCCCACCAAGGAGCAGGTCCTCGAGGCCCTCAAGGTGGTCTACGACCCGGAGATCCCGGTGAACATCGTAGACCTGGGCCTGGTTTACGATGTGGAGGTGCACGAGAACGGCGTGGTGGACGTCACTATGACCCTCACCGCCATCGGCTGCCCAGCCCAGGACGTGGTGAAGGCCGACGCGGAGATGGCCGTCATGCGCCTGCCTGGGGTGCAGGGGGTGAACGTGGAGTTCGTCTGGACCCCGCCCTGGACCCCCGCCAAGATGACGGAGGAGGGCAAGCGTATGATGCGCATGTTTGGCTTCAACGTCTAGCCCCTCGCGCCCCCAGGGGCCTTCCCAGAGGCCCCTGGGGTTTCTTTTGGGGCGTTTGTCCACCGGGATGGGTTAAAAATAAGCCTATGCCGGTTAGCCGCTACTACGATGTCAAGCGGGACGAAAACGGGGAGCGGTACCTGGAGCCCTACGTGACGGGTTTTCTTCTCCTTAGGCTTCCCCTCCTCAACAAGGGTACGGCCTTCACCGAGGAGGAACGGAGAGCCTTGGGCCTGGAAGGCCTCCTCCCCCCCCACGTGAACACCCTGGAGGAGCAGAAGGAAAGGGTCTACCGCCGCTACCGCCTGCAGACCTCCCCCTTGGAGAAGCACATCTACCTGCGCCACCTCCAAGACCGGAACGAGGTCCTCTTTTACGCCCTTCTGGTGGACCACCTGGAGGAGATGCTCCCCATCCTCTACACCCCCACCGTGGGGGAGGCGGTGCGGGAGTTCTCCCACATCTACCGCTACCCCCGGGGCTTCGCCGCCAGCACCCGGAACATTGACCACCTGGACGAGGCTTTGGCCAACATCCCCCTGGAGGAGGTGCGCCTCATCGTGGCCACGGACTCCTCGGCCATCCTAGGCATCGGGGACCAGGGGTTTGGGGGCATGGCCATCAGCATCGGTAAGCTCACCCTCTACACCGCGGTGGGGGGCGTGGGGCCGGACAAGACCCTCCCCGTGGAGCTGGACGTGGGCACCGACCGGGAGGACCTCCTAAAAGACCCCCTCTACCTGGGGGTGCGGCACAAACGCCTTAAGGGGGAGGCCTACTTCCAGTTCCTGGACCGCTTCGTGGAGGCGGTGAGAAGGCGCTACCCCAAGGCCCTCATCCAGTGGGAGGACTTTGCCAAGGAGAACGCTTTCGCCGTCTTGGAGCGCTACCGCAAGGTGCTCCCCTCCTTCAACGACGATATCCAGGGCACAGGGGCGGTGGCCCTGGCGGGGGTCCTCTCCGCCTGCCGGCTCAAGGGGGAGCGGCTTCGGGACCAGACCGTGGTGGTCTACGGGGCCGGGGCGGGGGGGATTGGGGTGGCCTGGGCCCTCCTGGAGGGGATGAAACGGGAGGGCCTTTCCGAGGAGGAGGCCAGGGCCCGGGTCCTGGTTCTGGACTCCAAGGGGCTTCTGGTGGAGGGGCGTGCTATGGAGGCCTATAAGCGCCCCTTCGCCCAGAGGCCTGAGCGCCTTCAGGGCTGGACCTTCTCGGGGCCCTATCCGAACCTTCTGGAGACCATACGGAACGCCCGGGCCACGGTCCTCCTGGGCCTTTCCGGGCAAGGGGGGAGCTTCACCGAGCCCGTGGCGCGGGCCATGCTGGAAAACGCCGAGCGCCCCGTGATCTTCCCCCTCTCCAACCCCACCTCCGCCTCCGAGGCCCTGCCCGACGACCTCATCTACTGGACGGAGGGAAGGGCCCTGGTGGCCGCGGGGAGCCCCTTTCCCCCGGTGGGCTTCAAGGGGCGGGTGATCCCCATCGGCCAGGGGAACAACGCCTTCATCTTCCCGGGGCTCGGCCTGGGGGCCGTCTTGGCCCGGGCGCGGGAGGTGACGGACGGGATGGTCCTCGAGGGGGCCTACGCCCTCTACGAGTACACCTCCGCCCACTTCCCGGACCTCCTCTACCCCCCAGTGGCCCGGCTTCGGGAGGTCTCCCCCTACGTGGCCGCCCGGGTGATGCGGAAGGCCCTGGAGGAAGGGGTGGCGGAGGAGGAGAGGATCCAGGGGCTTTCCCTAAAAGGGCTTTTGGAGTTCGTGCGGAGCCGCTTCTGGGAACCCCGGTACCTGCCCTACCGCCCGGCCCCCAGGATCTGAAGCCCTCCCGTGTATACTTAGGGAGAATGTGGCGCATCCTGGTGTGGGACCCGGCCTACGCCCTGGAAAGTCCCCCACTGGAGGGGGAGGTCCAGGCCCCCTGGCGGCCCCTGGAGGAGCCCTGGGCGCCCATCCGGGGCCAGGAGACGGCCTGGCCTCCCCTCTACTTCGTGGACGGGCGGGAACGGGTGGACGCCCTCCTTTCCGACGGGAGGAGGCTTGTCCTCCTGGGGAGCCTGGCCGTGGGGGCGGTGGTCTGGCGGGAGGGGCGGATGGCCTTGGCGGAGGTCCGGGTGGAGCGCTACGCCGTGGGGTCGGAGGAGGGCTTCTGCTTTGGGGCCCTTGACTACCGGCCCCTTCCCCTGGAGGGCGCAGCCGACCCCCAAGCCCTCCTCAAGCGGCTGCAGGAGGAGCGGGCCCGCCTCGAGGCCGCCCTGGCTCAGGGGCTTGGGGAGGGGGTGGTGGTGGTGGACGGCCCCTTGCGGGTGGACAGGCCCCAAAGCCTCGGCTACATCAAAGCCCACTGGGCCCGCTACCTGCCGGAGGAGGCCCAGGGGCTTTTGGCCCTCCTCGGCCCCGGGGAGCGGACCCCCGCCTTTCTCCTCCCCCGCCGGGGGCGGGAGGTGGCCAGTTGGTACCTGCGCCTGCCCCTTCCAGGGGCTTACCCCCCGGGGGCGGGGCTTTTGCGGGTGGAAGCCCCCCTGGAGGGATTTTCGGAGATGGCCAAGCTTTCCTTAAGCCTTTTCCCCGCCCTGGCTTCCCACCCCGCCAAGGACCCCCGCGCCCCCCAGAACCTCCTCCCCGTGGGGGGGCTGGAGCGGGAGTTGGGGCGGCGGATGGGAAGCCGCGAGGTGGTGGGGCGGAAGATCGCCCAGTTCCTGGGAGGTGGGATGTGAAGCGCGTGGGCGTGGTGCTGGGAAGCCGGGAGGCCACCCCCTTGGAGTTTTGGGTGGGGGTGGAGGAGGAGGCCCTTCTTAGGCTTGACGACCTGGTGGTGGTGCGCGCCCCCCACCCGCGCCTGGGGGAGGTGCGCTTTTTCGGAGCGGTGGACCACGTGGCCAAACTGCACGAGGGGCAGAGCTTTGACACCGACACCTTCCTGGCCGCCCAGGGCAAGATCCCCTACTCCCTCGCCTACGTGGCCCACGTGAGCGTGACCCGCATCCTCCCCGAGGAGTACTTTCCCCCAGACCCTGGCTCCGAGGTCTTTTTGGCCGAGGAAGAGGAGATGGAGCTTGCCCTCTACTACGATGCTATGAAGAACCAAAGGGGGAGCACCAAGCTCCCCGTGGGCCTCCTCCAAAACGGGGCCGTGGCCTACGCCAACCTGGAGTTCCTAAACGGGGTGAAGGGCGGGCACGTGAACATCTCCGGCATCAGCGGGGTGGCGGCCAAGACCAGCTACGCCACCTTCCTCCTGAAAAGCCTTCTGGAAAGCAGGGCGGCGGAGGACGCCCACCAGGCCAAGGTCCTCCTCTTCAACGTGAAGGGGGAGGACCTCTTCTTCCTGGACAAGCCCAACCTGCGCCTCAAGGAGGAGGACCGGGACCTTTACCGGAAGATGGGCCTTTCCCCCGAGCCCTTTAGGAGCGTGGCCTTCCTAGCCCCCCCCAAGAAGGAGGGCTTCCTCCCCGACATAGACACCCGCCTCGAGGGGGTTTCGGTTTATCACTGGGACCTGGTGCAGTTCTGCCAGCGGGGCCTTCTCCCCTTCCTCTTTGCCGACCGGGGGGCCATGACCAACCTGGGCTTCCTCATCCTCCAGGTGACGGAAAGGCTCCGCCGCCTGGCCGAGGGGCAAAGGGGGCCCCACCTGGTGGTGGAGGACTGGAAGGGGGGCCCTGGGGGGATGGAGGACGGCCAGGGGTTTGAGGGGCTGGGCCAGGGGCGCCTCAAGACCTTCCAGGACCTGGTGGGCTACCTGGAGTACAAGCTCCTAGGCCCCGAGGACGGGGAAGGGGAGGGGGATAGGCGCTGGACCGCCCGCCAGGCCCGGGCCACCCTCGAGGCCTTCGTGCGCCGCCTGCGTTCCAGCGTGGAGAACGTGGCCCACCTCATCCGGGGGGACCGGAAGGGGAACCCCCCAGACCCCCTCCAGGGGGCCCAGGTGCACGTGGTGGACCTGGCCAAGCTCCACCCCCAGGCCCAGATGTTCGTGGTGGGGGCCCTTCTCAAGGAGGTCTTTGAGAAGAAGGAGCGGGGGGCCTACCGGGGGCGGGTCTACATCGTCTTGGACGAGCTCAACAAGTACGCCCCCCGGGACGAGGAAAGCCCCATCAAGGATGTCCTCCTGGACATCGCCGAACGGGGCCGCTCCCTCGGGGTCATCCTCATCGGGGCTCAGCAGACGGCCAGCGAGGTGGAGCGCCGGGTGGTGGCCAACGCCGCCATCCGGGTGGTGGGGCGCCTTGATGCGGCGGAGGCGGAGCGCCCCGAGTACCGCTTCCTCCCCACCTCCTTCCGCCAGCGGGCCCTGATCCTGCCCCAGGGGGCGGTGATCCTCCACCAGCCCGAACTCCCCGTGCCCCTCTTCCTGCGCTTCCCCTTCCCCGCCTGGGCCACCAAGAAGGAGGAGGTCTTGGAGGACAACTCCGCCGAGGCCCTGAGGCGAGAGCTCTTCTAGATCCCGCCGAGGCTTTCCCAGGTGGGGCAAAAGAAGGGGTAGGATGGCTCTGGTATGAAGGAGACCCCTCTTTACCAGGTCCACCTCCGCCATGGGGGGCGGATGGTGGAGTTCGCGGGCTACGCCCTGCCCCTGCAGTACACCTCCATCCGGGAGGAGCACCTGGCGGTGCGCCGGGGAGTGGGGGTCTTTGACGTGAGCCACATGGGGGAGTTTTTCATCCGGGGGGCGGAGGCCCTTCCCTTCCTCCAGTGGGCCACGGTGAACGACGTGGGGCGGCTCAAGGTGGGCCGGGCCCAGTACTCCATGCTCCCCAATGCCAAAGGAGGCGTGGTGGACGACATCTACCTCTACCGCCTGGGGGAGGAGGAGTACCTCATGGTGGTGAACGCGGCCAACATCGCCAAGGACTGGGCCCACCTCAAGGGGCAGGCCCAGGGCTTTAGGGTGGAACTGGAGGACCGCTCCGAGGCCACGGCCCTCCTGGCCCTCCAAGGGTCCAAGGCGGCAGGGCTCCTCCAGACCCTCACGGAGGCCGACCTTGCCGCCAAGAAGAAGAACGATGTCTTCCGGGCCAAGGTGGCGGGGAAGGAGGCCCTCCTGGCCCGCACGGGGTACACGGGGGAGGACGGGTTTGAGATTTTCCTCGCCCCGGAGGACGCGGAGGCGGTCTTTGAGGCCCTGCTGGAGGGGGGGGCCACCCCGTGCGGCCTTGGGGCCCGGGATACCCTAAGGCTCGAGGCCGGCTTTCCCCTCTACGGCCACGAGCTCACCGAGAACACCAACCCCCTCTGCACCCCCTGGGCCTGGGTGGTGAAGCGGGGAAAGGACTTCCTGGGCAAGGAGGTCATGCTGGCCTCCCCGTGCAAGGAGCGGCTTATTGGGCTTGTGCTGGAGGCGGGCATCCCCCGGGAGGGCTACCCGGTCTTCGCTGGGGAGGAGCGGGTGGGCCGGGTGACGAGCGGCGGCTTTTCGCCCCTTCTGGAGAAGGGCATCGCCCTGGCCTACGTGGCCGAGGGCGTGGAGGGGCCTTTTTCTGTGGAGGTGCGGGGGCGAAAGATCCCGGCTTCCCTTAGCCCCTTGCCCTTTGTACCGCTAAAATAGCGGGGGTTGGGAGGCGCTATGGACATACCCAAGGACCGGTTCTACACCAAGACGCACGAGTGGGCCTTCCCCGAAGGGGATACGGTGCTGGTGGGCATCACTGACTACGCCCAGGATGCCTTAGGGGACGTGGTTTACGTGGAGCTCCCTGAGGTGGGGCGGGCGGTGGAGGCGGGCGAGGCCATCGCCGTGGTGGAGAGCGTGAAGACCGCCTCCGATATCTACGCCCCCGTGGCGGGGGAGGTGGTGGAGGTGAACCTGGCCCTGGAGAAGAACCCCGAGCTCATCAACCAGGACCCCTACGGGGAGGGCTGGATCTTCCGCCTCCGCCCCCGGGATATGGGGGACCTGGACGGGCTTCTGGACGCCGCCGGCTACCAGGAGGCCCTGGAGGCCGGAGCCTAGGCCATGGGTGGGTGCCGGGGGAAACAGGGGGGCAAGGGCCCCTTAGCCCCCAGGCCCCAGGTGTGGCCCCGGGTCAAATGGCCCGGGGTTTTTGTTGAAGGATAAAGGCATGGACTACACGCCCCACACGCCCGAGGAGATTGCGGCCATGCTGGAGAAGGTGGGGGCGGGATCCCTGGAGGACCTCTACCGCCACCTGCCCGAGGAGATCCTAAACCCCCCCATCGCCCTTCCCGAGCCCATGCCGGAGTGGGCGGTGCTGGAGCGCTTAAGGGCCCTTCAGGTCAAGAACCGCCCCGCCCCCAAGGCCTTCCTTGGAGGGGGCATCCGAAGCCACCACGCGCCCCCCGTGGTCCAGGCCCTGGCCCAACGGGGAGAGTTCCTCACCGCCTACACCCCCTACCAGCCCGAGGTGAGCCAGGGGGTCTTGCAGGCCACCTTTGAGTACCAGACCATGATCGCCGAGCTTACGGGCCTCGAGGTGGCCAACGCCTCCCTTTACGATGGGGCCACGGCCCTGGCGGAAGGGGTCCTCCTGGCCCTAAGGGAGACGGGGCGCATGGGGGTCCTGGTCTCCCAGGGGGTCCACCCCGAGTACCGGGAGGTCCTCAGGACCTACCTCGAGGCTGTGGGGGCCGAGCTCAGGACCGTGCCCCTGGAGGGGGGCAGGACCCCGGCCTTTCCCGTGGACCAGGGGGTGGGGGCGGTGGTGGCCCAGAACCCCAACTTCCTGGGGGCCTTGGAGGACCTTGGCCCCTTGGCCGAGGCCGCCCACCGGGCGGGGGCCCTCTTCGTGGCCGTGGCCGACCCCCTCTCCTTGGGCCTCCTCAAGCCCCCCGGGGCCTACGGGGCGGACATCGCCGTGGGGGATGGGCAGAGCCTGGGCCTGCCCATGGGCTTCGGGGGGCCCCACTTCGGCTATTTGGCCACCCGGAAGGCCTTCGTGCGGCAGATCCCAGGCCGCCTGGTCTCGGAGACCGTGGACGTGGAGGGCCGTCGGGGCTTCATCCTCACCCTCCAGGCCCGGGAGCAGTACATAAGGCGGGCCAAGGCCAAGAGCAACATCACCACCAACGCCCAGCTCACCGCTCTCATGGGGGCCATGTACCTGGCCGCCCTGGGCCCCGAGGGCCTTAAAGAGGTGGCCCTGAAGGGCGTGGCCCAGGCCCACCGCCTAAAGGCCCTCCTCCTGGAGATCCCGGGGGTGGAGCCCTTTACCCCCGAGCCCTTCTTCAACGAGTTCGCCCTAAGGCTTCCCAAGGACCCCCTTGGGGTGCGGAGGGCCCTGGCGGAGCGGGGCTTCCACGGGGCCACCCCCATACCCGAGGAGTACGGGGCGGGGCTTGCCCTCTTTGCGGCCACGGAGCTTCATGAGGAGGCGGACCTCCTCGCCTTTAGGAACGCGCTAGCGGAGGTGCTGAGGTGAACTACCCGCTCATCTTTGAGAGGAGCCGGAAGGGAAGGCGGGGGCTCAAGCTCGTCAAGGAGGTCCCCGAGGCCAAGGCCTTCATCCCCGAGGCCTACCTTCGGGAGACCCCGCCCCGCCTCCCCGAGGTGGACGAGCTCACCCTGGTCCGCCACTACACCGGCCTTTCCCGCCGCCAGGTGGGGGTGGACACCACCTTCTACCCCTTGGGCTCCTGCACCATGAAGTACAACCCCAAGCTCCATGAGGAGGCGGCCCGCCTCTTCGCTGACCTCCACCCCTACCAGGACCCGGCCACGGTCCAGGGGGCCTTGGAGCTCATGTGGGAGCTGGGGGAGGACCTGAAGGCCCTCACGGGCATGGACGCCATCACCCTGGAGCCCGCCGCGGGGGCCCACGGGGAGCTCACGGGGATCCTCATCATCCGCGCCTACCACGAGGACCGGGGGGAGGGAAAGACCCGGCGGGTGGTGCTGGTGCCGGACTCCGCCCACGGCTCCAACCCCGCCACGGCCAGCATGGCGGGCTACCAGGTGAAGGAGATCCCCTCGGGGCCCGACGGGGAGGTGGACCTCGAGGCTCTAAAGCGCGAGCTTGGCCCCCACGTGGCCGCCCTCATGCTCACCAACCCCAACACCTTAGGCCTCTTTGAAAGGCGCATCCTGGAGATCGCCCGGCTCTGCAAGGCGGCGGGGGTCCAGCTCTACTACGACGGGGCCAACCTGAACGCCATCATGGGCTGGGCCCGGCCGGGGGACATGGGCTTTGACGTGGTCCACCTGAACCTGCACAAGACCTTCACCGTGCCCCATGGGGGGGGCGGGCCGGGCTCGGGGCCTGTGGGGGTGAAGGCCCACCTGGCCCCCTACCTCCCCGTACCCTTGGTGGAAAGGGGAGAGGAGGGGTTCTACCTGGACTTCAACCGGCCCAAAAGCATCGGCCGGGTGCGGAGCTTCTACGGGAACTTCCTGGCTTTGGTGCGGGCCTGGGCCTACATCCGCACCCTGGGCCTGGAAGGCCTTAAGAAGGCCGCGGCCCTTTCCGTCCTTAACGCCCGCTACCTGAAAGAGCTCCTCAGGGAAAAGGGGTACCGCATCCCCTACGACGGCCCCACCATGCACGAGTTCGTGGCCCAGCCCCCCCAGGGCTTCCGCGCCCTGGACATCGCCAAGGGGCTTTTGGAGCTGGGCTTCCACCCCCCCACGGTCTACTTCCCCCTCATCGTCAAGGAGGCCCTCATGGTGGAGCCCACGGAGACGGAGAGCAAGGAGACCCTCGAGGCCTTCGCCGAGGCCTTAGGGGTCCTTTTGGAAAAGCCTAAGGCGTGGCTGGAGGGGGCCCCCTACACCACCCCGGTGCGCCGGCTGGACGAGGTCCGGGCGAACCGCGCCCCCAAGCTCACCTTCTTTGACGAGCCTGGCCTTTAGGGCCCTGGCGGGGCCCCGGGCAGGGGGGCCCGCCTATAGCCCAAAGAAGGCCCGGGCGGCCTCGAGGTCCTTGGCGATCTGCGCCTTTAGGGCCTCGAGGCTTTCAAAGCGCCGCTCATCTCGGAGCTTTTTCAGGAAGGCCACCTTGAGCTCCTCCCCGTAAAGCTCCCCCGCAAAGCCCAGGAGGTGGACCTCGAGGCGCCGTTCCTCCCCCCCCACCGTGGGCCTCGTGCCCACGTTGGCCACCCCCTTCCTCCGGCCAAAGGGCCCTTCGGCCTCCACCGCGTAGACCCCAGGGGGGAGGACCTTTTGGGGATGGACGGCCAGGTTGGCGGTGGGGAAGCCGAGCCTCCGCCCAAGCCTTTCCCCCTCCACCACCACCCCGTAGGCGCTGTAGGGGCGGCCCAAGAGGTGGCGGGCCTCCTCCACCCGGCCCTCCTTTAGCAGGGTTCGGATGCGGCTGGACTTCACCGCCTCTCCCCCAAGCTCCAAAAGGGGCACGATGCACACCGGGGCCACCCTCCTTAGGGCTTCGGGGGTTCCCGCCCGCCCCTTACCGAAGCGGAAGTCCTCCCCCACGTAGACCGCCTCGGCCCCCAGGGCCCTTAGGTCTTCCAGGAAGGCCTCGGCGCTCCTCCCTGCAAACTCGGCGTTGAAGGGCACGGCCAGGATCATCTCCACCCCTAGGGCCCTTAGGGCCTCCACCTTTTCCTCCAGGTCCATCAGGAAGCCCTCCCCCCGGGTGAAGACCTTGGTGGGGGGGTCAAAGGTGTAGACCAAAAGGGGCAGGCGGCGGGCCTTGGCCTCCTCTTTGGCCTGGTGCAGGAGGTGCTGGTGGCCCAGGTGCACCCCGTCAAAGGAGCCCACGGCCACCACCTTGGCCCCCTTGGGAACGTCAGCGACCTCGGAGAAAAGCATGGTAGTAGAGCACCCCCACGATTCCCGTGGCCGAAAACTCCGCCTCGCCCCGCCGGTGCATCTCCAAGGCCTTTTCTGGCTCCAGCCAGAGGACCTCTAGGGCCTCGTCCTCGTCGGGGGTGGCCTCCATGGGACGGAGGTTTTCCGCCAGAAAGACGTAGGTCTTCTCGTCGGTGAAGCCAGGGGAGACGAAGAAGCTGAAGAGGGGGGTGAGATCCCCCGTAAGGCCCGTCTCCTCGGCAAGCTCCCTTTTGGCGGCCTCCAGGGGGTCTTCCCCCGGCTCTATGAGCCCCGCGGGAATCTCCAGGGGAGAGAGGCCCACCGCAGGGCGCATCTGGCGCACAAAGAGCATCCGGCCCTCCCTTAGGGCGATGACGGCCACCGCGGGCTTGTGCTCCACGATCTCGTAGGGCCCCTGGAGGGCCAAGTTCAGGATCCGGCCCCGGTAGAGATAGGTGCGGCTCACCCCTCTATGGTAACGCCCCACCGGAGCACGCCTCCGGTGGGGGCCTGCAGCCGGGCCTACTTCAGGGCCTCTAGGGTGGCCAGGAGCACCGCCCGGGTGTAGGTGGGGTTATGCACGCCTTTGGACCCGTCGTTCTGGATGAGGAGGTAGTTCCAGGCGGCCCGCACCACGGGGTCCTTGGTGGCGAAGACGGGCTGGCCCTTCTCATCCTTGATGTCCCCGAGCTGGCTGTAGACTACGCTCCCGTCCGTGAGGGTCATCTTGAAGGCGATCTGCCCGGCGATGGAGAGGAGGTCCACCCGGTAGACGGGGGCCTTCACCGCCACGTTGGGGGTGAACTGGCCGGTTTCGGGGTTCCAGGCCCGCACAGTCTTGATGCGGTCCCGCGCCGCCAGCACCCGGGCGTTGACCTGGGTGCGCACCAGGGAGAGGAGATGGAGGGTGTTTTCCTGGACCATCTCCTCGGTGTACTTGGTCCCGTGGCAGGAAGCGCAGAGCCCTTCGGGGACCTTGAAGGTGTGGGAGGAGTAGTCTCCCTTCCCGGCCAGGCTCATGTGACAGGTGGAGCAGGCGTTTCCGGTGAAGAAGGCGTGGGGGTTAGGCCACTCCCGGGTGTCGTCCACAAAGTAGGCGTTTTTGCCCAGGAGGACATCCCCCTGGCTGGAGGCGTGAGGGTAGGTGTAGCGCCCCGCATCCTCCGCGTTCCAAGCGATGCGGCCGTTGCGGGAGTTGTGGCAGGTGATGCAAAGCGCGGCGTTCCCCACCGCGGTGGCCTTGAAGCCTGAAGGGAGCAGGGGGGTGTCGTTGGCCAGGCGCAGGTCCCCGTCCTCGTCGTGGCAGGCCTTACAGGTGATGGGCCGTACCTGCTCCTGGGTGAGGCCCAGGCTCTTCAGGTACTCCACCGTGGCGGGCTTACCGTCCGGGCCCACCAGGTTGCCGGGGTTCCCCTTCTTGAGCTGCTCCAGCCAGGCCAAGAAGCCCTGCTCGCTGTGGCAGCGGGCGCAGTGGGCGGCGCCTGCCTGGCGGACCTCCACTGTGGCCTCCCCCAGGGTCTTCTCCCCCATGACCCCGTTGTTGTGGGCGCTCCCCTCCCACTCCTTCTTGATGGCTTCCTGGTTGGAGAAGGCCACCATCAGGCCGAGGGCCAAGAGGGCCATTAGGGTTCTTTTCATACAAACCCCCTTCGGGCCCAGAAAACACCCCCCCTCGCGGGCTTGTCAAGGGTAATATGTCCTGGAGTGGGGGAAGGGAAGCCTCCTGCCTAAGGTGCACACCTTTTCCCGGGGAAGCCACCCGCGCTTCGGATGCGCTTTGAAGAAGGCCTAAGGTATACTTACCCCTGTGTACGGGGTGCTGGTTTGGCCGCCTGCGCGTCTAAAGGTCTTCATGGAGGAACTCCAGGCGGCCCACGGGGTGAAGGGCTTCGGCCCTCCCCACCTGAACCTGCGCCAGCCCTTTGACTGGCCCTACGAGGAGGAGGCTTTGAAAATCGCCTTGGAAGGCATCCTCCGGGGCCACGCCCCTTTCCGCCTGCGCCTTGGCCCCTGGAGGGCCTGGCCGCAAGGGGTGGTCTACCTCCGGGCCTACGGGGGGGAGGCCTTCCGCCGCCTCCACCGCGCGCTGGAGCCCTTGGCCCCCCCCCTTAAAGAGATAGAAGGCCCGAGTTACATCCCCCACCTCACCCTAGCCCTGGACCTTTCACCGGAAAGGGCGGAGGCCCTGGCCCAAGGCCTACCCAAGCCCCCCATAGGCTCCTTCACCGTGCGGGAGGTGGCCCTGGTGCGGAGCGAGGGGGAGGCGCTTTTGGAGGTGGCCCGCTTTCCCTTGGGGCTCCCCTAGGGGAGCCCAGGCGCGGTTCGCCCCCAGCGGGGCCTAGTCCAGAAAGTCCCGAAGCTTGCGGGTGCGGGACTCGTGGTACTTGAGCTTCCTTAGGGCCTTGTTTTCTATCTGGCGGATCCTTTCCCGGGTCACCCCGAAGTAGGCCCCCACCTCCTCCAGGGTGTGCTCCCGCCCGTCAATGAGCCCCTTCCGGAGCTTGAGGACCATGGCTTCCCGCTCGGAGAGCTTGGAGAGGGCCTTTTCCAGCTCCTCGGAGAGGAGGCTTTGGGCCGCGGCCTCCGCAGGGGAAGGGAGGTTCTCGTCGGGGATGAAATCGCCGTAGAAGCTGTCCTTCTCGTCCCCGATGGGGGTCTCCAGGGAGACGGGTTCCTGGGCGATCTTCAGGGTTTCCTCTACCCGCTTGGCGTCCCAGCCCGGACCCATGGCCTCGGCGATCTCCTCGTAGGTGGGCTCCCGGCCCAGCTCCTGCTGGAGCTGACGGGCGGTGCGGGAGAGCTTGTTGATGGTCTCCACCATGTGCACCGGGATGCGGATGGTGCGGGCCTGGTCGGCGATGGCCCGGTTGATGGCCTGCCGGATCCACCAGGTGGCGTAGGTAGAGAACTTGAAGCGGCGCTTGTACTCAAACTTCTCCACCGCCCGGATAAGCCCCTGGTTACCTTCCTGGATTAGATCTAAGAATGAGAGCCCCCGACCCGTGTACTTCTTAGCGATGGAGACCACCAGCCGCAGGTTAGCCTCGATGAGGTGCTGACGGGCCGCCTCCCCCTCGCGGGCGATGTGCAGGTAGCGCTTGTGCTCCTTGGGGAGGCTTTTGAGCTTCTGGTCTATCTCCTCCACCGTCTTGGGGTCGGGTTTATTCTCCAGGCCTGGGATCTGGCTCACCCGGGCGGTGCCCAGGATCTTGGCCCGCACCACCTCCCGGATAAGGTCCGCGGGGAGGCCGGTGATCTCGGAGAGCTTCTTGATGGCCTCCATGCCCTCCTCCACCTTCCTTGCCAGCTCAATCTCCTCCTCCAGGGTGAGGAGGGACACCTGGCCGATCTCGTGCAGGTACTGGCGCACGGGGTCGGAGGTGGAGACCTTGGGGAGGGCGAGCTCCTCTTCCTCCTCCTCCAGGGGCTCCTCCGGGAGGAACTCTCCTTCTTCCAAAAGGGGATCTTCCAGATCCAGGAGTTCGGGGTCCAAAAGCTCGGGGTCCGGCTCCTCCAGGTCCTCGGGGACCCTGTCCGGCCCCTCCAGGGCTTGGACCTCCAGCTCCGCAGGCTCGCTGCCTTTCTCCGCCGTCTTCTTCTTCGCCTTCTTCAAGGCTGACCTCCCTTGACCGCAAGGAGCACCTTGTAGTCCGCCACCTTCAGGGTTCTGAAGGCGCCAAAGGCCTCTTCCAGCAGGGGTTCGTACTTGAGAAAGGGGTTGGCCACAAGGAAAAACCTGCCGCCCGGACGAAGCCGGGCCGCCGCCACGCTCACAAAAGCCTGGGCCACATCTAGGATGACCGCACCCCCCACGTGAAAGGGGGGGTTCGTAACAATGATGTCAAAGCGGGCCTCCTCTGTCAAGTCGCTGTCCACATCCGAGTGGAGGAGGGTAGCCTCGAGGCCGTTCTCCTCCAGGCTCCGCTTCATGGAGAGCACGGAGACCAGGTCGTCCTCCACCCCCACCCCCACCCCTCCAAGGGCGGCCAAGGGCAGGGTGAGGGCCCCGTACCCTGCTCCCAGGTCCAGGAAGACTTGCCCCCGCACCCCTTCCGGGCCCAGCTCCTCTAGGAGGGCCAAAAGGAGGAGCTTTGAGGCGGGGTCCACCTTCCCCGCGGAGAAGACCCCTGGGAGGTGGTGGAAGGCGAAGCGGCGGCCCAGAAGCTCGGCCTCAAAGCGCCGCCACAAGGGGGGCAAGGGGGGAGAGGGGTTTTCCTTTTCCAAGAGGGCGATGCGGTAAGGGCCTTCCCGCTCCAGCACCAGGCCGTAGCCCAGGAGGGCTTTGGCGTCCTTGAAGTAGCGCTCAAACCCCTTCCGCTTATCCCCGGCAAGGTAAAGCCTCCCCCCCGGTTTCAGGGCCCGGGCCGCGGCCCGGAGGCTTGCCTCCACGTAGGCCGTCCCCCGGCCTGCGGGCAGGACCAGGACGGCGAGGTCAAAGGCCTCCTCCTCCGCTGCCCAGGGGGGGGCGGGGTGGGCCCTTAGGCCGCTTTTTTCCAGGCAGCGGAGGGCCGCCTTGGAGGTTTCTAGCCTTTCCACCTCCATCCGCCCCTCCAGGGGGAGGCTTGCCCAGCCCACGCCGGGGTTTAGGTCAATGGCGCGCTCCCCGTGGGGCTTCACGTGGCGGAAGGCCAGCTCGTATAGGGGGTCTTTCCACCCGCGGGCCCCGGGTTTCACGAAGAGCGTCCGGCCTCCGGGGGCGGGTAGGGGGGTTAAGCGGTGGTAGGCCTCGAGGGTCATGGCCACCCCGTTAGGATAGGGGGCTTGGGCCCATCAGGGCAAATGTGTTAACATGCATCCTCAAATCCGCCCCCTGGGCGGAAAGGAGGCAGCGTGGCCCTGGTTGTGCAGAAGTACGGCGGCACCTCCGTGGGGGATCTGGAGAGGATCCACAAGGTGGCTCAGCGCATCGCCCACTACCGCGAGAAGGGGCATAAACTTGCGGTGGTGGTCTCGGCCATGGGGCACACCACCGACGAGCTCATTGCCCTGGCCAAGCGGGTGAACCCAAGACCCCCTTTCCGGGAGCTGGACCTCCTCACCACCACCGGGGAGCAGGTGTCCGTGGCCCTCCTCTCCATGCAGCTATGGGCCATGGGGATCCCGGCGAGGGGCTTCGTCCAGCACCAGATTGGCATCGCCACCGACGGGCGCTACGGGGATGCCCGCATCCTCTCCGTGGACCCCATCCGCATCCAGAAGGCCCTGGACGAGGGCTATGTGGCGGTGATCGCCGGCTTCATGGGCACCACCCCGGAGGGGGAGATCACCACCTTGGGCCGGGGGGGGTCGGACACCACCGCGGTGGCCATTGCCGCCGCCTTGGGGGCCAAGGAGTGCGAGATCTATACGGACACCGAAGGGGTCTACACCACGGATCCCCACCTCATCCCCGAGGCCAGGAAGCTCGAGGTCATCGGCTACGATCAGATGCTGGAGATGGCCGCCCTTGGGGCCAGGGTCCTTCATCCCCGGGCGGTCTACTACGCCAAGCGCTACGGGGTGGTCCTCCACGTGCGCTCCAGCTTTTCCTACAACCCAGGCACCCTGGTGAAGGAGGTCAGCATGGAAATGGACAAGGTGGTGACGGGGGCGGCTTTGGACCTGGACCACGCCCAGATCGGTCTCATCGGCATCCCCGACCAGCCGGGCATCGCCGCCAAGGTCTTCCAGGCCCTGGCGGAGAAGGGCATTGCGGTGGACATGATCATCCAGGGGGTGCCCGGGCACGACCCCTCGCGGCAGCAGATGGCCTTCACGGTGAACAAGGACTTCGCCCAGGAAGCCTTGGAGGCCCTGGAGCCCGTTCTTTCGGAGATAGGGGGGGAGGCCATTCTGAGATCCGACATCGCCAAGGTGTCCATTGTGGGGGTGGGCCTGGCTTCGGCCCCCGGGGTCCCCGCCAAGATGTTCCAGGCGGTGGCCTCCACCGGGGCCAACATAGAGATGATCGCCACCAGCGAGGTGCGCATCTCCGTGATCATCCCCGCGGAGTACGCGGAAGCGGCCCTTAGGGCCGTGCACCAGGCCTTTGAGCTGGACAAGGACTGATGGACCGGCTCTACCTTTCCTGGGAGGACCTCCTCCTTCTGGTGCGCCACCTGGCGGGCCGCCTCGAGGGCCAGCCCTTTGACCTCCTTTTAGGGGTGGCCCGGGGCGGGCTCATCCCCACGGCGCTGTTGGCCCAGGCCCTGGGGGTGCGGGACATCCTCACCGCCGCGGTGATGTTCTACGAGGGGGAGGAGCCCCTACCCGAGCCCGTCTTTCTCCAGTTCCCCCCGGACCCCCTCCTTCGGGGAAAGCGGGTCTTGGTGGTGGACGACGTCTGGGACTCGGGACGCACGGCCTTCGCGGTGAAGGAAAGGATCCGCCGGGCGGGTGGAAGGCCTTGGGTGGCCACCCTCCACTTCAAACCGGAACGGAACCGGGTCCCGGACCGCCCGGACTTCCACGCGGCGGAGACGGGGGCCTGGGTGGTCTACCCCTGGGCCCTCGAGGCTTGGCCTTAAGAAGGGCCTGCCGTCAGGCAGGCCCTTTGGAATCCCTCCTGGCGGGGGGCCTTAGATGAGGCCTAAAGCCCTCACCTGCTCCATCTCGTCCAGCAGCTCCCGGGCGGTGATCTCCATCCTCTCCCGGGCGAAGGGGGGGATCTCCAGCCCCTCCACGATGGCGTACGCCCCGCCCTTGGCGGTCACGGGGAAGGAGTAGACGATCCCCTCAGGGATGCCGTACTCCCCCCTCGAGGGCACGGCCATGGAGACGAAGTCCCCCTCAGGGGTCCCTAAAGCCCAGTCCCGGATGTGCTCAATGGCGGCGTTGGCAGCGCTGGCCGCGCTGGAGGCTCCCCGGGCCTGGATGATGGCTGCCCCACGCTGGGCCACGGTGGGGATGAAGACCTTTTCATACCACTCCATGTCCACCAGCTCCAAGGCGGGCTTCCCGTCCACTTCCGCGTGGAAGAGGTCGGGGAACATGGTGGAGGAATGGTTGCCCCAGACCGCAAGCTTCCGGATGCGGTCCACCGGAACTCCGGTCTTCTTGGCGAGCTGGGCCTTGGCCCGGTTGTGGTCAAGCCGGGTCATGGCGGTGAAGTTCCAGGGGTCCAGCCCCTCCGCGTTTTTGTAGGCGATGAGGGCGTTGGTGTTGGCGGGGTTCCCCACCACCAGCACCTTCACCTCCCGCTTGGCCACCTCCGCCAGGGCCCGGCCCTGCTCGGTGAAGATGCGGCCGTTCATCTCCAGGAGGTCCCGCCGCTCCATTCCCGCCTTCCTGGGGGCCGCCCCCACCAAAAGGGCGTAATCCGCATCCTTAAAGGCCACCTTGGGGTCGTCGCTGGCCTCAACCCCTGCAAGGAGGGGGAAGGCGCAGTCCTCCAGCTCCATGATGACCCCTTCCAGGGCCTTCATGGCCTGGGGGATTTCCAGGAGCTGCAGGATGACGGGCTGGTCCTTGCCCAGCATCTCCCCCGCGGCGATGCGGAAGAGGAGGCTGTAGCCAATCTGCCCCGCGGCACCGGTTACCGCTACGCGTACAGGTGCTTTCATGCTCCCTCCTTAGCCCAGGGCCTTTTTGATGAGCTCCACGATCTCGTCAATGGTGTCCGCCACGGGGATCCCCGCTTCGGCAAAGGCCTGGAGCTTGGACTCCGGGGTCCCCACGTTCCCCATGATGATGGCCCCCGCGTGGCCCATCCGCTTGCCCTTGGGGGCGGAGCGGCCGCCGATGAAGCCCACCACGGGCTTCTTCATGTGCTCCTTCACCCAGGACGCGGCCTCCTCCTCGTCCGAGCCCCCGATCTCCCCGATGAGGACCACGGCCTCCGTCTCCGGGTCCTCGTTGAAGAGGGGAAGGAGGTCTTTGAAGGTGGTGCCGATGACCGGGTCCCCCCCGATGCCCACGGTGGTGGTGGTGCCAAGCCCAGCTTGGGAGAGGGCCGCCGCCGCCTCGTAGGTGAGGGTGCCCGAGCGGCTGATGAGGCCCACCCGGCCCCGCTTGAACACGTGGCCGGGCATGATGCCGATCTTGGCCTCCTCGGCGCTGATGATCCCCGGGCAGTTCCCCCCGATGAGCCTGGACCCCAGGGCCTTGATCTCCTCCACCGCCCGCACCATGTCCAGGGTGGGGATGCCCTCGGTGATGAGGACGATGAGGGGTACCCCCGCGTGAGCGGCCTCCAGGGCCGCGTCCGCAGCGGCGGGGGCGGGGACGAAGATGATGGAGGCGTCCACCCCATGGTGGGCCACCGCCTCCTTCACCGTATCGTAAACGGGTACCCCCAGGACCTCCGTGCCCCCCTTGCCCGGGGTGACCCCGGCCACGATCTTGGTGCCGTAGGCCAGCATCTGCTGGGTGTGGAACTGCCCCTCCCGGCCGGTGATGCCCTGGACCAGGACGCGGGTCTCGCGGTTTACCAAGATCACGCCACACCTCCCACCATGGCCACGATGGCCTTGGCCGCCTCAATGGACGTGGGGTACATGTACACGGGCCTGCCCTCCAGGAGCTTCTTGGCCTCCTCCTCCGCGGTGCCCGCCACCCGCATGACCACGGGCTTGGTGAGGAGGCCCTCTTCCAGGGCGCGGATGACCCCCTTGGCCACCTCGTCCGCCCGGGTGATGCCGCCGAAGATGTTGATGAAGACCCCCTTCACGTCGGGGTCTTTGAGGACCACCTTGAGGGCGTTGTAGACCACGTCCGCCTTGGCCCCACCCCCGATGTCCAGGAAGTTGGCGGGCTTGCCCCCCACCCGGTTCACCAGGTCCAGGGTGTACATCACAAGCCCCGCCCCGTTCCCGATGATGCCGATGTTGCCGGAAAGCTTCACGTAGGCGAAGCCGTAGTTGCTGGCCTCCACCTCCAGAGGGTGCTCCGCCTCCACCTCCCTAAGCTCCGCCAGATCGGGGTGGCGGAAGAGGGCGTTGTCGTCCAGGACGATCTTGGCGTCCGCGGCCACCACCTGGCCGTCGGTGGTCACCACCAGGGGGTTGATCTCGGCGATGGAGGCGTCCACCCCCTCGTAGGCCCGGTAAAGGTTCACCAGGACCTGGGCCAGCTTGTTGAGGTTGCCCTCCAGCCCTGCTTTCCGCACCATCTCCCGGGCCTCAAAGGAGCGGAAACCCTTGTGGGGGTCAATCCAGAACTTGTGGATGGCCTCGGGGCGCGCCGCGGCCACCTCCTCGATGTCCACCCCGCCCTCCTTGGAGAGCATCAGGACCACCCGCTTCTTTGCCCGGTCCAGGATGAGGCCGGCGTAGTACTCCTTGGCGATGTCCACCGCCTCGGCCACCAGGACCTTCTTCACGGTGAAGCCCTTGATGTTCATCCCCAGGATGGCCTGGGCCTTCTCGTAGGCCTCGCTGGGGGTGTCCGCCAGCTTGACCCCACCCGCCTTGCCTCTCCCGCCCGTGTGGACCTGGGCCTTGATCACCACCTGCTTGCCCAGCTCCTCGGCGGTCCTTTTGGCCTCCTCGGGGGTGTAGGCCACCTTGCCCGGGGGCACGGGGATGCCGTAGCGGGCTAGGATCTCCTTGGCCTGATACTCGTGCAGGTTCAAAGGCCACCTCCTTGGCCTTACGGCCGCCCGTATTATACCGGGCCCCTTCCTGGGCTCAGTGTCCCGCTGGCCGGGCGAAGAAGAGGCGGCCCACCTGGGTCTGGATGGCCTGGGTGATCACCACCTCTATTTCCTGTCCCCGGTAGGCGATGCCGTCGTCCACCACCACCATGGAGCCGTCCTCCAGGTAGCCCACCCCCTGGTGGGGCTCTTTGCCCTCCTTGAGGATGAGGAGCTTCAGGGTGTCCCCCACCTGAAGCCTGGGCCTTAGGGCCTGGGCCAGGGCCTGGACGGAAAGGGCCTTGACCCCGTAGATGCGGGCCATCTGAAGGAGGGCCAGGTCGTTGGTGACCAAGACGGCCCCAAGCTTGCGCGCCAGGAAGAGGAGCTGTTCGTCCACGCTCTCCCCTTTGGGGGTTTCCTCCAGGACCGCAAGCCCCACCAGGGCCTTAAGCCGCTCTAGGGTTTCCAGGCCGCGCCGGCCCTTGGCCCTTTTTAGGGCATCGGGGCTATCGGCGAAGTGCTGGAGCTCTTTGAGGACGGAGTGGGGCACGTAAAGGGGGCCTTCCAAAAAGCCCGCCTCCGCCACCTCCGCGATCCTCCCGTCCACCAGCACGCTCGTATCCAGCACCTTGCCCCCCGGGCCTTGGGGCCTTTGCGGCGGGCGCAGGTACTCCCGGTACCCCAGGGCCAGGTAGGCGAAGAGCCCCACCAGGAAGAGGGCGAGGAGAAGGCTATGGTAGGGGGAAAACCCCGGCACCTGGGCCAGGAGGGTGGTGAGGAGGACGGCGAGGAGGAGGCCGAGGGTGGTGCCCAGGGTGAGGGCCACGGGGACCTCGGGGGGAAGGGATTTGACCCTGGCCCTTAGGGGCTCCAGGAGGCCTTCCAGCCTGGGGGCGAGGAGGATGCCGGTGAGGAGGCCCGCCAGGGTAAGGTAAAACCGATTCAGAGAAAGGAGGCCCGCGCTTTGGGGGAGGAGGCCTAGGGCCTCGAGGCCCACCGCCAGCCGGAAGCCCAGGTAGGCGAAGAGGAGGTAGAGGAGAAGGCGGCCCGTCATCCCATGGCGGCCTCCACCGCCTCTTCCAGCCGGCGCACGTTCCCCGGGTGGAGGAAGCGGTTAAACCCCGCCCGCTCCCCCTCCTTGAGCCTCCGCTCCAACCCCACCACGCTCCGGACCTCCGCGGCCAGGCCCACCTCCCCCAAGGCCGCTAGGTCCTCGGGGAGGGGGCGGCCCACCACGGCAGAATACACCGCCAAGGCCACGGGGAGGTCCAGCCCCGGGTCCAGCACCCTAAGCCCCCCCGCCAGGTTCACGTAGAGGTCCAGCCCCGAGAGGGGAAGACCGAGCCGCCTCTCCAGCACCGCCAGGACCATGTCCACCCGCCGCCCGTCCAGCCCCTGGACCACCCGGCGCGGGGCGGGGAAGGGGGTTTTGGCTGCCAGGGCCTGGACCTCCAGGGCCAAGGCCCTTTCCCCGGCCAGGGCCAGGGCGATGGCGCTCCCCGGTACCCCCTTGGGGCGCTCTAGGAGGAAGGCCTCTGAGGGGTTTTTCACCTCCAGAAGGCCCCTTTCCTCCATGCGGAAGACCCCCATCTCCCCCACGGGGCCGAAGCGGTTCTTGGCGCTCCTCAGGACCCGGTAGACCCCGGCGGTTTCCAGGTAAAGGGTGGCGTCCACCGCGTGCTCTATGGCCTTGGGTCCCGCCACCACCCCTTCTTTGGTCACGTGGCCCACCAAAAGGGTGGCCGTGCCCTGTTCCTTGGCGAAGCGCACCAGGGCCGAGGTGGCCTCCCGTACGGAGACCAGGCTGCCCGGGGCCCCTCCGGCCTCGAGGGTCTGGATGGAGTCCACGAAGAGCACCTCTGGGGGGGCCTCCTCCAGGAAGGCAAGGAGAGGCTCCAGGCGGGTTTCCTTGAGGAGAAGAAGGTCGTTTAGCCCAAGCCTACGGGCCCTTAGGCGGATCTGGGCGGGGGATTCCTCCCCTGCCAGGTAGTAGACCCGCTTCTTGAGGCGCTTCGCCATCTCCAGGAGGAGGGTGCTCTTGCCCACCCCGGGCTCCCCCCCGAGGAGAACCACCTCTCCCGGCACAAACCCTCCCCCCAGGACTCGGTCCACCTCCTCAAGCCCCGAGGAGAACCGGCCCTCTTCCCCTTCCCCCACCTCCGCAAGCCGGAGGAGGGCCGGGGCGGGGGAGGGCGCTTTGGGGCTTGGGCGTGGGGTTTCCTGGACCGCCTGAAAACTCCCCCAGGCCCCGCACCCTGGGCAGCGGCCTAGAGGCTTGGGGGTGCGGTAGCCGCACTCCACACAGCGGTAAGCGCTCTTGGCCATTCCTGGGGCCCCCAGCCGGGCCTAGGCCCGGCTGGGGTGTCAGACTAGACTCAGCTCCTCCCCCTCCACCTCGTGGAAGGCCAGGTGCCCATCCTCCACCGTCACGTGGAGGCGCCCTTCCGGCTTCTTGAGGAGGGCCAGGGCCAGGGGGTCTTCTATCCGCTCCCGGATCACCCCGCGCACCGCCCGGGCGCTGCC
This sequence comes from Thermus sp., assembly GCF_037444525.1. GTDB lineage: Bacteria > Deinococcota > Deinococci > Deinococcales > Thermaceae > Thermus. The sequence continues at coordinate 11,563 of NZ_JBBIMD010000018.1, read as the reverse complement.
CGTCTTGGGGGCCTGCTCCACCACGAAGCGGGCCACCTCAGGGGCAAAGGTGACCTCGATGTCCCGGGACTTCAGCTCTTTCCGGATTTCTTCCAGCATGAGCTCGGCCACCCGCACCAGCTCCTCTTCCGTCAGGGCACGGAAGCGGATGACCTCGTCCAGCCGGTCCAGGAACTCGGGGGTGAAGAGGGCCTTCAGGGGGGACTCGGTGTCCACCTCCCGGGAGGTGAAGCCCACCGCGGGGCCGGTGTTGTAGCCAGTGTTGGAGGTCATGATGAGGATGACCCGGCGGAAGTCCACGGTGCGGCCCATCCCGTCCGTGAGGCGGCCCTCGTCCAGAACCTGGAGGAAGGTGTTGTAGATGTCGGGGTGAGCCTTTTCAATCTCGTCCAGGAGGACCACGCTGAAGGGCTGGCGGCGCACGGCCTCCGTGAGCCGGCCCCCCTGCTCGTATCCCACGTAGCCCGGCGGGGCCCCGATGAGTTTGGAGATGGAGTGGGGCTCCTGGAACTCGGACATGTCAAAGCGGATGAGGGCCCTTTCCGACCCGAAGAGGACCTCCGCCAGGGCCTTGGCCAGCTGGGTCTTGCCCACCCCGCTTTGGCCCACGAAGAGGAAGCTCGCCGCCACCCGGGTCCGGCCCCCAAGGCCCACCTGGGCCCGCCTTAAGGCGTTGGCCAGGGCGCGGATGGCCTCCTCCTGGCCCACCACCCGCTTCTTGAGCTCCTCCTCCAGATGGGCCAGCTTCTCCAGGTCGCGGTCGTCCGCGTAGATCCCGCCCCAGGAGTCCACCACCGCCTCCAGGTCCTCCCGGGTGACCACGGGGGTACCGTCCTCCTCGGCCACGGGCAGGCCCAGGGAGGCGTTGAGGCGCACCCGGCTTGCCGCCTCGTCAATGAGGTCAATGGCCTTGTCCGGGAAGTTGCGCCCGGGAAGCGAGCGGATGCCGATCTTCACCGAAAGCTCCAGCACTTCGTCGGGGATGACCACCCCGTGGTGGGCCTCGTAGCGGGGGCGGAGGCCTTTTAGGATCTCCAGGGTTTCCTCCGGGGAGGGCTCGAGGACGATGACCGGCTGGAAGCGCCGCTCCAAGGCCGCGTCCTTCTCAATGTAGCGGTGGTACTCCCCGGTGGTGGTGGCCCCAATGACCTGGATCTCCCCCCGGGCCAAGGCGGGCTTCATGATGTTGGCCGCGTCCAGGGTCCCTTCCGCCCCCCCAGCCCCGATGAGGGTGTGGAGCTCGTCAATGAAGGCGATGACCTTGGCGTTTTTCAGCTCCTCTATGATCTGTCGCAGACGCTCCTCAAACTCCCCCCGGTACTTGGTCCCGGCCACCACCCCCGCCAGGTCTATGGCCACCACCCGGGCTCCCCGCAGGATGGGGGGAACCCGGCCCTCCACGATGGCCTGGGCCAGCCCCTCCACGATGGCCGTCTTGCCCACCCCGGGGTCCCCGATGAGCACGGGGTTGTTCTTGGTGCGCCGGGCCAGGATCTGGATGACCCGGTTGATCTCCTCCTGGCGGCCGATGACCGGGTCCAGCTTCCCTTCCCGGGCCTCCTTGGTGAGGTCGCGACCGTACTCGTCCAGGAAGGGGGTGTTCACGGGCTTTTCCCGCTCCCTACCCTCTGCCATGGCCAACACCCGCCAGCGGATGGCGTCCACGTCCTTGGCGAAGTGGGTGAGGATGCGGTAGGCGATCCCGTCCCCCTCGCGGATGATGCCGAGGAGGATGTGCTCCGTGCCGATGACCTGGGCCCCCATGTTGCGGGCCTCGGCGCTGGCCAGCTCCATGACCCGCCGGGCCCTGGGGGTGATGGCCGGGGGTTCCCCCGTGCGGCTCCCCTCGCCCCGGCCCACCAGCTCCTCCACCATGCGGCGCATGGCCTCGAGGCTCGCCCCGTACTCCTGGAGGATGCGGGCCGCGGTCCCCCCTTCGCGCATCAGGCCCAAGAGGAGGTGCTCCGGGCCGATCATGGAGTGGCCAAGACGGCTCCCCTCCTCCCTTGCGTAGTGAAAGACCAGCCTGGCGCGGTCGTCGTACCTGTTCATCATCCCCCTCTACCCACCATTCTAGCCTAAAGGCTTCGCCTAGGGCCGTTTGCGCCCCCGGTTACCTTGGCCCGGGGGCGGGCTTTTCGGGTATCATGCCCCCTAATCGGGGCTTAGGGCCCCTTTTTGAGGGAGGGAGAATGCCGGCCAGCACCCTTGACGAACTGGTGGCGCTTTGCAAGCGGCGGGGGTTTATCTTCCAAGGCTCGGAGATCTACGGGGGCCTTCAGGGCACCTACGATTACGGCCCCTTGGGGGTGGAGCTCAAGAACAACCTCAAGCAGGCCTGGTGGCGAAGGAACGTCTACGAGCGGGACGACATGGAGGGCCTGGACGCCAGCATCCTCACCCACCGCCTGGTCCTCTACTACTCGGGCCACGAGGCCACCTTCGCCGACCCCATGGTGGACAACCGCATCACCAAGAAGCGCTACCGCCTGGACCACCTCCTAAAAGACCAGGGGCCCGAGGTCCTGTCCCGGCTTTACCGGGCCATGGAGGTGGAGGAGGGGGCGGGCCTTCACGCCCTGGTGGGGGCCATGATGGCCGCTCCAGAGCGGGCCGGGGGGGCCATGACCGCGGCGGGGGTGGTGGACCCGGCCACGGGGGAGGCCGGGGACTGGACCCCGCCCCGCTACTTCAACATGATGTTCAAGACCTACGTGGGGCCGGTGGAGGAGGAGGCCGCCTTGGCCTACCTCCGCCCCGAGACCGCCCAGGGCATCTTCGTCAACTTTAAGAACGTTCTAGACGCCACCAGCCGCAAGCTCCCCTTCGGCATCGCCCAGATTGGCAAGGCCTTCCGCAACGAGATCACTCCCAGGAACTTCATCTTCCGGGTGCGGGAGTTTGAGCAGATGGAGATTGAGTACTTCGTCCGCCCCGGAGAGGACGAGTACTGGCACCGCTACTGGGTGGAGGAGAGGCTTAGGTGGTGGCAGGAGATGGGCCTTTCCCGGGATAACCTGGTCCCCTACGAGCAGCCCAAGGAGGAGCTTGCCCACTACGCCAAGGCCACGGTGGATATCCTCTACCGCTTCCCCCATGGCCTCGAGGAGCTGGAGGGCATCGCCAACCGCACGGACTTTGACCTGGGGAGCCACACCAAGGACCAGGAGGAGCTTGGCATCACCGCCCGGGTTCTCAAGAACGAGCACTCCACCCAGCGCCTGGCCTACCGCGACCCCGAGACGGGCCGCTGGTTCGTCCCCTACGTGATTGAGCCCTCCGCGGGGGTGGACCGGGGGGTTTTGGCCCTTCTTTCGGAAGCCTTCACCCGCGAGGAGCTTCCTAGCGGGGAAGAGCGCATCGTCCTCAAGCTCAAGCCCCAGCTCGCCCCCATCAAGGCTGCGGTGATCCCCTTGGTGAGGAACCGCCCCGAGATCACCGACTACGCCAGGCGCTTAAAGGTCCGCCTCCAGGCCCTGGGCCTCGGCCGTATCCTCTACGAGGATACGGGCAACATCGGCAAGGCCTACCGCCGCCACGACGAGGTGGGCACCCCCTTCGCCATCACCGTGGACTACGACACCATCGGCCAAAGTAAGGACGGCACCACCAAGCTCAAGGACACGGTCACCGTGCGGGACCGGGACACCATGGAGCAAATAAGGCTCCACGTGGACGAACTGGAAAGCTTCTTAAGGGAAAAGCTCCGCTGGTGATGGGGGATGACAAGCGCTCCGAAAGCGGCTTCGTGGTTTGGAGGCCCAGGTTGAACGCCATTGGGCTAAGATTCGGGAAGAGGAGGCCAAGCCCTTGCCGGACTAGGGCCTCGTGCGGAAGCGGGAAGGGGAGATCGGGGTATGGGAAGCGGAGCGAAGGCGGTTCATCCGCAGGCTCAAGGGGTCTTAGGGATTCCCGAGGCTATCTGGCAGGGGTTCTGGGATGAGGTGGAGCCCTTGAAACGGCTTTACGGGGAAGCCCAGGGGGTGGAAGGTCCCTTGCCCCCCGCCCTGGAAGAGGCCTTGCTCCATAGCCTCACCCACCTTTGGGGCCGTGCCAAGGCCATGTGGGAGGAGGAATGAGGGTCGCGGTGGTGGGCGCCACGGGGGCGGTGGGCCGGGAGATCGTGAAGGTTTTGGAGGCCCGCCGGTTCCCCCTTTCCGAGCTCCGGCTCTACGCCTCCCCTCGCTCCGCGGGGGTCAGGCTTCCCTTCATGGGGGAGGAGATCCCGGTGGAGCCCTTACCCGAGGGGCCTTTGGCCGCAGATCTCGTCCTTGCCAGCGCGGGGGGGAGCCTTTCCAAGGCCTACGCCCCCCGGTGGGTGGAAGGGGGGGCCTTGGTCATAGACAACTCCAGCGCCTTCCGCTACGAGCCCGAGGTGCCCCTGGTGGTGCCCGAGGTGAACCGGGAGGCCATCTTCCGCCACCGGGGCCTCATCGCCAATCCCAACTGCACCACGGCCATCCTGGCCATGGCCCTTTGGCCTCTCCACCAGGCCTTCCGCGCTGAGCGGGTCATCGTGGCCACCTACCAGGCGGCCTCGGGGGCGGGGGCTAAGGCCATGGAGGAGCTCCTTACGGAAACCCACCGCTTCCTCCACGGGGAAACCCCCAAGGCCGAGGCCTTCGCCCACCCTCTTCCCTTCAACGTCATCCCCCACATAGAAGCCTTCCAGGAAAATGGGTACACCCGGGAGGAGATGAAGGTGGTGTGGGAAACCCACAAGATCTTTGGGGATGGCTCCCTAAGGATCAGCGCCACCGCGGTGCGGGTCCCCACCCTAAGGGCCCACGCGGAGGCGGTGAGCGTGGAGTTCGCCCGCCCCGTGACCCCCGAGGCCGCCCGGGAGGTCCTGAGGCAGGCCCCCGGGGTGGAGGTGGTGGACGAGCCCGAGAGGAAGCGCTACCCCATGCCCCTCACCGCAAGCGGCAAGTGGAACGTGGAGGTGGGGCGCATCCGGAAGAGCCTGGCCTTTGAGAACGGCCTGGACTTCTTCGTGGTGGGGGACCAGCTCCTGAAGGGAGCGGCCCTCAACGCAGTCCAGATCGCCGAGGAGTGGCTTAAGGGGCCCTAAGCCAAAGCCAGTACTCCCGGTTTCCCTCCTTGCCCGGCAGGGGGCTTTCCGCTTCCCCTAGCACCTGGAAGCACAGCTCCTCCGCCTTGGCCTTTACCCGCCTTAAGGCCTCCCGCCTCAGGGCCTCGTCCCGCACCACCCCCTTGTGGGCCCCGGGCCAAAGCTCAAACTGGGGCTTGACGAGGAGAAGGGCCTCCCCTCCCGGTTTGAGGAGGGCCTTCAGGGCGGGAAGGACCAGGGTGGAGGAGATGAAGGAAAAATCGGCCACCAAAAGGTCCACCTGCTCGGGGAGGCTGGCCTCCCGGGCATCTATCCCTTCCAGGCTCACCACCCGGGGGTCCGACCGGAGCCTGGGGTGGAGCTGGCCGTGGCCCACGTCCACCGCGTAGACCCGCCTCGCACCCCGCTCCAGGAGGACCTGGGTGAAACCCCCGGTGCCCGCCCCCAGGTCCGCCGCCACCTTGCCCGCCACCTCCAGGGGAAAGGCCTGGAGGGCCCCGAGGAGCTTGTAGGCCCCCCGGCCCACGTAGCGCGCCTCCTCCAGGAGCTCCACCTCCCCCGTCACGGGGTGGGCGGGCTTGGTGACCACCTTCCCCCCCACCCGCACCAGGCCCCTTTGGATGAGGGCCTTGGCCTTTTCCCGGCTTTCCACCAGGCCCTGTTCCACCAGGTACCGGTAAGGGTATTATGGCCCCGTGGAGCCCGATCTTTCCCGGGTGTGGTACGTCTTGGAGGGGGAGCCGGGGGAGCACCTGGTGGTGGAGGCCCTGGGGCGGCGGCTTTCCGGGGTGTGGACCGAGGAGGCCCTGGCCCAAGGGTTTCTGGACCGCCACCCCCACCTCGGCATGCGGGTGAGCCCTTTGGAGAGCCGGGCCCTGAAGGAGGCCTTCCTTAGGGCATTAGGCCTTCTTGGGGTGGAGGCGGTCTTGGTGGACTACCAGCCCGGGGCCCACCGGGCCCGGGTGGTGGAGGTGGAGGCGCTGTTGCAGGAGGTGCGGAATGCGTAAGGGGTTGGTCCTTTTGTTCCTTTTGGGCATGGTCTTGGCCCAGCGGGTGGAGGTGGGCCTGGGGAGCCCCTTTGGGCTACAGGGCGGGGTGCGGTTTCCCCTTCTCCCCCTCCTCCTGGAGGGGCGGGCCTACGGGGGGGTGGGCCTCGAGGCCCTAGGGGGTGGGGTGGACCTCCTCCTAAAGGTCCCCCTCACCGACCTCTATGGGGGGGTAGGGGTCTTCTACGGCACCGGGCGGGCCTTAAGCCTCCCCCAAGGGGAGGCGGGGCAGGGCGGGGTGCGGGGGGTCCTGGGCACCTGGCTTAACCTGACCCTGCCCCTTCTTGGGGTTTTTGTGGAGCTCCACCCCGTCTACTACCTGGCCCCCACCCAGGGCTTCGGCCTGGGGGCGGCCTTGGGGGTCAGCCTAGGGCTTTAGGAGCGCCCCGCCGAAGCGAGTGCTTCGGCGGGGGCCCCCAAGGGTCCGCCGGGCCCCTTTAGACCCTGTACCCCTCCTTCAGGGGCACGATGCGGTTGAAGACCAGGCGGTCCGGCCTCGAGTCCTCGGGGTCCTGCCAGAAGTAGCCGAGCCGCTCCAGCTGGTAGCGGGTGTCTTTGGGATCTTTCCCCACGCTGGGTTCAATGTAGCCCCGCTTGACCTCGAGGGCCCTCGGGTTCAGGTTCTGGAGGAAGTCCTCCCCCTCCTCGGGGTCTTCCGTGAGGAAGAGGCGGCCATGGAGGCGGAACTCCGCGGGCAGGGCGTGCCGGGCGGAGACCCAGTGGATCACCCCCTTGGGCTTCACCCCGTCCGCGGGGTTCTGGCCCAGGGTTTCGGGGAGGATGCGGGCCTTAAGGCGCTTCACTTCCCCTCCCTCCTCCACCACCTCCACAAGCTCCATCACGTAGGCGTGGCGCAGGCGCACCCTCTGCCCGGGGGCGAACCGCTTCCAGCCCTTCGGGGGGTTTAGGCTGAAGTCGCTCCGCTCAATGTAGATCCGATCCGAGAAGGGCAGAAGGCGGCTTCCCTCCTTGGGGATGTCCCGGGGCCAGTAGGGGGCCTCGAGCCACTCCTCCCCCTGGTAGTTGGTGAGGACCACCTCCAGGGGGTCCAGGACCCCTAAGACCCTGGGGGCGATGGGGTTCAGGTCGTCCCGGATGACCTCTTCAAAAAGCTCCATCTCCACCCGGGCCTCGTGGCGGGAGACCCCGGTCCTCTGGATAAAGGCGCGGATGGCCTCGGGCCGCACCCCCCGGCGCCTTAGGGCCCTTAGGGTGGGGAGGCGGGGGTCGTCCCAGCCCGAGACGTAGCCCCCTTCCACCAGCTTGATGAGCTTCCGCTTGGAAAGGACGGTGTACGTGAGGTCCAGGCGGGCGAACTCGTACTGGTAGGGCCTGGGGGCCTCGGGCAGGCCGCACTTCCCCTTGAGGTTCTCTATGACCCAGTCGTAGACCGCCCGGTTGTTCTCAAACTCCAGGGTGCAGAGGGAGTGGGTGATCCCCTCGATGAGGTCCTCCAGGGGGTGGGCGAAGTCGTACATGGGGTAGACGGTCCAGCGGTCTCCCGCGTGGTAGTGGGGGGCGTGGACGATGCGGTAGAGCACCGGGTCCCGCAGCTTGAAGTTGGGGTGGGTGGGGTCAATCTTGGCCCGGAGGACCCGGCTTCCCGTGGGGAACTCCCCTTGGGCCATGCGCTGGAATAGATCCAGATTTTCCTCCACGCTCCGCTCCCGATAGGGGCTCGGCTTCCCCTGGGCCCTAAGTTCGCCCATCTCCTCCTCGGAGAGGTCGTCCACATAGGCCTTCCCCTCCCGGATGAGGGTGAGGGCGCAGGCGTACATGGTGTCAAAGTAATCGGAGGCGTAGAGGACCCGCGTGGGGGTGAAGCCTAGCCAGCGCACGTCCTCCTCAATGGCCCGGGCGTACTCCTCCTTCTCCGTCTCGGGGTTGGTGTCGTCAAAGCGGAGGTTGCACTCCCCGCCGAAGTCCAGGGCCAGGCCGAAGTTTAAGACAATGCTCCGGGCGTGGCCGATGTGCAGGTAGCCGTTGGGTTCTGGGGGAAAGCGGGTGCGGAGCTTTTCGTACCGGCCTTCTTGGAGGTCCCTGGCCACGATCTCGGTGATGAAGCTCTCGGGGGCGACGCCCATAGGGAAAAGTCTACAGGAGGGGAGTTCAAAACACGGGCTTCCGCTTCTCAAAGAAGGCCCGGATGCCCTCCCTTAGGTCCCCCGTTTCCCGCACCCAGGCGTTGGCCAAGGCGGCCAGGCGGAAACCGTCCTCGAGGCCCATCCCCGGAAGGGCGGTGAGGAGCTCCTTGGTGAGGCGCAAGGAGGTGGGGGCGTTTTCCGCTACGCCCTCGGCTAGGCGCACCGCCTCCTCCAGGCCCCGCCCTTTGGGGACCACGCGGTTTACGAGCCCTAAGGCCTTGGCCTCCTCCGCCTCTAAAAGCCTTCCCGTGAGGAGGAGGTCCTTGGCCACCTTCTCTCCCACGGCCCGCACCAACAAGACGGAGACCAAAGCGGCCACGAAGCCGATTTTCACCTCGGTGAATCCGATCCGGGCCCCTTCTTCCATCACCACCAGGTCGCAGGCCAGGGCCAGCCCCGCCCCCCCCGCCACCGCGGGGCCCTGGACCGCGGCCACCGTGGGCTTGGGATAGGTGTAGACCCGGTGGAAGAGGCGGAGGAGGGAGAGGGAGTGGGCGTAGTTCTCCTCCGCTCCCATCTCCGTTACCCGTTCCAGGAAGGCCAGGTCGGCCCCCGCGCTGAAGGCGGGCCCCCGGGCCCCAAGAACCACGGCCCGTACCCCCTTGTCCCCTTCCAGGGCCTCTAGGGCCTGAAGGAGCCCCTCCACCAGGGGAGGGGAGAGGGGATTCCTGCGGTCTGGATCGTCCAAAAAGACCTTGGCGATGCGCCCTTCTTCCACCTGGACCATGGCCCCATTGTACCGGCGGGGTTTTCCCTGCTACACTGCCCTTAGCCCGCAAACCTAGGGAAGCGCCTTGGGCGGGCTAGGAGGTGGTGTAGATAAAGGAGTACCTGACCAACGAACGCATCCGCGTCAAACAGGTCCGGGTCATCGGCCCGGACGGCCAGCAGCTCGGCATCATGGACACCCGGGAGGCCCTGCGCCTGGCCCGGGAGCAGGATCTGGACCTGGTCCTGGTGGGCCCCACGGCCGACCCCCCCGTGGCCCGGATCATGGACTACTCCAAGTGGCGCTACGAACAACAGGTGGCCGAGAAGGAGGCCCGGAAGAAGGCCAAGCGCACGGAGGTCAAGTCCATCAAGTTTCGGGTCAAAATAGACAACCACGATTATCAGACCAAGCTGGGCCATATCAAGCGCTTCCTGGAGGAGGGCCACAAGGTCAAGGTGACCATCATGTTCCGGGGCCGGGAGATGGCCCACCCTGAGCTGGGCCAGCGCCTCCTGGAGCGGGTGGCGGAGGACCTGAAGGGCCTGGCCGTGGTGGAGATGAAGCCGGAGCTTTTGGGCCGGGACATGAACATGCTCCTGGTTCCCGCCAAGGTTTCCGCCTAGACCCCCACTTGCCCTTCTGCTATAGTGGGATGGCCTTGGAGCTACCAAGACCCCCTTTTGGGGGCGCTCCGAAGGCCACGGGAGGAACCATGCCGAAGATGAAGACCCACAAGGGCGCCAAGAAGCGGGTGAAGGTGACCGCTTCGGGCAAGGTGGTGGCCATGAAGACCGGAAAGCGCCACTTGAACTGGCACAAGTCCGGTAGCGAGATCCGCCAGAAGGGGCGGAAGTTTGTCCTGGCCGAGGCGGAGGCGGAGCGGATCCGGCTCCTCCTGCCCTACGAGTGAGGGAGGTGAGGGATGCCGCGCGCCAAGACCGGGGTTGTCCGCCGCAGGAAGCACAAGAAGATCCTCAAGCTGGCCAAGGGCTACTGGGGCCTCCGCTCCACGAGCTTCCGTAAGGCGCGGGAGACCCTCTTTGCCGCCGGGAACTACGCCTACCGCGACCGCAAGCGGAAAAAGCGGGACTTCCGCAGGCTCTGGATCGTGCGCATCAACGCTGCCTGCCGCCAGCACGGCCTGAACTACTCCACCTTCATCCATGGCCTGAAGAAGGCGGGGGTGGAGCTGGACCGCAAGGTCCTGGCCGACCTGGCGGTGCGGGAGCCCCAGATCTTCGCTGAGCTGGTGGCTAAGGCCAAGGCCGCCCAGGCCTAGACCTTTCCCTTCCCCTCCCCACCTTGGGGTGGGGAGGGCTTTCCCATGAAGGCCCTTTACGTGGTGTTGGTGGCTGCGCTCCCCCTGGTGGAGCTCAGGGGGGCCATCCCCTTGGGGGTGGCCCTAGGGTTTAGCCTGTGGGAGGCTTTTTTCCTGGCCCTTTTGGGAAACCTCCTGGTGACCCCCTTGGCCCTTTTCCTCCTGCCCTACGGGGTGGCCCTCTTCGCCCGCTTTGCCTGGTTCGCCCGGCTCTGGCAGGCCCTGGAGGCCCGGGTGCGCCTTAGGGGGGAGGAGCAGGTCCAGCGGCTTGGGGCCTTGGGCCTTTTCCTCTTCGTGGCCGTGCCCCTCCCCGGCACCGGGGCTTGGAGCGGGGCGGTTTTGGCGGTGGTCCTGGGCCTTAGGCGCCGCTACGCCCTTCCCGCCATCTCCTTGGGGGTGGTGGCCGCGGGGGTCTTGGTCCTCCTCCTCACCGGGGGGGCGGTGGCCGGGCTAAACTACCTGCGATGATCCTGGTCCTCCTTCCCCTGGCCTACCTGGTGGGGTCGCTTCCCCTGGGCCACTGGCTGGCCCAAAGGCGGGGAGTGGACCTCCGCACCGCAAGCCCCTACACCCTGGGGCTGGAAAACGCCGTGAAGCGCTTGGGCTTGGGTCTTGCCCTTCTTGCCTTTCTCCTGGACTTCCTGAAGGGGTACCTGCCCCTTCTCCTCTCCCGGGCCTTGGGGGTGGGCCTCGAGGGCGCCCTGGCGGTGGGGGTGGCGGTCTATCTGGGCCACCTCTACCCCCTTTTCTTCCGCGACCCCTGGCCCCTTAGGGCCAAGGGGGCGGGGATGCTCCTCGGGATTCTGGCGGGGCTACCCTTAAGCCCGGAGCTCGGGCTGGTGCCCATGGCCTTGGGCCTTGTCCTTTACGCCCTCACGGGCTACGCCTCCTTGGGGAGCCTGGGCCTCCCCCTGGGGCTTTTCCTGGTCCTCCTCTTTGGGCCCTTTGCTCCCCTGGCCCGGGGTCTGGGCGGGGTCCTTCTTCTCCTCGCCCTTTGGCGCTACAAGGAAAACCTGGGGCGGATCCTGGAGGGGACGGAGCCCAAGCTCGGCTCCCCCCTCCCCCTCCCCTCGGAGCGGCAGGCCGTGTGCGCCTTCCTCATCCACCCCCTGACGGTGGAGGACTTTTGGCAAAGCCCCCGCTTCCGCTGGGCAAAGCCCTTGGTTGACCTGGGCCTTCTTAAGCCCTATTGGATAGAGCGCCTGGCGGAGCGCTTCCGCCCCATGAAGGTGGGGGAGGTGCGGGGGGTCAAGACGGCGGACAGGCTCTAAT
>NZ_JBBIMD010000017.1:0-36374 GCF_037444525.1 Thermus sp. | reverse complement strand
CGCCGCCGCAACAAACGTCAACGCCGCAGTCAACGTCGTCTTCCCGTGGTCCACGTGCCCAATCGTCCCCACGTTCACGTGAGGCTTCGTGCGGATAAACTCGCCCTTGGCCATCGCTGTCCTCCTTTCAGAAAAGAGGGGCGGACCCCATGGGCCCACCCCATTCCCCTACTGCCCCTTGATGAGCTTTTCCTGCACCTGCTTGGGGACCTCCTGGTAGTGGTCAAAGAACATGACGAAGGAGCCCCGGCCCTGGGTCTTGGAACGGAGATCGGTGGCGTAGCCGAACATCTCCGCTAGGGGCACATAGGCCCGGATCACCTGGGCGTTGCCCCTAGGCTCCATGCCCAGGATCTGGCCGCGCCTTGCGTTCAGGTCCCCGATGACATCCCCCATGTACTCCTCAGGGGTCGTGACCTCCACCCGCATGATGGGCTCGAGGATCACCGGATCCCCCTTCTGCACCGCCTCCTTGATGGCCATGGAGCCCGCGATCTTGAAGGCCATCTCCGAGGAGTCCACCTCGTGGTAGGAGCCATCGTACAGGGTGACCTTTACGTCCACCACCGGGAAGCCGATGAGGGGACCGGACTGCATGGCCTCCTCAATCCCCTTCTGGACCGCGGGGATGTACTCTTTGGGAATCACCCCGCCCACGATGGCGTTCACGAACTCAAAGCCCGACCCCCGGGGCAGGGGCTCGGCCTTGATCTTTACGTGGCCGTATTGGCCGCGGCCACCGGTTTGGCGGATGAACTTGCCCTCCACGTCCACCGGTTTGGTGATGGTCTCCCGGTAGGCCACCTGGGGCTTGCCCACGTTGGCGTCCACCTTGAACTCCCGCTTGAGCCGGTCCACGATGATCTCCAGGTGGAGCTCCCCCATCCCGGAGATGATGGTCTGGCCAGTCTCGGGGTGGGTGGAGACGCGGAAGGTGGGGTCCTCCTCCGCCAAGCGGACCAGGGCCTGGGAGAGCTTGTCCTGGTCGGCCTTGGTCTTGGGCTCAATGGCCACGTCAATGACGGGTTCGGGCACCTCTATGGACTCCAGGACGATCCTAGGGGCATCCTCGCCCACCAGGGTGTCCCCGGTGATGGTGTCCTTCAGGCCCACCACCGCGCCCAGGTCGCCCGCCTTAAGCTCCTCCACCTCCTCCCGGTGATTGGCGTGCATGCGCAGGAGGCGGGCCACCCGCTCCTTGCGGCCCTTAGTGGTGTTGTAGACGTAGGAGCCCGAGGTGATGGTGCCGGAGTAGACCCGGATGAAGGTGAGCCGGCCCACATAGGGGTCGGCCATGATCTTGAAGGCCAGGGCGGCCAGGGGGCCTTCGGGGTCAGGGTGGATCTCCACCACTTCCCCCTCGGGGGTGGTGCCCTTGATGGGGGGGATGTCCAGGGGCGAGGGCAGATAGTCCACCACCGCGTCCAGGAGGAGCTGGACGCCCTTGTTCTTCAGGGCGGACCCGAGGAACACGGGGGTGATCTTGATGTCAATGGTGCCCTTGCGGATGGCGGCCACCAGCTCCTCTTCTGTGGGCTCCTCCCCCTCGAGGTACTTGAGCATGACGTTCTCGTCAAAGTCCGCCGCGGCCTCAATGAGCTTCTCGTGGTACTCCTGGGCCTGCTCCCGGTACTCCTCGGGGATGGGGATCTCCTGGATGTCCGTCCCCAGGTCGTTGCCGTAGGTGTAGGCCTTCATCCGGAGGACGTCGATGATGCCGGAGAAGGTCTCCTCCCGGCCGATGGGGAGCTGCATGACCACCGGGCGGGCCCCCAGGCGCTCCTGCATGGTGCGGATGACGAGCCACAGGTCCGCCCCCGTCTTGTCCATCTTGTTGGCGAAGGCGATGCGGGGCACCTTGTACTTCTCCGCCTGGCGCCAGACGGTCTCGGACTGGGGCTCCACCCCCTGGCTGGAGTCAAAAACCACGATGGCCCCGTCCAAGACCCGCATGGAGCGCTCCACCTCAATGGTGAAGTCCACGTGGCCCGGGGTGTCGATGATGTTGATGCGGTGGTCCTTCCAGAAGCAGGTGGTCACGGCGGCGGTGATGGTGATGCCCCGCTCCCTCTCCTGCTCCATGAAGTCCATGGTGGCCGCGCCCTCGTGGACCTCCCCGATCTTGTGGATCTTGCCGGTGTAGTAGAGGATGCGCTCGGTGGTGGTGGTCTTACCGGCGTCAATGTGGGCGGCGATGCCGATGTTGCGGAGCCTTTTTAGGTCGTACTCAACCTTGACCGCCATGGTTACCACCGGTAGTGGGCGTAGGCCCGGTTGGCCTCGGCCATCCGCTCCACGTCTTCCCTCTTCTTCACCGCACCGCCCTTGCCCTCGGCGGCGTCAATGAGCTCGTTGGCCACCCGTACCGCCGCCTGGCGCTCGGGACGGGCGTTGGCCGCCTGTACCAGCCAGCGCAGGGCCAAGGACTGCTGCCTCCGGGGGGAGACCTCCATGGGCACCTGGTAGTTGGCCCCACCTACCCGGCGGGAACGCACCTCCATCTTGGGCTTGACGTTCTCCACCGCCTGCTTGAAGACCTTCAGGGGCTCCTGCCCAGTCTTCTCCTGGATGATGCGGCAGGCCTCGTAGAAGATGCGGGCAGCCAGGTTTTTCTTGCCGTCCCGCATGAGCTTGTTGATGAAGGCCGAGACCACCACATCCCCGTAGACCAGGTCGGGTTGGAGCTGGCGTACTTCTGCTCTCCTTCTGCGCGCCATAGTTCACCTACTTCTTCTTGGCCGGAGCCGCGCCCTTGGTCTCCTTGGGTCGCTTGGTCCCGTACTTGGACCGGCTCTTCTTCCGGTCCTTCACCCCCTGGGTGTCGTAGACCCCGCGGACGATGTGGTAGCGCACGCCCGGGAGGTCCTTCACACGCCCACCCCGGATGAGGACCACGGAGTGTTCCTGCAGGTTGTGCCCCTCACCGGGGATATAGGCGGTGACCTCGTACCCGGAGGTGAGGCGGACCTTGGCCACCTTCCGCAGGGCGGAGTTGGGCTTCTTGGGGGTCACGGTGCGCACCACCGTGCACACCCCCCGGCGGAAGGGGGACCCTTTAAGCGCGGGTACCTTGCTCTTCTTCTGGACCTTCTCGCGGCCCTTTCGGACTAACTGGTTGATCGTCGGCAGTGCCACCACTCCCTTCTTCTTGGACTTGCCCCCGTGTTCTCAAGATCCACCCGGGGAGGAGCCCCCCGAAACTGCCCGCATAGGGCCCCGCCCTCAGGGCCAGGGGCTGGCCCTGAGGGCTCTCAACTTCCCTAGTGTAAGGGGCAGGGGCCCTTTTGGCAAGGGCTAGAGGGGCTTGAGCTCCAGCCTAAGGACCTGGCTGCCAAGGATCTGGACGGTCTGCACCAGGGTGCGGTAGCCAGGGGCCACCAGGGTGAGCTCGTAGGTGCCAGGGGGCACCTGGAGGCGGAGGTAGCCCCCCCGCGCCAGGCCCCGCTCTTCCCCGTTCAGGAAGACCCGGGCCTCGGCGTTGAGATAAAGCTCCAGGGTGGCCTGGAGGGGGAGGAGGTCGGCGGAGAGGCGCAGGGTTTCCCCAGGGCGGACCTCGAGCCGGGCCTGGTAGGCCGCGTAGCCCGGGGCCTGGAGGAGGACCTCATAGGACCCCGCAGGAAGGCTCAGGCGTAAGGGAGTCCGGCCCACCAGCCTGCCGTCCATGTAGACCTCCGCCCCTTGGGGTCTGGAGTCCAGCTCCAGGGCACCGGTCTGGAGGGGGCGGAGCTGGGCGGAAAGGCGGGTTTCCCGGCCCCGCTCCACGCGCACCTGAGCGGCGTAGGGCTCGTAGCCAGGGCTCTTGAGCTCCACCCGGTAGGTGCCCTCCTGCAAGGAGAGGCGCAAGGGGGTGTGGCCCTGGAGGCGCCCCTCCACGTAGGCCTCCGCCCCGGAAGGGGTGGATTCCAGGAGAAGGATGCCGGTGCGGGGCTCGGGGGTGAGGCGGGCCTCGAGGCGGACCGTCTCCCCTGCCCGCACCTGGACCGTGGCCCGATAGGGCTCGTACCCTGCAAGGCGGAGCTCCACCCCGTACCGCCCCTCGGGCAAGGTGAGGTCCAGGGGCGTCCTACCCCGTAGGGCCCCGTCCAGGTAGACCTCAGCCCCCGAAGGGGTGGAGCGCAGGCTCAGCGTCCCAGTCCTGGGCAAGGGGACCAGCTGGGCCAGGATCTGGACCCGCTCCCCCGGCCTCGGGTTCACCGTGGCCCTATAGGGCTGGTAGCCGGCCATGCGGAACTCCACCTCGTGGCGGCCTGGGTTCACGGAAAGGATAAGGGGAGTGCGGCCCTGAAGACGGCCGTCCAAGTAGGCCTCCGCCCCCTGAGGCCGGGAGTCCAAGACCAGGGTGGCTACGGCCGGAGGGGGCGGGGCCGTCACCCGGCCCACAAAGTAGCGGGCCACGTCCGTGACCCAGTCCCGGTCAGGGAGGGGCTCAATCACAATGGAAAGGGCCCGGGCCAAGCCCTCCGCGCCCTGCACCCGCACCCGGTTCCCCTCCACGTCCAGGATCTCCTCTAGGGAGAGGGGGCGCTTGCTGGCCACGGCCAGGATGCGGTCCTCCCCCTCGGGGCCGGTGACGGTGTAGCGGTACCGGGCCCCTTCCGGGGGAAAGCGCCGGGTCTCCCCTGCCCTTAGGAGGTTGTTCCGCTCGTAAGCGTTGGGGAGGATGGGGTCAATGCGCCCGTCGGCGTTGATGTTAAAGAGGTAGACGTAGGCCTCCCGATTGACGTTTACATAGATGTAGATGGGGTCCCCAATCCGGTAAACCGCCTGGCCCGTCTTCCCTGGATCCTTGTCCACCCAAACCTTTACCTGCAGGTCGGTGGGCACAGGGTTGACGATGATCCCCTGAGGGGAGATCTGCTGGCCCTGGACCAGGCCCAGGAGCACAACTACCCAACCCAACCCTTTTCTCAGAAGGTTCCACATGGCCTCCACCTCCACCCTCAAGGTAAAGGAGGGATGTGAAAACCCTGAGGGAAAACGCCCAAGGGTCCTTAAGCTTCCTGGAAGGCCCCCAGGCGGCGGAAGCGGCGGTAACGGTCCTGGTAAAGGGCCTCGGGGGAAAGGCCCTTGAGCTCCTCCAGAGCCTTAAGGAGGGCCTCCTTGATGTTTTGGATGGCCCTTTCCGGGTCCTTGTGGGCCCCCCCCTCGGGCTCGGGGACGATGGCGTCCACCACCCCCTGCTCCAAGAGATCCCTAGCGGTGAGCTTTAGGGCCTCCGCCGCCTTGGGGGCCTCTTTGGCGTCCCGCCAGAGGATGGCCGCGCAGGACTCGGGGCTGATCACGGAGTACCAGGCGTTTTCCAAGATGAGGACCCGGTTGGCCACCCCAATGGCCAAGGCCCCCCCGCTTCCCCCCTCCCCCAGGATCACGGCCACCGCGGGCACCCTCAAGCGCCCCATGCGCTGGATGCTCTGGGCGATGACCCAGGCCTGGCCCCGTTCCTCCGCGGAAACCCCCGGGTAGGCCCCCGGGGTGTCTATGAAGGCCAAAAAGGGGTAGCCGAAGCGGTCCGCCAGGTCCATGAGGCGCATGGCCTTGCGGTAGCCTTCGGGGTGGGGCATGCCGAAGTTGCGCTGGAGGTTTTCCTTGGTGTCCCGGCCCTTCTGGTGGCCGGCCACCACCACCTTCTCCCCCTCCAGGTAGGCAAGCCCCCCCACGATGGCGGGGTCGTCGGCGAAGGCCCGGTCGCCGTGAAGCTCCAGGAAGCCGGAGAAGGCCTTTTCCAGGACATCCAGGGTGGTGGGGCGGCCCGGGGCGCGGGCCAGCTGGACCCGCTGCCAGGGGGTGAGGTTCTGGTAGGTCTCCTGCTTGAGGCGGGCAAGCCTCTCCTCCAGGAAGCGGATCTCGGCCTCGAGGTCCACCCCCGTGGTCTTGGCCGTTTCCTTCAGCTCGGCGATGCGCTTTTCCAGTTCCAGGATGGGCTTTTCAAACTCCAGGGGCATAGGGGACTCCCGGGTGGAGGTGGCGGAGGACCCGGACCACCTCGGCCTTGAGCCGCCTTCGGTCCGTGACCCGGTCCACCATCCCGTGCTTCAGGAGGAACTCCGCGCGCTGGAAGCCCTCGGGGAGCTCCTGCCGTATGGTCTGCTTGATGACCCTGGGCCCAGCGAAGCCGATCAGGGCTCCAGGCTCGGCAAAGATCACGTCCGCCAGGGCGGCGAAGCTGGCGGTGACGCCCCCGGTGGTGGGGTCGGTGAGGATGGACACGTAAGGGAGGCGCTTGGCAGCAAGGAGGTCCAGGCTCATCACCGTCTTGGCCATCTGCATGAGGGAGAGGGCGGCCTCCTGCATCCTAGCCCCCCCAGAGGCGGCCACGATCACCAAAGCCCGCCCCTCCTCCGCCGCCCGCTCCACCCCTCTTGCGATCTCCTCCCCCACCACGCTCCCCATGGAGCCCCCGGCGAAGGCGTAGTCCATGACCAGGAGCACAGAGGGCACCCCACCGATGGTGCAGGTCCCCCCTAAGATGGCATCCTTTCGGCCCGTCTCCTCTTGGTAGGCCTTGAGCCTTTCCCGGTAGGGCTTGGTGTCCACGAAGCCCAAGGGGTCCAAGGGGCTTAGGCGGGTGGTCTCCTGGAGGGTGCCGGCATCGGCCAGCATGGCCACCCGCTCAGGGGCGGGCATGCGGTGGTGGTGGCCGCACCTGGGGCAGACCAGGAGGTTTTCCCGAAGCTCCTTCTTGTAGAGCTGGGCCCCGCAGGCCTCGCACTTGGTCCAAAGCTCGGGGACGTCCCGGCTTTCCCCTTGGGGCCTCCTCCGGCGGAAAAAGCGCTCCAGGGCCACTTAGACCTCCTTAGGGGCCTCGAGGGCCCGGGCCTCCCCCGCTAGGCTCTGCCCGATGAAGACCGCCCCCGCCTCCACGTCCAAGGCCTGGGCCCGCACCGTGCCGGTGAAGCGGGCGGTCTTGCTCAAGGAAACCTTCCCCGCCATGAGGTCCGCCTTCACCTCCCCGTGGATCTGGATGGCCTGGGCCTCCACCCTTTCCCCCTCTATGCGGCCCGTGCGGCCCACCTCCAGCTCCCCCTCCACGTAAACGGAGCCCTTGACCAGGCCGTCTATGCGCACCGGGCCCTTGGCCCTCAGGTCGCCCAGGACCTCGGTTTCCGGCCCCAGGTAGGTGAGCGCCCCTTGCTTCCTGCCCAGCATGGGCCCCATTTTACCGGTGGGCCGCAAGGCCCTGAAGGAAGGGGCGGGGGTCCAAGGGAGCGCCGTGGCGGTAGACGCTGTAGTGGAGGTGAGACCCCGTGGAGCGGCCCGTGGAGCCCACATACCCAAGAAGCTGCCCCCTTTCCACCCGCTCCCCGGGGCGCACGGCCACCCGGGAAAGGTGGCCGTAGAGGGTTTGGTAGCCCTCCGCGTGGTCCAGGAGGACGGCGAGGCCGTAGACCCCCATCCAGCCCACCCGGGCCACCACCCCCGCCCCCGTGGCCCGCACCGGCGTGCCGTAGGGGGCCGCAAAGTCCAGTCCGTCGTGGAACTCCATCCCCCGCCCAAAGGGGTTCCTCCGCACCCCGAAGGAGGAGGTGATGCCCATGTACCCGGAAAGGGGGAGGCCCAGGGGAAGGCTTTTTTCCACCTCCAGGGTCCTTTCCAGGGCGGGGACCACCTCGGAAAGCTGGGCCTTGAGGTCCAGAACCTCGGCCCAAAGCGCCGTCCACTCCATGGAAACCCCGCCCCCCTTGGGGCCTTCCTGGTAACGCACGGGGGTGGCGTTTAGGGGGGAAAGCCCCGCCCGACGGCGGAGCTCCTCCAGGGCCTTTTTGAGCTCTTCCAGGCCCTTCTTGGTCCTTTTCGCCTCCTCCAAAAGGGCCCCCTTCTCCGCCCGCTCCGCCTCCAAGGCCAAGGAGAGCCGCCGGGCTTCCTGGGCCAGGGTGCGGACCTCCTGTTCCAAGGCGCGGACCTCCCGGCTCCGGTGCCAAAGGTAAAGGTTGGCCCCGCTCCAGAGGAGGAGGAAACCCAAAAGGAGGAGGAGGGCCCAGCCCGGAAGGACCAGGGTGCGGCTTTCCCCTCCGCTTCTCGCAAGGAGGAGGGTGTAGCGCCAAGGCCGCCTTTTCATCCCGGGGAAGTATACCCCTAGAGGACCTCGAGGACCAAGGGCAGGGGGGCCGCCCCCTCCCCCAGGCGGAAGGCCCGGCGTAGGTGGGAAAGGGCCTCCTCCCGTCCCCGGCCCCGGTGGTGGACCAAGGCCAGGGCCTCCCCCCGTTCCACCCGCTCCCCGGGCTTCTTCAAAAGCTCCACCCCCACCCCGTGGTCTATGGCCTCCCCCTTCTTGCGCCTTCCGCCCCCCAGGGCGAGGACGGCCAGGCCCACCTCCAGGGCGTCCACCTCCTGGACCACGCCGGCCTCCTCCGATAGAAAAGGCTCCGCCGGGGCGAAGGGGAGAAGGGCGGGGTCCTCCACCACCCGGGGGTCCCCCCCTTGGGCCTCCAGGAAGGCGCGGAACTTCTCCAAGGCGGCCCCACTCTCCAGGGCCTTTTGGGCCAGGCCGGGGTCCAGGCCCTCCAGCCTTAGGGCCTCCTCCGCCAGGCGGAGCGCCACCTCCACGAGATCCTTGGGGCCCTCCCCCTTTAGGGCGGCCACGGCCTCCCGCACCTCCAGGGCGTTCCCCACCGCCCGGCCTAAAGGGGCCTCCATGGAGGTGAGGACCGCCCGCACCCGCCTCCCCGCCCCCTGGCCGATCCCCACCATGGTCTTGGCGAGAAGGCGGGCCTCCTCCAGGGTCTTCATGAAGGCCCCCCGGCCCACCTTCACGTCCAGGACGATGCTTCTCGCCCCGGCGGCAAGCTTTTTGCTCATGATGGAGCTGGCGATGAGGGGGAGGCTTTCCACCGTGGCGGTGACGTCCCGGAGGGCATAGAGCTTTCCGTCCAGGGGGGCGAGGTCCGGGCTTTGGGCCGCGATGACCAGGCCCACCCTCTGGGCCCGCTCCAGAAACTCCCCTTCCGTCATCTCCCCCCGCCAGCCGGGGACGGACTCCAGCTTGTCAATGGTCCCCCCGGTGTGGGCCAGGCCCCGGCCGGACATCTTGGCGAAGGTGCACCCCGAGGCGGCCAGGATGGGCCCCACCACCAGGGTGGTCTTGTCCCCTACTCCTCCTGAGGAGTGCTTGTCCACGGGGTGGGGCAGGTGAGCGAGGTCCAGGGTGCGCCCCGAGCGGGCCATGATCTCGGTGAGCCACAGGGTCTCTTCCGGGGAAAGCCCTCGGAAGTAGACCGCCATGAGCCAAGCGGAGACCTGGTAGTCGGGGACCTCCTCCTTGAGGTAGCCCAGGAGGAAGGCCTCGAGGTCCTCCCGCCGGTGAGGCAACCCTTCCCGCTTTTCCCGGATGAAGAGGACGGGGTTCATGGCCCCATGCTACGCTAAGGGCATGGCCACCCGGTACCGCTTCGGCCTCGAGGCCTACGAGAGGCTATTCCGAGGCGTGCCCCACGTGGAGCTCATCCGGGGGGAGGTGTACCAGATGAGCCCTATAGGCCCCAAGCACGCCTTTGCCGTGGCCCGCCTGGTCCAGCGTTTCGCGGAAGAACTGGGGGACAAGGCGGTGATCTGGCCGCAGAACCCCATCCGCATCCCCCCCGACTCCGAACCCCAGCCGGACCTGGCCCTCCTGAAGCCCAAGGACTACAGCCAAGCCCTTCCCACCCCCGAGGATGTCCTTCTCCTCCTGGAGGTGGCGGACAACGGCCTGGACCACGACCTGAACACCAAGCTCCCCCTCTACGCGGAAGCGGGCATCCCCGAGGTCTGGATCCTGGACCTGGGGACAGGGCGGCTCCACCTCTTCCGGAACCCCAGGGCGGGGGTGTACACGGAGCACCAGGTGCGCCTCCCCGGGGAGGAGGCGGAGCCTCTGGCCTTCCCCGGGGTGCGGATTGGGGCCTAAGTACCCCACCGCAAAAGCGCCCGGCGCACCCCTCCCCTGGATCCGGTGAGGATTTTTCAAGGCCCAGGCGCCTAAGCCTTACCCACGGAGCCGAAGAGCTCCATCCGGCTTTTCACCACCGCCTTCACCGCCTCCCGGGCAGGCCCCAGGTACTTCCTGGGGTCAAACTCCTTGGGGGCCTTGTTGAGGGTTTCCCGGATGAGGGCGGTGAAGGCCAGGCGCAGGTCGGTGTCGGTGTTGATCTTGGCGACGCCTAGGGCGATGGCCCGCTTGATGTCCTCGGGGTGGATCCCCGCAGCCTCCCCCATCTCCCCCCCAGCGGCCCGGAAGCGCTCCACCAGTTCTGGAGGCACGGCGCTCGCCCCGTGGAGGACGAGGGGCGCGGGGACCAGGGCGGCGATGCGCTCCAAGCGGGGGTGGTCAATAAAGGGCCTTCCCTTCCCCTTGTAGGCTCCGTGGCTGGTGCCGATGGCCACCGCCAGGTAGTCCGCCCCCGTCTCCTCCATGAAGCGCTTGGCCTCCTCGGGGTTGGTGAGGAGGGCATCCTTCTCGTCCACGGCCACGTGCTCCTCAATCCCCGCCAGGCGGCCAAGCTCCGCCTCCACCGTGACCCCCACCGCGTGGGCCGCCTCCACCACCCGCCGGGTCTCCCGCACGTTGGTGGCGAAGTCCTCGTGGGACTTGTCGATCATCACGCTGGTGAAGCCCGCCCGCAGGGCCTTCAGGACGGACTCGTAGCTGGAGCCGTGGTCCAGGTGCACGGCCACCGGCACCCGGGCCTCCTTGGCGAGCTCCACCGCCATGAGGGTGAGGGCCCGGCCCCCGTACTTCATGGCCCCCTCGGAGAGGGCCACCATCACCGGGCTTCGCACTTCCTCCGCAGCCTCGAGGACCGCCTGGAGAAACTCCATGTTGTTCACGTTGAAGGCCCCCACCCCATAGCCCTCGGCCCGCGCCTTCTTTAGGATCTCCAACCCCGTAACCAACATAAGGACCTCCCGGCGTGATTATACCGGGAGGCCCGTGGAAGCCATGGAAAAGCCCTCAGTAGGCCTGCCCCGTGGCCTTGGTGAGGAGGAGCTTGAACTCGTGGGGGCTGGTGGCCGCGGAAAGAGCGTCTTCCATGGAGATGAGCCCTTCCTTGTAGAGCTCCACCAGGTGCTGGTCAAAGGTGCGCATGCCGTGAAGCCCCCCTTCCATCATGGCCTCCTTGATCCCTGGGGTCTTCTCCTCGTACTTGATGAGCTCGCGCACGTAGGGGGTGGCGATGAGGATCTCCAGGGCCAAAACCCGCCCCGCCCCGTCCGCCCGGGGAAGGAGCCTTTGGGAGAGGATGCCAAGGAGGGACTCGGCCAGGAGGATGCGCACCTGCTGGTGCTCGTGCAGGGGGAAGAACTCAATGATGCGGTTGATGGTGCGCCAGGCGTCCAGGGTGTGCAGGGTGGAGAGGACCAGGTGACCGGTCTGGGCGGCCATGAGGGCCGCCTCCACCGTCTCCTTGTCCCGCATCTCCCCGATGAGGATCACGTCCGGGTCCTGGCGCATGGCGTACTTCACGCCGGAGTAAAAGCTGTCCGTGTCCAGCCCCACCTCCCGCTGGACCACCAGGCTCTTCTTGTGCTTGTGCAGGAACTCGATGGGGTCCTCAATGGTGATGATGTTCTTGGCGTAGTGGAGGTTGATGTGGTCAATGATGGCCGCCAAGGTGGTGCTCTTCCCGCTCCCCGTGGGCCCGGTGACCAGGATGAGCCCCCGCTCCTTGGCCGCAAGCCCCTCCATGACATCCCGAGGGAGGCCTAGGGCCTCAAAGCTCGGGATGACCTCCGAGACCACCCGCATCACGAGCCCAAAGCTCCCCCGCTGCCTTAAGAGGTTGCAGCGGAAGCGGGCCACCCCGGGGATGGTGTAGGCGAAGTCCATCTCCTTGCGGTACTCCAGCTCCTCCTCTTGCTCTGGGGTGAGGAGGGCCCGAACGATGGCCTCGGTGTCCTTGGGGGTGAGGGGGCGGCTCCCGAAGGGGCGGAGCTTCCCGTCCACCCGGATCACCGGGGGCGCCCCCGCCTGCAGGTGGATGTCCGAGGCCCGGGCCTGGACCATGGCCTTTAGCATCTCCACCAGGCTTCCCCTCCCTTCCTGACCGGCGTAGGCCTCGCTCATGGGTAGACCTCCAGGTTGTCTATGAGGCGCGCCTCGGGAAAACGCCCGGCCACGATGCCCCTGGCCCCCGGAACGAAGCGGCTTAGGGGGAGGAGGGTCTCCGGGTGGACGATGGCCAGGTAGTCCTTCTGGAACTCAGGGACCTCCTGCAAAACGGCCTCCCCCCGCTCCAAGGCCTCCCCCACCCCAAGGCCCTCCTGGGCCGCGGCCCGCATGGCGAGGAGGGCGCGGTAGAGGACCGGGGCCTTCCTGCGGGTTTCCGGGGAAAGGTAGACGTTTCGGCTGGAAAGGGCCAGGCCGTCTTCCTCCCGCACCGTGGGCACGCCCACCACCTCCAGGGGAAAGCCCAGGTCCCGCACCATCTTGCGGATCACCAGAAGCTGCTGGTAGTCCTTTTCGCCAAAATAGGCCCTGTCCGGCCTCATCAGGAGGAAGAAGCGGGCCACCACCGTGGCCACCCCCTGGAAGTGGCCGGGCCGCACCTCCCCCTCCCAAAGGGTGGTGAGGGGGCCTTCCACCTGCACCCGGGTGGAAAACCCCTTGGGGTACATCTCCTCCACGCCAGGGGCAAAGAGGAGGTCCACCCCCGCCTCCTCCAAGAGGGCCCGGTCCCGCTCCAGGTCCCTGGGGTAACGGTGGAAGTCCTCCCCGGGGCCAAACTGCAAGGGGTTGACGAAGATGGAGACCACCACAAAGGGGTTTTCCGCCCGGGCCCTTTCCACCAGGGCCAGGTGTCCCCGGTGGAGATAGCCCATGGTGGGGACAAACCCCACCCCACCCCGGGGCAGCAGGGCCCCAAGCTCGGCCACCCTGGTCGCGATCCTCACGGGGCTCAGTATACTGGCCCCGTGGGAAAGAAAAAGCGCGAGGAAAAGCTAAAGCGCAAGGCCTTAGAGGAGTGGGAGAAGAAGCGCCCCAAAACCTTCCGGGAAGCCCTCAAGTACTTTCCTGGGGTCTTCCTGCGCACCAGCCTGGTGATGATGGGGGCGGTGGCCCTCATCCTCCTCCTGGCGGCCTTGGGGCTTTCCTGGGCCCAAAGCTTCTGGTTCCAGCTCCTCGTCTATCTGGGCTTTTACCTGGCCTTTCAGCGGTTTATCATGGGGCCTTTGGCCCCCCCAAGGGTTAAATAGGGGGTTTTTAAGAGGCCCCCGCCGAAGGGGTCTAGATCCGGGCCGCGTCGGCCCAGAAGCCCTCGAGGTCGTAGTAGTCCCGGGCCTCCTGGGTCATGAGGTGGACCACCACCTCCCCGTAGTCCAGGACCACCCAGCGGGGGCTTTGGCCCTCCGTTGGCCTGGGGCGGAGGTCCATCTCCTCCAGCTTCTCCATCAGGTGGCGCTCCAGGGCCTGGAGGTGGGGGGCGCTGGTGGCCGTGGCCAGGACAAAGTAGTCCAGGCTCTCAGACACCGCCCTCAGGTCCAGGGCCACTACGTTCTCCGCCTTTTTTTCCAGAAGCAGGTCCTTTACCTGCTGCACCAGGGCCACAGCCTCCTTAGGCTTCACCATCTAGCCCTATGGTAGCAGATCCGGCCCCAACTCCACCACCACCCCCTCCACGGGCAGGTGGGGGGCGAGGAGGGGCAGGTGGAAGAGGTCGGCAAAAAAGGCCCCAGCCACAGGATCTTGGGTGTAGAGGGCGCTTCTCCCCACGGGAGCTTCCTCCCAGGTGGGCGCTAGGCCCAAGGCGGAAAGCCAGGCCCGGGCCCAGGCCAGTAGAGGCCCCTCCCCCTTAAGGTGGACGGCCACCTGGGGGGGCTCCAGGGGGGGCGTGGCCCCAAAGAAGGCGGAGAGGAAAGCCGCTTTCCGGGCCTCGTCGGGGTACAGGAAGGTCCCCACCCCCTCCCGGGTGGGAAGGGTAGCGAGGGAGAGGGTGAGCGTCCGCACCGCGGGAAGCTGAGCCAGGGCCTCCTCCAGGGTGAGGTCGGTGTCCAACTCCTGCCAAACCTGCCGTAGGGCCAGGGAGAGGGCAGGCCAGGTGGCGGGGTTCTGGGCCTTCCTTAGCACCTGGGCCAGGACCTCCTTGATGCGGTCTAGGCGGGCGTAGTCCCCCAGGGCGTCGTGCCGAAAGCGCATGTAGGCCACGGCGTCCGTGCCCTTTAGGAGGTGGCGCCCAGGTTCCAGGTTGATGTAGAGCTTCGCCGCCCGGTCCTGGTAGCGCATGGGCTTTTCCACCACCACCTCCACCCCGCCCACCGCGTCCACCACCTTGGCCACGCTGTCCAAGGTGAGGATGAGGTGGCGTTCGGCCACCATCCCCACCGCCTCCTCCACCGCGCGCTTCAAAAGCTCCGCTCCCCCCCGGCCATAGGCGGCGTTGATCTTGCCCCCCACGAGGGGGCTATAGAGGTCCCGGGGGAGGGCCACCGCCTTGGCCTCACTCCCCACGAGGCGCACGTAGAAGATGGTGTCCGTGCGGCTTCCTGGGCCGCAAGGGGTGTGGTAGCCGCAATACTCTATGTCCCGGGCGGCCACCACCAGGCCCATCTCCGGCAAAGGCCCAGCCCGCACCGGCCGCACCGCCTCCTCCCTTGGGGTGCGGGGTAGGGAGAGCACCCCCCCTAGGAGGAAAAGGGCCAGGGCCAGGAGGAGGAAGGAAAGGCGCGGACGCATCAGAGGCGCTCGTAGACCTCGAGGGTCTTGGGATGGATGGGAACCCCCTTGGCCTTGAGGTACTCCACCTTGTTCCGCACCGCCCGGCGGTAGGCCTCGAGGAGGTTCCCCCCAAGGGCTAGGGCGCGGATCTCCCCGTTCACCCCCCGGCCGGGCTCGGAGACGTCGGCCACGTAGAGGGCCATGCCGATGCCGTTTTCCGGGCTCACCCCGAAGACGTGCCCCTCAACGGCCTCCAGCACCTCCCCATCCCCCACCCCCCAGGCCTCGGCCAGCCGGCGGGCCGCCCGGCCGTGGAGGGAGAGGGGGTGGGCCTCCTCCACGGGGTTTTCCGGGGAGGCCAGGCGGAGAAGCTCCGCTTCGGGGAGGTCGCGGGCGGCGTCGTGGAGGAGCCCTGCCAGGTAGGCCTTTGCCCCGTCCAGGCCGTTTCTTTCCGCGATGGCCCGGGCCAGCTCGGCCACGCGCTGGATATGGGCCCAGCGCTCGGGGCCCACCAGGGCCCGCACCTTTTCCGAAAAGCTAACGGTAGTATCCGTTCCGCTCAAGGTACACCTCCACGGGCCGGGGCACCCAGTAGCGCACCGAGCGCCCCTCCTTTACACGCCTGCGGATCTCCGTGCTGGAGATGCCCACCTCCGGCACCCACAAGGGAATCACGGGGGCGGTAAGGGCCTCCAAGGGGTAGCCCGGCCGGGCCACGGCCACCAGGGTGGCGTAGTCCCCAAGCCGCATCCCCTCCTTCCAGGTGGGCAGGTCCCGGTAGGCGTCCGCCCCAGTGATGAAGAAGAGCTCGGCTTCCGGGAAAAGCCGCCTCGCCTCCCTTAGGGTGTCCACGGTGTAGCTCGGCCCCGGACGGTCCAGCTCCAGCCTCGAGGGGCTGAAGCGCCCGTCCTCCGCCGTAGCCAAGAGGACCATCTCGTAGCGGGCTTCGGGAGGGGCCACGGGGGTCTTGTGGGGCGGGCGGGCGGCCACCACGAAGAGCACCCGGTCCAGGCCCAAGGCCTCCGCGGCCTCGCTGGCCGCCAAGAGGTGGCCGATGTGGATGGGGTCAAAGCTGCCCCCAAAAAGTCCGATCCGCACGTAAGCCCCTCCCCCCACCGAGAAGTCTACAGGTAAGACCCACCTACCCGGTCCTAGACCGCTTCCGGGATGTACTCAAACTCCAGCCCCCCAATGCGCACCGTGTCCCCAGCCCGGGCCTCCTTGGCCTTTAGGGCCGCCTCCACCCCGTGCCGGCGGAAGACCTCCTGCAGGTAGCCCGCGGCCTCCTGCAGATCCCCCTTAATGCGGCGGAGGTAGCGCTCCAGCTCGGGGGCACGCACCTCGTACACCCCTTCCTCCAGGGCCACCACCTCCAGGGGAGGCACCTCCTGCCGAGGGCGTGGGGGCTTGGGCAGCTCGGGGGGCGGGGTGGCCTCCACCAGGGCGAGGAGGGTTTCCTTCAGGAGGGGAAGCCCCTCCCCCGTAAGGGCGCTCACCGGCAGGACGGGAAGCCCCTCTTCCTGAAGGGCCCGCACCCTTTCCGCCACCTCCCCTTCCGAGAGGAGGTCCACCTTATTCAGGGCCACCAGGCTAGGCCTCTGGAGGAGGCCCCGGTCGTAGGCCCCCACTTCCCGCCTGAGGGTCTTTAGGGTGGACAAGGGGTCTTCCGTGGCGTCCAGCACGTAGAGGAGAACCCGGGTGCGGGCGATGTGGCGCAGGAACTCCAGGCCCAAGCCCCTCCCCTGGCTCGCCCCCTCAATGATCCCCGGGATGTCCGCCAGGGTGAACCGCTTCTCCCCCACCTCCGCCACCCCCAGGTTGGGGCTCAGGGTGGTAAAGGGGTAGGGGGCGATCTTGGGGTGGGCCCGGGTGGTGGCGGCGAGGAGGCTAGACTTCCCCGCGTTGGGGTAGCCCACCAAGCCTACGTCGGCAATGAGGAGGAGCTCCAGGCGGAGGCGCCGCCTCTCCCCCTCCTCCCCCGCTTCCGCGAAGCGGGGGGCCTGGCGGATGGGGGTGACGAAGTGGGCGTTCCCCCGCCCCCCGGCGCCACCCCGGGCCACCAGGACGGTCTCTCCCTCCTCCAAGAGGTCCGCCAGGAGCTCCCCGGTGTCCGCGTCAAAGACCCGGGTACCCCGGGGAACCTCTATGTAGAGGTCCCGCCCCGCGCGGCCGTGGCGGCCGCTTCCCTGGCCGTGCTCGCCGTCTTCCGCCTTGTAGGTGCGCTTGGAAAGCTCGGCCAAAGAGTCCACCCCTCCCCGGGCCCGGAGGTAGACCGACCCCCCCCGGCCCCCGTCCCCCCCGTCCGGGCCGCCCTTGGGGACGAACTTCTCCCGGCGGAAAGAGACGGCACCGTCGCCGCCTCTTCCAGCGGCGACGGTGATCAGGAGGACGTCTTGGAACATCTAGGCCAAGGGGCGCACGTGCACGTACCGGCCCAGCCGCCCCTTATCCTGGAACTCCACCACCCCGTCCACCAGGGCAAAGAGGGTGAAGTCCCGGCCCATGCCCACGTTCTTGCCCGGCTTGAACCGGGTGCCCCGCTGGCGGACGAGGATGTTCCCTGCCCGCACCACCTGGCCGCCGTAGCGCTTCACCCCAAGGCGCTTGGCCTGGGAGTCGCGGCCGTTTTTGGTAGAACCAAGACCCTTTTTGTGCGCCATGGCTTACCCCTGGATCTCCTTCACGATGAGCTCGGTGTAGGGCTGGCGGTGCCCCCGCTTGCGGCGGTACTGCACCTTGGCCTTGAACTTGGAGATCACCACCTTCTTGCCCTTGCCGTGGCCCAGGACCTCAGCCACCACCTTGGCCCCCTCCACAAAGGGGGCCCCCACGGCGGTCTTCTCGCCCCCTACGAGGAGGACGGGAAGCTCTACCGTGGCGCCGGGCTCGAGGTCCAGCTTCTCCACCCGGAGCTTTGCCCCCGGTTCCACCCGGTACTGTTTGCCACCCGTCTTGACGATCGCGAACATTCCCTTTCCTCCCGGGCCCCCGGCCCTACCAGAGCTCCACTATACCGGAAGAAGGAGGCCCCTTCAAGCCGAAGCCCCCCTTTCGGGGGGCTTTTTGGTGGAGCCGAGGGGATTCGAACCCCTGACCTCCTCAATGCCATTGAGGCGCGCTCCCAACTGCGCCACGGCCCCAGGCAACGCCTATGGTACCGGGGCCCCCGCTTCTTGTCAACGGGGCCAGAGCCCGAGGAGGAGGGCCAGGGCAGCAAAGACCACGCCCAGAACCACGGTGAGGCGGTAAAGCCCGCCCGTGACCCCCCGGGCGGAGAAGAGGTCGGCGGAGGCGCCCATGAGGTCGCCCGCGCCCTGTTTGGGCTCCTGGATGAGGACCAGGTAGACGAGAAGGCCAGCCACGCCAAGGAAGAGGAGGACCACCAGGGTGTAGAGCACGTCCATGGCCCCACTATACACTCCGCCCTAGGGCCAGGCGTAGTCCAACCGCTCCCGCCCCGAAAGGGCCTTGGCCAGAAGGTCCTCCACGGGAAGCCCCTCCTCCGCCCTTTTCACCACGGAAAGCCGGGCACGGGTCACGGGGTGCTCAGGAACGAAGAGGCTACAGCAGTCCTCATCGGGTTGGATGGAGATCTCGTAGGTCCCAAGGGAGCGGGCTAGGGCCATGATCTCCGCCTTGTCCAGGCCGATGAGGGGGCGGAAGATGGGCAGGCACACAGCCTCGCTCACCGCGTGGAGGTTCTCCAGGGTTTGCGAGGCCACCTGGCCCAGGCTATCCCCCGTGACCAGGGCCAAGGCCCCCTCCTCCTCCGCGATCCGCTCCGCCAAGCGGAGCATGAAGCGACGGTAGAGGACCACCCGGTAGTCCTTGGGGGCGGAGAGGACGATGGCCTCCTGCACCTCCCCAAAGGGCACCAGGTGGAGCCTGGCCCGGTGCTGGTAGGGTAGGAGGTGCTCCACCAGGGCCTTGGCCTTCTCCCGGCCCAGGCCCTCCTGGAGGGGGTAAGGGTGGAAGTGTACGAAGACCACCTCCGCCCCCCGGCGCATGAGGCGGTGGGCGGCCACGGGGGAGTCTATGCCCCCTGAGAGGAGGGCCACCACCCGGCCCGCGCTCCCCGGGGGGAAGCCCCCAGGGCCAGGATGGGCCTCGGCCTCCAGGAGAATCCTTCCTGGAAGGACCCGTACCACGAACTCCCGCTCCGCTCCCTTAAGCCGCACGGGCGCCCCGGTCTTTTCCTGGATGAAGGCCCCCAGGAGGCGCTCTATCTCGGGGGAGGTGAGGGGGAAGGCCTTGTCCGCGCGCTTGGCCGTGACCCGGAAGGAGGCCAAAGGCCTCTCCAAGAGGGGCGCGAGGGCCTCCTTTGCAGCCTCGAGGTCCCAAGGGGCCTCCACCACCCTGGCGAAGCGCTCCACCCCCAGGGTCTTCTCCAGGCGCGCCCGGGCCTCCGGCCAAGCCTCCTCGGGCAGGGCGAGGAGGACTGCCTGGGCAAAATCGGCTTCCCAACGGACTCCAAGCCCTTTAAGGGCCCGGGCCAGGTGGTCCTTGGCCAGTTTCTGGTACACCCTGCGGTTTTGACCCTTCAGGGCAATCTCGTGAAAAAACTGAACCCAAACCTTGGTCATTGGGCCTCCAGGTAAAGCCGGCTGCAAAGGGAACCCATGCGGGCCGCGGGCTGGAGGTCTTCCGGCCTACCCCAGACGAGCTCGGTGTAGTAGGTACGGCCGGGCCTAGGCTCAGGGAGGCGGGGCTCAGAAAGGAGCCTTCCCTCGTACACCCAAAGCTCTAGGGTATAGGAGGGACGCACCTCCACCCCATGCCCCTTAGGGCCCAGGACCTCCACCTCGGCCAAGAGCTTCTCCCGGGCCACCCGCCTTGCGCCCTCCTCGGGTTCTTCCCCGGGCTCCAGGCGCACCGCGGGCAGGCCCAAGGCCCCAGGAAACTCGGGGTCGTGGAGGGGGCGCCGGACCAAAAGGAGTTTTCCGTCCTTCCAGGCGGCAAGGGCCACCGCGCGCCGCATCCTTTCATCGTACCATGGGGCCATGCTGGGCCTAAAGGAGATCCAGGAGGCCGCCCACCGCATCGCCCCCCATATCCACCACACCCCCCTCCTCACCTCCAGAAGCCTGGATGCCCTTCTGGGGAAGGCCCTCCTCTTTAAAGGAGAACACCTCCAGAAGACGGGGAGCTTTAAGGCCAGGGGGGCCCTTTCCAAAGCCCTCACCTTGGAAAACCCCAAGGGGCTCCTCGCGGTCTCCAGCGGGAACCACGCCCAGGGGGTGGCCTACGCCGCCCGGGTCCTGGGGGTGCCCGCCCTCATCGTCATGCCGGAGGAGGCGAGCCCCTACAAGAAGGCGGCCACCCGGGCCCTGGGGGCGGAGGTGGTGGACCGGGGGGTTACGCCGGAGAACCGGGAAAGGGTGGCCCAGGCCCTTTTGGAGGAGACGGGCTACGCCTTCATCCACCCCTTTGACGACCCCTTGGTCATGGCCGGGCAGGGCACCGTGGGGCTCGAGCTTCTGGCCCAGGCGGAGGGCCTCGAGGCGGTCCTCGTCCCCGTGGGCGGGGGTGGGCTTTTGGCGGGGGTGGCCACGGCGGTGAAGGCCCTGGCCCCGGGAGTCCTGGTCTTTGGGGTGGAGCCCGAGGGGGCGGACGACGCCAAGAAGAGCCTAGAGCGGGGGGAGATCGTGCGGCTTAGGGAAGCCCCAAAGACGCGGGCGGACGGGGTCAGGACCCTAAGCCTTGGGGAAAAAACCTTTCCGGTGCTCAGGATGCGGGTGGACGGGATCCTCACGGTGAGCGAAGGGGCCATCCTCGAGGCTGAGCGCCTCCTCTTCACCCGGCTCAAGCAGGTGGTGGAGCCCACCGGCGCCCTCCCCCTGGCGGCGGTTCTGGAGCACGGGGAAAGCCTCCCCCAACGCCTGGCCCTTTTGCTTTCCGGGGGCAACCGGGACTTCTCTCCCTAGGCCCTAGGGGTATGCTTCCCCCGTGATCGTCAAGGAGCAGCTCTTACCCATAGAAGAGGTGGCGGCCAAGCTGGGGCTTGGGAAGGACCGGCTCTACTTCTACGGCCCCCACATGGCCAAGGTCCTGGGGGACCCCCCTAAGGCCAGGGGGCGGCTCATCCTGGTCACGGCCATCACCCCCACCCCCGCCGGGGAGGGCAAGACCACCACCGCCATCGGCTTGGCGGACGCCCTTTGGCGGCTAGGAAAGCGGGCGGCCCTGGCCCTGAGGGAACCTTCCCTGGGGCCCGTCTTCGGGGTCAAGAGCGGGGCCACGGGTGGGGGGAAAGCCCGGGTGGAGCCCCGGCACGAGATCAACCTCCACTTCACGGGGGACTTCCACGCGGTCACCAGCGCGGTAAACCTGCTGAACGCCCTCTTGGATAACCACCTCCACCAGGGGAACGAGCTCGGCCTGGACCCCCGGCGCATAGAGCTCAAGCGGGCCATAGACATGAACGACCGCGCCCTAAGGCGCATCGTCTTGGGCCTGGGAGGAAAGGCCCACGGGGTGCCCCGGGAGGGGGGGTTTGAACTCACCGTGGCCAGCGAGGTCATGGCCCTCATGAGCCTGGCCCAGGACTTTAAGGACCTCAAAGCCCGGTTGGGCCGGATCCGGGTGGGGTTCACCTGGAGCGGCAAGCCGGTCTACGCCCAGGACCTGGGGGCGGTGGGAGCCATGGCCGCCCTGCTCCACCAGGCCTTCTTCCCCAACCTGGTCCAAACCGCGGAGGGGAACCCGGCCTTGGTGCACATGGGCCCTTTCGGCAACATCGCCCACGGGACCAACTCCGTGCGGGCGAGCCGCATGGCCCTGGGCCTGGCGGAGTACGTGGTCCAGGAAGCGGGGTTCGCCACCGATCTTGGGATGGAGAAGTTCATGAACGTGGTGGCCCGCACCGCAGGGCTGGTCCCCGAGGCGGTGGTCCTGGTGGCCACGGTGCGGGCCCTCCGCTACCACGGGGGCCAGGACGCCTACGAGATGCCCGACCCCAAGGCGGTGGTCAGGGGCCTCGCCAACCTGGAAAAGCACGTGGAAAACGTGGAGCTCTTCGGCTACCGGCCGGTCATCGCCCTGAACCGCTTCCCCACCGACACCGAGGAGGAAATCGCCCTGGTGCGGGGCTTCGCCGAGGAGCAGGGCCTCCTCTTTGCCCCAAGCGAGGTCTACGCCAGGGGTGGGGAAGGGGGGTTGGAGCTGGCGGAGAAGGTCCTGGAGGCCATAGACCACCCCCACGCCTACCGGCCCCTCTACCCCCTGGACTGGCCCCTGGAGGCCAAGATTGAGGCCATCGCCAAGGCGGTCTACGGGGCGGAAGGGGTGGCCTACACGGAGGAGGCTCGCCGGGCCTTAAGGGCCGCCGAAAAGGAAGGATGCCAGGCCCTTCCCGTGGTGATGGCCAAGGTCGCCACCTCTCTTTCCGACAACCCCAAACTCCGGGGCCGGCCCCAGGGCTTCACCGTGACCGTGACCGACCTCCGCTGCCGCCTGGGGGCAGGGTTCGTGGTGGTCTACATGGGGGGGATTGAGACCCTGCCCGGCCTTCCCAAGACACCCCAGGCCCTAGGGATTGACGTGGACGAGGAGGGGAACATCCGGGGCATGGACTACTAAGACCAGACGTACCCCAAGGGCTTTTTGCGATTTTTCCCCGAGGCGGAAGAACCCCCCGTAGAATAGGGGGGATGTCCCCCGAGGTGCTGGAGCTTAAGCGCCTGCAGACCCTGGTCCAGGCCTGGCGTCTGCTTGTCCCCCTGAAGACCGCCCAGGAGGTCTACGAAACCGCGGTGGAAACCGCCAAGCGGGAAACCCGGGCCACCTCCGTCCTCCTCTTCCTCTACCGGCCGGAAGAGGATGCGCTGGAACTGGTGGCCGCCCGGGGCTTAAGCCAGGACAAGGTGGGCTTCCGCCTGCCCCGGGGCCAGGGGATCTCCTGGGAGGTCCTGGAGAAGGGGGAGCCCCTCTTCCTTCCCGACGTTAGCCAGGACCCCCGGGTGATCTTCCTATCGGGGAGGCGGGAAGGGGGGGCCTACCTGGGCGTGCCCCTTCGCACCCCGGAAGGGGTCATCGGGGTCCTCAGCCTGGACACCGCAGGGGGGCCGGGGGAGATCCTCCCCGAGGAAACCTTCTGGCTCCAGGCCCTGGCCGAGGCCGCGGGGGTGGTCCTTTCCCGGCTTGGGGTCTTGGAGGAGGCCAGGAGGGAGGCCCACCGGGCAGAGCGCCTCCTGAAGCTTGCCCTGAACCTGGAAAGCGCCAAGGACCCCCTCAGCATGGCCCAGGAGGCCCTGGAAACCCTTCTGGAGCTCACGCCCTACCATGGGGGGGCCCTGTACCTCTTCCAAGAGAGCACCGTCCGCACCGCGGTCTTCACGGGGAGCTACCCCCCAGGCTTCCCCCGGCTTTACGAGGAACACCCCATCCGCTTCGGCATGGGGCTTCTAGGCCATCCCCGCCTCTGGGAAGGGCCGGTCTACGTGGAGGACTATGCCCGCTTTCCCGGGGCCCTAAAGCCCTACGTGGAAGCTGGCCTTCGCTCTGCCCTCTTGGCCCCCCTAAAACCGGAAGGGCATCGGTACGGGGTCCTGGCCCTGGGCAGTTTTCAGACCCCCGTGCCCTACCGCAGGGAGGACGAAACCCTTTTAAACATTGTAGCCCACGCCCTGGAGGAAGCCCTGGAACGGCTCTTTCAGCTCAGGCGGCTTCAGGCCACCCAGGAGGCCGCCCTCAAGGCCCTGGCGCAGGTGCTGGAGTACCGGGACCTGGAAACCAAGGGGCACACCGAGCGGGTGGCGGAACTTTCCCTAAGGCTGGGAAAGGCCCTGGGGTTTCCCGACCTCGAGGGCCTCCGCCTGGGGGCCTACTTCCACGACCTGGGGAAGCTGGCCCTGCCCGACGAGATCCTCAAGAAGCCCGCCGCCCTTTCCACCGGAGAGTGGCGGGCGGTGAAAACCCACCCCGAGGTGGGGGCGGAGATCCTGAAAAACCTCCCCTTCCTGCCCAAGACCGCCCTCCACATGGTCCTCTACCACCACGAGCGCTGGGACGGCTCGGGCTACCCCAAGGGGCTTAAGGGGGAGGAGATCCCCCTGGAGGCCCGCATCCTCGCGGTGGTGGACGTGTGGGACGCCCTCCTTTCCCCACGGCCCTACAAGCGGGCCTGGGGCCTCGAGGAGGCCCGGAAGGAGCTTGCGGCCCAGTCGGGAAAAACCCTGGACCCCCAAGTGGTGGCGGCCTTTCTCCGGCTTTTGGAATCCCCTTAGGCCTCCCGGGTCCCAAACCCTGGGGGGAGGAAGTCGGGGTAGTCGGGGTTGCCCTTGCGGTCCTCGGCCTTGGGGATGAGGTCCGAGGGGTGGGGTTCCCCTTTTCGGCAGTAGGGGCAGTCGTGGCGCACCTTGTAGCGCACGGGGCGGGCGGGGATGCCCAGGGCGATGGCGTGGGGAGGGACGTCCCGGGTGACGATGGCCCCGGTGCCCACCATAGCGTCGTCCCCGATGCGCACCCCGGCCAGGATGGTGGCGTGGTAGGTGATGCGCACCCCGCTGCCGATGATGGTCTCCTTCAGGGTCACGTCGGGGGAGGCCAGGACGTGGTGGGTGTGGCTGTAGACGTTCACGTAGTCGGAAAGGGAGGTGCGGTCCCCGATCTTAATCCCGCCGATATCGTCCAGGAGCACATAGCGGTGGACCACCACCTCGTCCCCTAGCTCCAGGTTGTACCCCACGGAGAACTCCACGTTCTGGAAGAACTTGGGGTTCTTCCCCACCCGCTTGAAGATGAAGGGGGCCAGGGCGCGCCTGATGGCCACCCCCGAGTGCACGGACTGGCCGATGGGGGTGAGGTCCAGAACCTTCCAAAACCAAAGGAGGGGCTTGACCTTTTGGAACTTCTCCGGATCCGTGGCCGCGTAGTACTCCGCCTCAAAGGTGATGCCCTCGGGGTCTAAGCCCATGGCCAGGAGGGGGCTCACCTCCAAAAGCTCCCCGTAGGGCCGGCCGTAAAGGAGGCGGGCCAGCTCTTCCCGCACCAGGGCGTTCCGGTCCACGCTGGGGTCGGAAAGCCGCTCCACCAGGCTACCGATGAACCGGTCCAGGGCCTTTTCATGGAGGGGCAGGATGGCCTTCGGCAGGAGCCAGGGCATAGTAGGGATATCCTACTACCCTCCCAAGGCCCCAAGGAAACCCGGCTCACCCTATGGAGGAGCGGTACCCGAGCTCCCTCAGGGCCTCCGGATCCTTGCGCCACTCGGGGTAGACCTTGACCTCGAGGTCCAGGTAGATCTTCCGGTTCAGGAAGACCTCCAGCTGCTTCCTGGCCGCCTGGCCGATCTCCTTGAGCTTCCGCCCCCCCTCCCCGAT
The DNA here is from genome assembly GCF_037444525.1 of Thermus sp. Lineage (GTDB taxonomy): Bacteria > Deinococcota > Deinococci > Deinococcales > Thermaceae > Thermus. The sequence continues at coordinate 11,426 of NZ_JBBIMD010000017.1, read as the reverse complement.
GACGATGCCCTTCTGAGAGGGCCTTTCCACAAAGAGGAGGACCTTGAGGTAGAGGACGCCGTTTTCCCGCTCCGCCACCTCCTCGGTCTTGGTGGCGATGGCGTAGGGAAGCTCGTGCCAGAGGCGCTTCATGGCCTCTTCCCGCACGATCTCCGCCACCCACTCCCCAAAGTCCTGGTCGCTTTTGGCGAAGTCCTCGGGGTAGAAGAAGGGCCCTTCGGGCAGGAGGGCGAAAAGCTCCGCCTTAAGCTCCGCCACCTGGCGCGGGTCCAGGGCGGAAAGCATCCGGGGCTCGGCCTCGGGGAGGAGGGTGTGGTAGGCCCTAAGGGCCTCCTCGGGGTACTTGGCCTCGTCCAGCTTGTTCCCCACGAGGAGGATGGGTACCTTCCCCGCCAGGGGCTTAAGGGCCTTGGCCACCATCTCGTCCTCGGGGGTGGGGGGGTGGCGAAGGTCCACCACCCAAAGCACCGCGTTCACGTCGGAAAGGGCCTCGTAGACCTCCTGGTCCATGAACTCCCCCAGGGCGTCCATGGGCTTGTGCAGGCCCGGGGTGTCCACGAAGACGATCTGGCGCCTTCCCTCGGTGAGGATGCCCCGGAGGCGCTTGCGGGTGGTCTGGGGGCGGGGGCTGATGGGGGCCACCTTCACCCCCAGGAGGTTGTTGAGCAGGGTGGACTTGCCCACGTTGGGCTTGCCCACGATGGCCACGAATCCGGAGTAGGTCTTCTCTTCCATAGGTAATCCCGGCCCTAAGCCGGCCCCTTTCCCGTTTAGTATACCCCCATGGACCCTCTGGCCCTGGCCCTCCTCCCCGGGATCGGCCCCAAGAGGCTCCTGGAGCTCCTCGCCGAGAAAGACCCCCTTCTTGCCCTAAAGGAGCGCTTCCCCCAGGCCCTCCCCCACCTGGAAGGGGCCCTGGCCCGGGCCAAGGCTGAGCGCCTGCGGGCGGAGGCCCTAGGGGTGAGGATCCTGGGCCTATGGGAGGAGGCCTTCCCCGAAGGCCTGAAGACCCTCCCCCAGCCCCCCACCCACGTCTACCTCAAAGGGGCCCTCGAGGCGCCCGCGGTGGCCCTGGTGGGCACCCGCAGAGCCTCCCCCTGGGCCCTAGGCTTTGCCCGGAGGCTCGCCCGGGCCCTGGCGGAGGCCGGAGCTTATGTGGTCTCGGGGCTCGCCCGGGGGATCGACCGGGAGGCCCACCTGGGGGCCCTGGAGGTGGACGGCCGGACCCTTGGGGTCTTGGGAAGCGCCCTGGACCGGATCTATCCCCCGGAGCACCGCCCCCTGGCGGAAAAGATGGACCTCCTTTCGGAGTTCCCCTTCGGCACCGGGGCCAAGGCGGAGTTCTTCCCCCGTAGAAACCGCCTCATTGCGGGGCTGGCCCAGGCGGTGATCGTGGTGGAAGCCCCCCTGGACTCCGGGGCCCTCATCACCGCCAAGTACGCCTTGGAACTGGGGAAGGAGGTCCTGGCGGTGCCCGGCCGGCCCACGGACGAGAACTCCCTCGGGGCCAACCGTCTCATCCAGGACGGGGCCTACCCCGTCCTGGTCCCCGAGGACGCCCTTTCCTACCTGGGCCTGAAGGGGCGCCCTAAAGACCCTGGGCTTTCCCCGGAGGAAAGGGCCCTTTACGAGGCCCTCCTGAAGGGCGAAGCCCTCCCCGAGGCCCTGGCCGAGGCCCTGGGCCTTCCCCTGGGGGAGGTCCTGGGCCTCCTCGTCCGCCTCGAGCTCAAGGGCCTGGCCCGGCCCTTCCCTGGGGGGCGGTACGGGGCAGGCTAAGGACCCCACCGCACGCGTCCGCGGCGGGGCCCTCCGGGAAGGTTTAGTCCCCTGGCCTATTTGGCCTTCTCGTAGAGCTTCTTGGCGATCTCGTAAAGCTCGGCGGGGTGGAACTCGGGGGCAAACTCCGCGGCGTCGTGGCCAGCGTCAAACACAGGGCCGCCCTGGGGGGGGCCCGTCCACCACCACCACCTCGCTCCCATCCTCGGGGGAGGCGCCCCGCCAGATGAGGCCGAGGTCCTTGTAGTCCTCCGGGCTAAAGCGGTAGAGGTTGCGGTGGAAGCCCAGGTCCATGAACTTCTTGGCCTCAGGGAACTTGCTGTTCTCAATGCGGGGGATGGGCAGGAGCTTGGTCATCTCCACCCTTGTGAGGCTCTCCAGGGCCTTGCCGTAGGCGGCAGCGTGCACCCCGCCCCGCACCAACAGGTAGCCGATCATCTCCCGGGCCACGGGGTTGTCCGTCATCTCGTAGACCCGGAGCTTGTGGGTGCGGGCGGCCACCTCTAGGAAGAAGTTGTGGAGGAGGTCCAGGATGAGGTTGCCGCTGGTGAAGACATACTCCCCGTGCCAGTGCTCCCCCATGGCCCCCATGACCAGGCTGTTGGCCCCGCCGGCGATGAAGTGGGCCGCGTTTCGGACGTCCTTGGCGAAGCCTAGGGGCGCGGCCACGGGGTCCACCCCTTCCTCCTGGTCCTTCCTGGGGTTCTTGGCCAGAAGGGCGTTGACGGTGGCGGCCACGAGCTCAATGTGCCCAAGCTCCTCCGTGGCGATGTTGGCGATGAGGTCGTAGTAGGGCTTGAGGGCCTTCTTCCCCCGGAAGTTGAAGGACTGGTACATGTAGTTCATCAGGGTGGACATCTCCCCAAACCGCCCGCCCAAGAGGGCCTGCACCGCGGCGGCGGCGTTGGGGTCCTGCTCCTTGGGCATAGGGAGTTCAATCTGCAACCGGTCTATCCTCAGGAACATCCTCTCACTTCCTGGCCCGGAGGATCTCCGGACCGTCCCTAGGGTAGGTCGGGCCTAGATCATAAGTCCAATAGATTTTTGATACTCACATCATAAAATAGACTTATGACCTTGGACCAGCTGCGCTACCTGGTGGCCCTGGACGAGGAACGCCACTTCACCCGAGCCGCGGAGCGGGTGTTTTTGACCCAACCGGCCCTAAGCATCCAGATCCGGCGCCTCGAGGAGGAGCTCGGGGTGGTCCTCTTTGACCGGAGCAAAAGGCCCCTGGAGCCCACGGAGATGGGCCGCAAGGTGGTGGCCCAGGCCCGCCGGGTCCTGGAGGAGGTGGAAAGGCTCAAGGCCCTGGCCCGGGGGGAGGAGGAGCTGTTCCAGGGGCCTTTCCGGCTGGGCGTCATCCCCACCCTAGGACCCTACCTCCTCCCCCGCCTCCTCCCCCGGCTAAGGGCCCGCTTCCCTGGCCTGGAGCTTTCCGTGCGGGAAGAGCTCACGCCGGGCATCCTCGAGGGCCTCCTGGAAGGGCGGTTGGACGCGGGGCTCATCGGCACGGAGGAACAGGCCCCAGGGCTGGAAACCCACCCCCTCTTCCAGGAAGCCTTTTTGGCCTACCTCTCCCCCCACCACCCCCTCTACGCCCAAGAGGCCCTCCATCCCCTGGAGATCCCCCTGGAGGACACCTGGATCCTGGCGGAGGGGCACTGCTTCCGGGAGCAGGTCCTCGCCGCCTGCCGTCCGAGCCTGGGGAACCGGAAGGTGGAGTTCCAAAGCGGGGACCTGGAGACCCTGGTCCGCTTGGTGGAGGAGGTGGGGGGGCTTACCCTCCTACCGGAGGTGGCCCTTTGGACCCTACCTCGGGAGAAACGGCGGCACCTAAGGCCCCTAGCCCCTCCGGGGGCCGGGCGTACGATCCACCTGGTGGTGCGCTCCGGGGCCCTGAAAAGACCCTTGGCCCTGGCCCTAGGGGAGGAGGCGGGGGCCCTGGCGGAGGCCTTACGCCTCGAGGCCAGGGGGTAAAAAAGCGCTATGATGAGGGCCGGAGGTTCGCCATGGTCAAGCCGGAAGCCAAGGGCGGGGACGTGCAGATCAAAGCCGGGCTCATCTGGATGAACGGCCGCCTGGTGCCCCAGGAGGAGGCCAAGGTGAGCGTCCTCTCCCACGCCCTCCACTACGGGACCAGCGTCTTTGAGGGGATCCGCGCCTACGAGACCCCCAAGGGGCCGGCCGTCTTCCGCCTGAAGGAGCACATCAGGCGCTTTTTCCACTCCGCCAAGGTGCTCCGCATGGAGATCCCCTACACCCCCGAGGAGCTGGAGGAGGCCATCAAGGAGGTGGTGCGGCAAAACGGCTACAAGAGCTGCTATATCCGCCCCCTGGCCTGGATGGGGGCCAAGGCCCTGGGGGTGAATCCCCTTCCCAACAACCCCGCGGAGGTCATGGTGGCCGCCTGGGAGTGGGGGACCTACCTGGGGGAGGAGGCGGTGCGCAAGGGGGCCAAGCTCATCACCAGCTCCTGGGCCCGCTTCCCCGCCAACGTCCTCCCCGGCAAGGCCAAGATCGGGGGCAACTACGTGAACTCCGCCCTGGCCAAGATGGAGGCTGTGGCCGCGGGGGCGGATGAGGCCCTGTTGCTGGACGAAGAGGGCTATGTGGCAGAAGGAAGCGGGGAGAACCTCTTCTTCGTGCGGGACGGGGTGGTCTACGCCCTGGAGCACTCCGTGAACCTGGAGGGCATCACCCGGGACTCCGTGATCCGCATCGCCCGGGACCTGGGCTACGAGGTCCAGGTGGTGCGGGCCACCCGGGACCAGCTCTACATGGCGGACGAAGTCTTCATGACCGGCACCGCCGCGGAGGTCACCCCCGTGTCCATGATTGACTGGCGGCCCATCGGCTCGGGCACCGCCGGGCCCGTTGCCCTGAAGCTCCGGGAGGTGTACCTCGAGGCCGCCCGGGGCCTGAGGCCGGAGTACGAAGGGTGGCTCACCTACGTGAATGGGCAGTAAGCGCCTATGGAAAAGCATCGCCAGCTACCAAGCGCGCATCCGGGAACACCAGGCCAAGATAGAGGCCGAACTGCTGAAACCTTCACCCCGATGGGAGCTCATTCGCTACTGGGAAAAGGAGATTGAGGCGTACCAGATCCGGGTGCGGCGGCTTTTGCGGAGAATGGGAAAGGAGGACTAGCCATGGGCCAATCTGCCCGGAAGTCCATAAGAAAGGAGCACCTCAAGGAGGTGCTAAAGGTCCTCCTTGCGGAGCTGGACGAGGCCGCGGAGGCCTTCCGTACCCTTTGGCGTAAGGCGGAGGCCAACCCAGAGGACGAGGAGCTTTGGGGGGAACTCCAGGTGCTGGTTTCCGTCCTCGCTGTCAAGGCCAAGGGGCTAGAAGAGCTTTTGGAGGAGGAGGCCCTCCTCACTTCCTAAGCCAGTCCTCCAGGACCTTCCTGTAAAGCTCCGGGGAAAGGCGGGGCTTGCCATAGAGCCCCGCCTTGAGCCTTTGCCTTTGGGCCTCAAAGAGGATCACCGCCGCGGCCACGGAGACGTTTAGGCTCTGCACCATGCCCAGCATGGGGATGTAAAGGTGCCCGTCCGCCAGGGCCAAGGCCTCCTCCGAAACCCCCCACTTCTCCGCCCCAAAGACCACGGCCACGGGCTGGGTGTAGTCCACCTCCCGGTAGTCCAGGGCCCCCTCCTTAAGGGCGGTGGCGTAGACCCTAAAGCCCTGGGCCTTCAGGTGGGCGAAGGCCGAGGGGGTGTCGGGGTGGACCCGGAGGTAGACCCACTTGTGGCTCCCCCCGCTGGTCTCGTTGTAGGTGGGCACGCCCCCCGTGGGGTTCACCGCGTGGGCCTCGAGGACGCCCACCGCGTCGCAGGTGCGCAGGATGGCCGAGAGGTTGTGGGGCTTGTGGACGTTTTCCAAAAGCACCGTGAGGTCGGGCTGCCTGCGCCCGAGGACCTCCTCTATGCGCCGCCTACGGGCCTCGGTCACGGTTCCTCAGTTTAGCGATGAGGGGCTTCAAGAGGTCCCGCTTGAGCTTGAGGGCCTGCCGGTTCACCACGAGCCGGGCGGTGGAGTGGGCCAGAACCTCCACTTCTATAAGGCCCGCCGCCCTCAGGGTGGCCCCGGTCTGGACCACATCCACCACCGCATCCGCCAGGCCCGTGACCGCGGCAAGCTCAATGTTGCCGGAAAGCTCCACGATGTCCGCGGCCCAACCCCGTTCCTTGAGCCACCGGGCGGTGAAGGCGGGGTACTTGGTGGCAATGCGGCGGATGGGACCTGTGTCCCCCGGGCGGCGGATGAGGGAGAGCCGGCAGGCCCCAAAACCCAGGTCCACGGGCTCATAGAGGTCCCGTCCAGACTCCAGGAGGATGTCCTTCCCCACCACCCCCACCTCAGCGATGCCCAGGTCCACGTAGACCGGCACATCCTTGTTCCTGAGCTCCAAAAGCCCCACCCCACCCTCCTCCCCGTGGAGGAGGGCCCGGGCCTCCCCTAGGGGGGGAAGGGGAAGGCCCGCCCCCTTCAAGGCCTCGTAGGCCTCCTGGAAGATCCGCCCCTTGGGCAGGGCCACGGTGAGGAGAAAGCGCCTCATTCCACCCTCCAGATCCTCTCCCCTTCTGCCAGATAGGGGATGCCCCGGGCCCGGGCGTAGGCCAGGGGGTCTTCCCCGTGGAAGAGCTCCACCCGCTTCTCCCGGGCGAAAAGGCGGAGGGCCTTCAGGTCCAGGGCCAAGACCTCCGGGGGGGCCTCCTTTGGGCTTGGGCGGAGGGCCTCCAAAAGCCTTTCTACCCCCAAAGCGAAGCCCGCGGCCATGGGAAGGAGGGCCCCGTCGTACCGCCCACCCCCAAGGAGGGGCAGGCCGAAGCCCGGGGCGTAGGCCCGGAAGAAGATGCCCGAGTAGTACTCAAACCGCCGGGCCATCCCGAGGTCTAGAAGGACGGGGCGATCCAAAAGCTCCAGGGTCTTTTCCAGCCCCTCCAGGGCGGCTTGGGCCCTGGGGGGAAGGGGGAGGCGCCTCGCCTCCTCCAGCACCTCCCGCCCCCCGTAGAGGTCGGGAAGGGCGAGGAGGGCCTCCCGGACCGCAAGGGGCACGGGATGGGCGGAGAGGAGCTCGGCAAGCTCGGGGAGGTTCTTGCGGTGGACGGCCCGCTGCAGGGCTTCCCTAGCCCTTTGAGGCAGGCCGGAGGCCCGGAGCACCTCCCCCACCAGGGCGGGGAGGCCCACCTCGAGGACGGCCTCCACCCCCAAGGCCTCCAGGGCCTCCAGGGCCAGGTGCAGGACCTCCGCGTCCGCGAGGGGCCCCGTGGCCCCGATGAGCTCGAGGCCCACCTGGGTGTACTCCCTATAGCGCCCAAGCTCCGCGTCCGCCTCCCTAAGCCAAAGGGTCCCCGCGTACTGGTAGCGCACCACCCCGGGCCGGGGGTGGACCTTAAGGAGCCGGGCCAAGGCGGTGGTGAACTCGCTCCTTAAGGCCAAAACCTCCCCGGTCTTGTCCACCAGCTTAAAGGCCCGCTCCGCCAGGGGGTGGGCAGGGTCGTAAAGCTCCAAGGCGGGAAGCTCCACCCGCTCGTACCCATAGCGGGCGAAGAGGGCCTGGAGGCGGTCCATGACCTCGGCCCGATAGCGGGCCTCAGGGGGCAGGAGGAAGCGGGTGCCCTCGGGGATCATTCCTTGACCAGGATCTCCACGGAAAGGATCCGGTCCCGCCCTCCCCCAGCCCCAGGGCCTTCCGTGGGGGCGAGGCGCCTAACCACCTCCATGCCCTCCACCACCCGGCCGAAGACCGTGTAGGCCCCCGTGAGGTGGGGGGCGGGGCCTAGGGTGATGAAGAACTGGCTCCCGTTGGAGTTGGGGTCCTGGGTGCGGGCCATGCCCACCACCCCCTCCCGGTCAAAGCCCAACCCCGGAACGATCTCCAGCCCGAAGGTGTAGCCGGGCCCGCCCCGGCCGGTGCCCGTGGGGTCCCCGGTCTGGGCCACGAAGCCCGGGATGACCCGGTGCCAGTCCACCCCCTCAAAGTAGCGGTGGAGGGCCAGGAAGACAAAGGAGTTCACCGTGTTGGGGGCCTCCTTCTCCAGGAGGTCTATGAGGACCTCCCCCTTGGTGGTCTTTAGGCGGGCGAAGTAGTCCTTCCCCGGCTCCAAAACGGGCTCGGGGGCCTTGAAACTCCTAATGGGCCTTTCCGAAAGGTAAGGCAGGGGCCGCATGGCCTCACCTTTGCACGCGGAAAGGAAAAAGGCAAGGAGGAAGAGGAGGTAGGGCATGGCTACACCCGAGGCAGGGTGATCCCCCGCTGGCCCTGGTATTTCCCCTTCCGGTCCCGGTAGGTGACCTCGGGCCTTGGGCCTTCCAGGAAGAGGAGCTGGACGATGCCCTCCCCCGCGTACACCTTGGCGGGGAGGGGGGTGGTGTTGGAGATCTCCAGGGTCACGTGCCCCTCCCAGCCGGGCTCTAGGGGGGTCACGTTGGCCACGATGCCGCACCGGGCGTAGGTGCTCTTGCCGAGGGCGATGGCGATGACGTTTTCCGGCATGCGGATGTACTCCACGCTCCTTGTGAGGGCGAAGGAGTTCGGGGGGATGATGACCTCGTCCCCCTCGTACTCCACAAAGCTCCGCTCGTCAAAGGCCTTGGGGTCCACCACCGTGGAGAAGACGTTGGTGAAGATGCGCCACTCCCGGCTCGCCCTTAGGTCGTAGCCGAAGCTGGATAGCCCATAGCTGATGACCCCTTCCCGCACGAGCCTTTCCTCAAAGGGCTCAATCATGCCTTTCCTCGCCATCTCCCGGATCCACCAGTCCGGCTTCACCATGCCCTCAACTATACCGGCTACACTGACCTCATATGCGCAAGCTCTGGCCTCTTCTCCTCCTCGCCGCCTGCGGCACCCAGGACCTTGGAGGAACGGAGGCGCTAAGGATTACCGCCTCCACCCTCCCCCCGGCCTATCTAGGGGAGGCCTACAGCTTCGCCTTCAGCGCGGAAGGGGGGGTTCGGCCCTATGCCTTTAGCCTCGAGGGCAAGCTCCCCGAGGGCCTCGCCTTCCAGGGAGGAAGGCTTTCCGGCACCCCCAAGGAGAAGGGGCAGTTCCCCCTGATCCTCACCGTGGAAGACGCGGCCAAAAACAGCCACGCCCAGAAACTCACCCTCACCGTGGGGGACCCCCCGCCCCCCAGGCTCGCCCTGGTCTTCCCCCCCGCCCAGGTGGAGGGGCCCTTCCTCCTCCTGGCCCGCCTCGAGGCCCGGGAGGCTTTGGGCTTCCAGCTGGAGCTTCCCCTCCCCGACCTTACCCCAAGCCTAGAGACCCTGAAGACCCTAAGCCCCGCCTACCTCCTGGACTACGACGGGGAAAAGCGCCTCCTCCGGCTGGACATGGCCTTCCCCAAGCCTCTTAAGGACCAGGAGGTCTTCCGCCTCCTCCTAAGCGCCGAAAAGCCCCTCACCCCCAGGCTCACCCCCAAGGTGGTCTTCTACGACAAGGAGGGGAAGCCCATGGGCCAGCCCCTCCCCCGCAAAGGGCGGTTTGAGGACCTCCTGAAGCTGGCCCAGAACTGGGGGAAGAAGGGGGAAAACCTCCCCGGGGACCTGGACGGGGACAAAGAGGTGGGTCCCAAGGACCTGGAGAGGCTCAAGGAGGGGTATTTCCCGCCCCAAGCCCCGGCGACCAAGGAGGGAACGGGAACCCCCTAAAGGGCCCTGCGGATGGCCTCCGCGTCCTCCTTCCGGTACCCATAGAGGGTGACCTCCAGGGTGTCCGGAGCCCTTTTGATCTCCTCCACCATGACCCGGGCCACGGCCTCCACGGGAAGCCCCCCCACCCCGGTGCCGAGGAGGGGAAAGGCCACGGTCTTTAGGCCGAGCTCCACCGCCTTCTCCAGGGCGCTCCTCGTGGCCCGGCGCACGGTGTCCAAGCTGGCGGGCTCATCCCCCAAGACGGCGGCGTGGATCACGTAGCGCACCCCCAGGTTCCCCGCCCCCGTGACCGCGGCCTCCCCCACGCGGATGGGGCCTATCCGGTCGCACTCCTCCTGAATGGAGGCCCCTCCCTTCCGGAGGATGGCCCCCGCCACCCCAGCGCCCAGCTTGAGCCAGTTGTTGGCCGCGTTCACGAGGGCATCCCCCTCAAACGCGGTGATATCTCCTTCCGCCACCCGGATGCGGGCCATACCCCTATTTTCCCGTACAATGGGCCTGATGTCACGGGATCTCTTGGGCCTCGAGGGGCGGATCGTCATGGTCACCGGCGCAGGCCGGGGCTTCGGCCGGGCCATCGCCCACGGCTACGGCCGTAACGGGGCCACGGTCATCGCCGTGGACCCCGACGTGGAGCTGGCCACCGCCGTGGCCTCGGAGGTGGAGGCCCTGGGGGCCACGGCCATCCCCATCCGGGGGGACATGAGCGTGGTCTTGGACGTGACCAGCACCTTTGAGAAGGTGGAAGAGCTCTTTGGCCTTCTGGATGGGATCGTCCATGTGACCACCGCGGAGAGCAAAACCCCCTTTGTGGAGCTTTTGGAAAGCGAGTGGTACGACCTCATGAGCCAGGACGTGAAGTCCAGCCTCTACGTCCTCCAGCAGGGCCTAAGGCACCTGGCGGGCGGGGGGTTCGTGACCATCGTCCTCCCTCCAGAGGCCCGCCTGGAGCCCCACACCCTCTCGGTGCGCAAGGCGGTGGAAGGGCTCATTGAGGGGGCCACCCGCACCTTCCCCGGGGTGCGGGTGAACGGGGTGGTCCCCTCCCGGGACCCGGTCTCCGAAGAGCACGACCAGCCCCTGGTGCGGGCGGCCTTGGGCCTTGGGTCCATGGTCTCCGAGGGCATCCGGGGGGCCCTCCTCTCCGTCCAGCTCCCCGAGCCCCCCATGCCCCTCGAGCTTTACGAGCTCTACCGGGAGGTGCCGTGAAGTGCCCCTACTGCGGCCATCCCGACACCCGGGTGGTGGACTCCAGGCCCTCCGACGAAGGGGCGGCCATCCGCAGGAGGCGGGAGTGCCCCGCCTGCGAGCGCCGCTTCACCACCTACGAGAGGACCCAGCTGGAGCCCCTCATGGTGGTGAAGCGGGATGGGAGAAGGGAACCCTTCAACCCGGACAAGCTCTTAAGGGGGCTCCTCCTCGCCTGCGAGAAGAGGCCCGTGGACCTCGAGGCCCTGAAGCGCTTCGCCTACACCTTTGAGGACCAGGTCCCGGGCCCCGAGATCTCCTCGGAGGAGATCGGCCTCAAGGCCATGGCCTTCCTCAGGGAGCTGGACCAGGTGGCCTACATCCGCTTCGCCTCCGTCTACCGGGAGTTTGACTCGGTGGAGCGCTTCATTGAGGAGATCCGCCGCCTAGGTGTGTAGTTGGCCAGCACATTTGAGACTCTGTGGGGACCCCCTCCTCCTTGAGCTTAGCCAGGAACTCCAAGGGCGCAAGACCCCCCAAAGCCCGGTGCAGCCTCCGCCCGTTGTAGTAGTCCAAATACGCATCCAACTCCCGCTGAAGCCCCTCAATCCCAGAAGGCAGAGGACGCGTGTAAAACTCGTCCCGAAACGCCCGCTGCATGCGCTCCACATGCCCATTCAACTTGGGACTCCGCGGAGGAAGCTCAAACAACCGGATGCCCAAACCCCTACAGGCCTCCTCAAACTCCGCCATAAACTCGCTACCCCCATCCACCTGCACCGCCCGGATGGGAAACGGAC
>NZ_JBBIMD010000016.1:0-38821 GCF_037444525.1 Thermus sp. | reverse complement strand
GTCCGTTTCCCATCCGGGCGGTGCAGGTGGATGGGGGTAGCGAGTTTATGGCGGAGTTTGAGGAGGCCTGTAGGGGTTTGGGCATCCGGTTGTTTGAGCTTCCTCCGCGGAGTCCCAAGTTGAATGGGCATGTGGAGCGCATGCAGCGGGCGTTTCGGGACGAGTTTTACACGCGTCCTCTGCCTTCTGGGATTGAGGGGCTTCAGCGGGAGTTGGATGCGTATTTGGACTACTACAACGGGCGGAGGCTGCACCGGGCTTTGGGGGGTCTTGCGCCCTTGGAGTTCCTGGCTAAGCTCAAGGAGGAGGGGGTCCCCACAGAGTCTCAAATGTGCTGGCCAACTACAGGCTCTTGTTTTTGATGCGAAAAAAGCGTATACTTATGCACGCCCCCTCGAGGGGCTAGAATGGGGTCGGCATGAAGATCGTCCTGGCATACTCCGGCGGGCTGGACACCAGCATCATCTTGAAGTGGCTGAAGGAGACCTATGGGGCCGAGGTCATCGCCTTCACCGCGGACATCGGCCAGGGGGAGGAGGTGGAGGAGGCCCGCCTCAAGGCCTTAAGGACCGGGGCTTCCAAGGCCATCGCCCTGGACCTACGGGAAGAGTTCGTGCGGGACTTCGTCTTCCCCATGATGCGCGCGGGGGCGGTGTACGAGGGCTACTACCTCCTGGGCACCGCCATCGCCCGGCCCCTCATCGCCAAGCACCTGGTGAGGATCGCGGAGGAGGAGGGGGCGGAGGCCATCGCCCACGGGGCCACGGGCAAGGGGAACGACCAGGTGCGCTTTGAGCTCACCGCCTACGCCCTGAAGCCCCATATCCGGGTCATCGCCCCTTGGCGGGAGTGGAGCTTCCAGGGGCGGCAGGAGATGATCGCCTACGCACAGGCCCACGGCATCCCCGTGCCTGTGACCCAGGAAAAGCCCTACTCCATGGACGCCAACCTCCTCCACATCTCCTACGAGGGGGGCGTTCTGGAAGACCCCTGGGCCGAGCCCCCCAAGGGCATGTTCCGCATGACCCGAGACCCCGAGGAGGCTCCCGAGGAGCCCGAGTACGTGGAGATCGAGTTTGAGGAGGGGGACCCGGTGGCGGTGAACGGGGAAAGGCTCTCCCCAGCAGCCCTCCTGGCCAGGCTCAACGAGATCGGTGGCCGGCACGGGGTGGGGCGGGTGGACCTGGTGGAAAACCGCTTTGTGGGCATGAAGTCCCGCGGGGTCTACGAGACCCCGGGGGGCACCCTCCTTTACCACGCCCGCCGGGCGGTGGAAAGCCTCACCCTGGACCGGGAGGTCCTCCACCAGCGGGATATGCTGGCCCCCAAGTACGCGGAGCTCGTCTACTACGGCTTCTGGTTCGCCCCCGAGCGGGAGGCCCTCCAGGCCTACTTTGACCACATCGCCAAGGGGGCAACCGGGGTGGCCCGGCTCAAGCTCTACAAGGGGAACGCCTACGTGGTGGGCCGGAAGGCGGGAAAGAGCCTCTACCGCAAGGACTTGGTCTCCTTTGACGAGGCGGGGGGCTACGACCAGAAGGACGCGGAGGGCTTCATCAAGATCCAGGCCCTGCGCCTAAGGGTCAGGGCCTTGGTGGAGGGCCAAGGGCATGGCGCATAGGACCTGGGGCGGCCGCTTTAGCGAGGGACCGGACGCCCTCGCGGCCCGGTTCAACGCCTCCCTCCCCTTTGACCGGGCCTTTTGGCGGCAAGACCTTTTCCAAAACCGAGTGCACGCCCGCATGCTCCAGAAGGTGGGCCTCCTTTCGGAGGAGGAGCTTAGGGCCATCCTCCAGGGGCTGGAGCGGATTGAGGAGGAGATTGAGGAGGGCACCTTCCCCTGGCGGGAGGAGCTGGAAGACGTGCACATGAACCTCGAGGCCCGCCTCACGGAGCTCATCGGCCCCCCGGGGGGCAAGCTCCACACCGCCCGGAGCCGCAACGACCAGGTGGCCACGGACCTCAGGCTCTTCCTCCGAAGCGCCCTGGACGAACTCTTAGAAGAGGTCCTGGCCCTGAGGCGGGTCCTGGTGGCCGAGGCGGAGCGGCACCTGGAGCCCCTCCACGTCCTTCCCGGCTACACCCACCTCCAGCGGGCCCAGCCCATCCTCCTTTCCCACTGGCTTTTGGCCTACTACGAGATGCTCCGCCGGGACGAGGGGCGGCTAAGGGATGCACGGGAAAGGCTGAACGAGAGCCCCTTGGGGGCCGCGGCCCTTTCGGGAACGGGCTTCCCCATAGACCGACACTTCACCGCCCGGGAGCTGGGCTTCCGCGCCCCCATGCGCAACTCCCTGGACGCGGTGGCCTCCCGGGACTTCGCCTTGGAGGTCCTTTCCGCCCTCAACATCGGCCAGCTCCACCTTTCGCGCCTGGCGGAAGAGCTCATCCTCTATAGCACCGAGGAGTTCGCCTTCGTGGAAATCCCCGACGCCTTTGCTACCGGGTCTTCCATCATGCCCCAGAAGAAGAACCCGGACATCCTGGAGCTCATCCGGGCCAAGGCGGGGAGGGTCCTAGGGGCCCTGGTGGCCCTCTCCACGGTGGTGAAGGGGCTTCCCCTGGCCTACAACAAAGACCTCCAGGAGGACAAGGAACCCCTTCTGGATGCCCTTGCCACCTACCGGGATAGCCTGAGGCTCCTGAAAAGCCTCCTTCCCGGGCTTAAGTGGAACCGGACCCGCATGTGGCAAGCGGCGGAGGAGGGGTACGCCCTGGCCACGGAGCTTGCGGACTACCTGGCGGAAAAGGGTCTCCCCTTCCGCGAGGCCCACCACGTGGTGGGGCGGCTGGTGCGGAAGCTCTCCGAGGAGGGGCGCCCCCTAAAGGCCCTCGGCCTGGAGGAGCTAAAGGCCCACCACCCCCTCTTCGCCGAGGACGCCCTCCCCCTCCTCCGGCTGGAGACCGCCATCCACCGGCGAAGGTCCTACGGGGGCACAGCCCCGGAGGCGGTGCGGGAACGGGTCTTGGAGGCCAAGAAGGAGGTGGGGCTTGAAGGAGCTTGAACTGAACCCCCTACCCCAGGCAACCCCCCTCCCCGCGGTGCGGCGGGGGGCGGGGGTGGAGCTGAGGAAGGCCCGGCTTTCCGATGTGGACGCCATCTACTGGCTCATCCGCTACTGGGCGGAGAAGGGCCTGATGCTGGTCCGGAGCCACAGCCACCTCTACGAGAACATCCGCGACTTCTTCGTCCTGGAGGACGAGGACGGCCACATCGTGGGCACGGGGGCCCTGCACGTCCTCTGGCGCGACCTCGCGGAGATCCGGGGCCTCGCCGTCCACCCGGAAAGGCAGGGGGAGGGCCTGGGGCGCTGGTTGGTTTTGGCGGCGGAGCGGGAGGCCCGGGACCTGGGCCTGCCCCGGGTCTTCGCCTGGACGCTACAGGTGGGCTTCTTCCGCAACCTCGGCTACCAGGTCACCACCCGGGAAGCCCTCCCCCCCAAGGTGTGGAGCGAGTGCAACGCCTGCCCCTTTTACGAGAACTGCCGGGAGATTGCGGTGGTGAAGGCGCTTTACCCAAAGGAGACCGCCTTCTAGAATGGACGGGATGGGCCCCCTTACCCGCCCCCAGGAGGCCATGGCCCGGGCAGGGCACGGGCTTTTAGAAGACGAGGGGCCCTCCTATGGGGAGGTCCTGGGGCTTCCTTCGGGGCAAGCGTGCGGGGAAATCGCCCTTAAGCCCGTGGGCATCCATGGGGAGGCTTGACGGAGGCAGAATGGCAGGACCAAAGGAGCGCGCGGTTTTGGTGCTGGAAGACGGCACCGTCTACCACGGCTACGCCTTCGGGGCCCCGGGGAAGACGGTGGGGGAGGTGGTCTTCAACACCGCCCAGACGGGCTACCAGGAGATCATGACCGACCCCAGCTACCACGGGCAGATCGTGGTCATGACCTACCCCCACCAGGGGAACTACGGGGTGAACGTTTACGATATGCAGTCCAACCGCCCCTGGGTGCGGGGCTTCGTGGCCAAGGAGTTCAGCCGGGTGGCCTCGAGCCCCCGCGCCCAGCAGACCCTGAAGGAGTTCATGGAGTTCTACGGGGTGGTGGGCCTGGAGGGCATAGACACCCGGGCCTTGGTGCGGAAGATCCGGGAAGGGGGGGTCCTGAAGGGGGTCATCGCCCACGCCAGCCTCTATGGCGCCCCCGACCACGCCTTCACGGAGGAGGAGCTTAAAACGCTACAGGAGGAGGCCCGGGCCTGGCGGGACATCGACGGACGGGACATGACCCCCGAGGTCACCACCCCCCTCCCCTACGCCTGGCCCACCCTGAAGACCGGGCGGCGCCTCGTGGTCATGGACTTCGGCATCAAGCACGCCATCGTGGAGAACCTGGCCGCCTTGGGCTTTGAGATCATCGTGGTGCCGGGCAAGACCCCAGCCAGCCAGATCATGGCCCTGGAACCCCACGGCCTTCTCATCTCCAACGGCCCTGGGGACCCCTCCATGCCCCGCTACGCCCACGAGACCATCTGGAAGCTCATGGGGCTTCTCCCCACCTTCGGCATCTGCCTGGGGCACCAGCTTTTGGCCCTGGCCGCGGGGGGGCGCACCTACAAGATGAAGTTCGGCCACCGGGGGGCCAACCACCCGGTGAAGAACCTGCAGACGGGCAAGGTGGAGATCACCAGCCAAAACCACGGCTACGCGGTGGACATCGACTCCCTAAAGGACTTCAAGCCCACCCACGTGAACCTGAACGACGGGACCCTGGAGGGCATGACCCACGTGCGCTACCCCGTCTTCTCCGTGCAGTACCACCCCGAGGCCGCCCCCGGCCCCCACGATGCCCTTTACCTCTTCCGCCGCTTTCTGGAGGAGGTGGAGGCCTTCCACGGGGGCACGGGGCTGCCGGTGGAGAAGCAAAGGGCGGACGGCTTCGGCGTCTAAAGCCCAAAAAAGGCCCGCACCCGCTGGACCTCCTCCTCGAGGCGGAGGCGTTCCGTGTCCAGGATGAGGGCCCGGGGGTGGCCCTCAAGAAGGCGAAGGGGGCCTTCGGGGTCGTAGTTACGCTTCTCCTCGGCCACGATCTTGAGCTTGGCCAAGACCTCCTCCAGGGGGGCGAGGGCCAGGGCCTCCTCCAGCTCCTCTGGGGTGAGGACCCCTTCGGCGAGGGCCCTCAGGCGCTCGGCCTCCTCGGGGGCAAGCCCCACCCGGTCAAAGGCATCCTTTCGGGCGAGGAGGCGCTTTAGGCGGGTGGCCTCCCGGGCGTGGAGGAGGACGAACCGGGCCTTGGGCAGGGCCTCTAGGGCGTAGGCCACCTCCCTTTCCCCCCTTAGGCCGTCAAAGAGGAGGGGCCAGGTGGGGGGGGCGTACCCCTGGGCCAGGACCTGGGCCACCCCACCTGGGAATTCCTCGAGGAAGCGCCGGGTGAGGCGGAAGCGCTCCTCCCGGGGGAGGGGAGGTCTTGCCCCATACCGGGGGAGGACGTAAAGGTCCACCAGCTCCCGCCGGTCCGGCAGGCGGGGAAAGCCCAAGGCCTCCACCAGGGTGCTCTTCCCTACCCCGGTGAGGCCCACCAGGACGAGGAGGGGGAGTTCCCTTAAGGGGCGAAGCCCCGTGGCGGCCTCAAGCGAAAAGGGCACCATGGGGGCATTGTACGGCCTCTGGTAGGATGGAGGGGATATGAAGCGGCTCTTCGGTGCCCTCCTCCTCCTCGCCTTGGCCTTGGCCCAGACCCCCGCCTACCCGGAAACCGCCTTCGGCCTCGGGTACGCCCCGGACCGGGGGGTCTACCTCCAGGGGGGGGTGCTCCTGCCCTTCAGCCCCCTAGGCCTGGACACGGGGCTGGACCTCGAGGCCCTCTTAGACCCAAGCCCGGAAGGGGAGGCCCTCTTCAAGGCCAACCTCTTCCCGGGGCTGGTGGTGGAAGGCCTCTACGCCTCCTTAGGGCTTGGCCTGGACCTCCGCTACCCCTTCGGGGTCCACCTGGGGCCCCTCTTCAGCCTGGAGCTCCCCGGCGGGGCCCTTTCCGCCCGGCTGGGGCTTGGGTACCAGGGGGGGCTTCACCTGGTCTACGGCCTCGGGCTTAGGTTCTACCTGGAGCCTTTGGCCCTGGAGGTCGCCCTTTCCGACCGCTACCCCTTCCGCCTAAGCCTCCTCTACCTCTTCTAGCCCATGGCTAAAGGACTGGGCCGCGCCGGGAAGCGCCTTCCCCTCTTCCTCTTCTCCCTCCCCGCCTTAGGGACCCTGGGGCTTTTCGTCCTTTACCCCTTCCTGGACGTCCTGCGCTTCTCCACTTGGGAGTGGTCGGGGCTTTCCGAGCCCAAGCCCGTAGGGCTTAAGAACTACGCCCACCTCCTCCAGGACCCGGCCTTCTGGGGCAGCCTCTGGGTCACCCTGAAGTTCATGCTCCTGGCCCTCCCCCTCTTCCTGGTGCTTTCCGTGGCCCTGGCCCTGGCCCTGGAGGGGGCGCGCTACGAGCGCCTGGCCAAAAGCCTTCTCTTCCTGCCGGGGATCGTCACCCTGGGGGGGGCCTC
The DNA here is from genome assembly GCF_037444525.1 of Thermus sp. GTDB lineage: Bacteria > Deinococcota > Deinococci > Deinococcales > Thermaceae > Thermus. Next base: position 32,340 of record NZ_JBBIMD010000016.1, on the reverse strand, counting down.
CTTAAGCTGGTACACCCTCTTCACCCCAGAGTACGGGGCCTTGGCCCAGTTCCTCCCCATCCCCCCTTGGGACCGGGACGGGTTCTGGGCCCTGGCGGTGGTGGTCCTCTTCACCCTGTGGCGGCACCTGGGGTACGGGGTCCTGGTGGCCTCCGCCCGGCTCAAGGCCATCCCCAAAACCCTCCTGGAAGCGGCCTATGTGGACGGGGCGGGGCCCTGGGAGGCCTTCCGCTACGTCACCCTTCCCCTCCTAAGGCCCGCCCTGGCCTTTCTGGTGGTGGTGGGGACGGTCCTCGCCCTCCAGTCCTATAGCGCCGTCTTCCTCCTCACCCGGGGGGGGCCCTTCGGGGCCACCCGGGTCCTGGGCTACTACCTGTACGAGGCGGGGTTTGAGAACTTCCGCCTGGGCTACGCCGCGGCGGTCACCGTGGTCATCCTCCTCCTCACCCTCCTCTTCGCCTACGCCCAGCTTCGGCTTCTCCGCTCCGAAGACTAGGCGCCTCGGCCTTGAAAAATCCTCATGGGGCTCGGAGACAAGGCGGTCTAGTCCCCCCTTCTGGGGCCCCCGCCGAAGCGAAAGCTTCGGCGGGGTACTTAAGCGCCCCCTAGCGGTGGCGGGCCAGGTCCTGGAGGTGGCCCTCAAAGTCGGCGTTGAGGAAGATCCGCCCCCTGGCGTGGAAGAAGTAGAGGTAGGGGCGGCCTTGTTCGTCCTGGCGCTTGGGGTTTAGGACCGCCTGGAGGGCCGCCCGGCCGGGGTTGGCGATGGGCCCTGGGGGCAGGCCCGGGTAGCGGTAGGTGTTGTAGGGGGAGTCCACGGCGAAGTCACCCGCCCCCCGGTCCAGGGCAGGGAGGGGCTTATTCAGGGCGTAGGCCACGGTGGGGTCCGCCTGCAGGGGCATGCCCCGTTCCAGGCGGTTTAGGAAGACCCCGGCGATGTAGGGCATCTCCGCTTCAGCCCCCGCTTCCAGCTGGACGATGGAGGCCAGGGTCACCCAGGCGTGGACGGAAAGCCCAAGATCCTTAAGGGCCCTTTCCACCTCGAGGGTCAACTCCTTCTCAAACCGCTCCAGCATGGCCCGGACCAGCTCCTCCGGGGTGGAGAGGTGGTCAAAGGTGTAGGTGGCGGGGAAGAGGTAGCCCTCGAGGCTCCGCCCCTCCACAAAGGGGGGTTTGAGGGGGCCGGGGTCCTCCACGAGCCCCAAGAAGGCCTCCCCGGGAAGGCCCGCCCCCTCCAGCCGCTGGGCGTAGTCCTGGGCGCGGAGCCCCTCGGGGAAGGTGAGGGTGACGGTGAGGGGCTTCACCCCCCCGGTGAGGGCCCGGGCCAGGCGGAAGGCCCCCTCCCCCTTAAGCCGGTAGGCCCCGGGGACCAGCCTCCCTGCCTTCCCGGAAAAGCGCAGGTAGGCGGCGAAGGGGTAGGCGGAACGCACCAGACCCGCCCCCTCCAGAAGGCGGGCCACCTCCTGGGCCGTGGCCCCCTTGGGGATGCGCAGGGTGGCCTCCTTCCCCGTGGGGCCAAGAAGCCACAGGGCGTAGAGGAGGAGGAGGAAGAAGGTGAGGAAAAGCCCCACCAGCCCCCGCCAAAGCCAGGCCCTAGGCCCCTCGGGCAAGGTAGTCCTCCAGGAGCACCACCGCGGCCATCTCGTCCAGCTTGCCCTTGTCCTGCTTTAGGCGCCTTGGGGCCTCCCTGAGGCGGCGCTCGGCCAGCTTGGTGGTGTACCGCTCGTCCAGCAAGACCACCTCCACCCCCCGGGCCTTTAGGGCCTCCACCAGGGCCAAGACCCCCTGGGCCTCCTGGCTCAGGCCCCCATCCGTGCGCAAGGGGAGGCCCACCACGAGCCTAGCCAAGCCCTCCCGCCGCACGAAATCCAAGAGGGCCTCCACGTCCCTTTCCAACCCCTGCCGCACCAGATACCCCCGGCCGAAGGCGAAGGGCCGCCCCTCCTCCCCCACCGCGAGGCCAATCCGGGCCCGGCCCACGTCAAGCGCGCCCACCCGCATAGGCCACGCTCCGGTCGGCCAGGACCACCCCCAGGAAGAGGAGGCCCACCCCGAGGGCCCGGCCCAGCTCCTCCAGGCCCACCACCCCAAAGCGGTTCAGGGTGCTGGTGGAGGCCAGGACCAGGGCGGAGAGGAAGACCAGGGCCGTCCCCTGGGCCCTCAAGGGGTTCTTCCACCAGAAGAGCGCCGTGGTGTAGAGGGCCACCCCGGCCATGAGGAGGGTGCCGAGGAGGTTAAAGGGAATGGTCCAAAGCCTTGGGGAGGCGAGGCCCGGGGGCGGGAAGGCCGCCCCGGAAGGGGCGTAAGGGGTGGGCAGGCGGGTGAGGTCCAGGGGGGCGGTGAGAACCAGGAAAAGCCCGTATAGGATGAGGGGGGAAAGGAAGAGGAGAAGCCCCCGGGCCCCCTTGGGGTTCAAAAGGGCCAGGCTCCCCAGGCCCAGTAAGGTCACGCCGTGCATGGCCCCCGTGAGGTACCAGAGGCGGTAAAGGCCAGGGGTCCAAGCCCCCTGGAACCGGGCCAGGAGCTCGGCGGAAACCGCCAGGGCGAAGAGGAAGAGGCCGAGGCTGTAGAGGGCGTTGTGCCAGGAAGGGCGCCGGGTGTACCGGGCCAGGGTGAGGCCGAAGAGGATCCAGGCGAGGAGAACCGCCAGAAGACCTAGGAGCATGCCCCCAGTTTACCCCAGGCCTACAGGAGTTCTTCCAAGGCCTGCAAGGCCTTCCCCGCATCCAGCCCCGCCCCCTGGGCCAAGGCGCCCTTCCCGCCCCCCCGGCCCCCCGCCCGCTCCAGGAGGGCCCGGAAGAGGGCGCCCGCCTCGAGGCCCCGCGCCCTCGCGCCCTCGGAAAGCTTCAACACCGCCTGTCCCTCGGAAAGCACCAAGGCCACGTCCGCCCCCCTCGCCACCAGGTCGTCCGCGGCCTGGCGCAGGGCGGCCACGTCCAGCCCGGGAAGCTCCGCCCCCCCATACCGGAGGCCCCCCTTCTCCTTGAGGGCCACCCCCTCCTTGAGCTCGGCCCGCACCAGCCGGACCCTTAGGCTCTGGATCTCCTTCTCCTTGGCCTTGAGCTCAAGAAGAAGCTTCTCCAACCTTTCCTCCAGGGCGCCCTCCCCCACCTCGAGGCGCTCCGCCAAGGCCCTGAGCCGGTTCAAGGCCCCGCGGGCGAAGCGGACCGCCCCTTCCCCAGCCACGGCCTCAATCCGGCGCACCCCCGCGGAGACCGCCTCCTCCTTCACGATGAAAAAGGCCCCGATCTCCCCGGTGCGGCGCACGTGGGTGCCCCCGCAAAGCTCCTTGGAGGGGCTTCCCTCCACACTCACCACCCGCACCACCTCCCCGTACTTCTCCCCGAAGAGGGCCATGGCCCCCTCCTTCTTGGCCTCCTCCAGGGGGAGGTAGCGCCAGGTCACGGGGAAGTCCGCCATGATCCAGCGGTTCACCAAAAGCTCGATTCCCTCAAGCTCCTCTCCCTTCAGGGCCTCGGGGTGGGTGAAGTCAAAGCGGAGCCGATCCGGGGCCACCAGGCTCCCCGCCTGGCGCACGTGGGGGCCAAGGACGGCCCTTAGGGCGGCGTGGAGGAGGTGGGTGGCGGTGTGGTGGCGCTCCGTGTCCCGTCTCCTCGGGTCCACCACCGCCCGCACCCTCTCCCCCACCCGCAACACCCCTTCCTCCACCCGCGCCCGGTGGAGGTGGAGGCCCTTTTCCGTCTTGAGGGTGGTCTCCACCCGGGCCCGGCCCCCTTGCCACTCCAAAAGGCCAAAGTCCCCGATCTGCCCGCCCCCTTCCGCGTAGAAGGGGGTGCGGTCCAGCACCACCTCCACCTCCGTGCCGGGGCCGGCCTCGGAGAGGGCCTGGCCCCCTGCGAGGAGGAGGAGGACCTCCCCCTCCCCCTCCAAGGCGGTGTAGCCCAAAAACTCCGTGGCCCCCCGCTCGGCGTAAAGCTCCTCCAGGGCCTCCGCGCCCCGCTTGAAGATCTCCCGCTCAAAGGCCATGTAAGCCCGGGAGCGCTCCTGCTGCTCGGCCATGGCCTTTTGGAAGCCCTCGGTGTCCACCCCATAGCCCCTTTCCGCGGCGATCTCCACCGTGAGGTCCAGGGGGAAGCCGTAGGTGTCGTAGAGGCGGAAGGCCTCCCGGCCGGGGAGCACCTCCCCCGGCTTCAGGCCCGAAAGGAGGGCCTCGAGGCGCTTTAACCCCCCCTCCAGGGTCTCCAGGAAGCGCTCCTCCTCCAGGCGGATCTGGCGCACCGTGGCCTCGAGGTGCTCCCGCATCTCCGGGTAGAAGTCCCCGAGAAGCTCCGCCACCAAGGGGGCCAGGCGGTGGAGGAAGGGCTCCTCCATCCCCAGGAGGTAGCCGAAGCGTAGGGCCCGGCGGAGGAGACGGCGCACCACATAGCCCCGCCCGGTGTTGGAGAAGGTGACCCCATCGGAAAGGGCCGCCACCACCGCCCGGATGTGGTCGGCGATGACCCGGTGGGGCACGGAGGCCTTCCCCTCGTAGGGCCGGCCGCTATAGCGCACCACCTTCTCAATGAGGGGGAAGAAGGTGTCCGTGCGGTAGAAGTCCTCCACGTCCTGGAGGATGGCCGCCATGCGGTAAAGGCCCATGCCGGTGTCAATGTTCTTTTGGGGGAGGGGCTTCAGAATGCCGGGCCCGGGGATGGGCCCCTGGCGGTCGTACTGGGTGAAGACCAGGTTCCAGATCTCCACGAAGCGGTCCCCGCTACCCGTGTTGGGGCCGGTCTCGTCCGGCGTGCCGAAAAGGGGCCCCCGGTCGTAAAAGATCTCCGAGCAGGGGCCACTGGGCCCGTTGGGCCCATGGGTGATGGCTCCCCCCGGCCAGTAGTTCTCCTCCTCCCCAAAGCGGCCGATCCGCTCCTCGGGGACCCCCACCAGGTCCCGCCAGATGGCGTAGGCCTCGTCGTCGTCCTGGAAGACCGTGACCCAGAGGCGGTTTGGGTCCAGCTTGAGGCGCTCCGTGAGGAACTCCCAGGCCCACTGGATGGCCTCCTTCTTGAAGTAATCCCCGAAGGAGAAGTTCCCCAGCATCTCAAAGTAGGTGTTGTGCCTTGCGGTGCGCCCCACGTTCTCAATGTCCCCCACCCTGAGGCACTCCTGGCAGGTGGTGACCCGCCGCCACTCCTTGCCCCCGAAGAGGGGGCGTTCCCCCAGGAAGTAGGGCTTTAGGGGGGCCATCCCCGCGGAGGTGAAGAGGAGGGAAGGGTCATTCTCCGGCACCAGGCTGAAGGAGGGCAGGCGCAAGTGGCCCTTTTCCTCAAAAAAAGAGAGGTAGGCTTCCCGGATCTCGGCCGTGCGCATACTACCGATTATAGGGGCCTTAAAGTGGAGGCATGAGGGTAGAGATGCGCCGCTACACCCTAAAGGAGGGGGCCAAAGAGGGCTTTCAGGAAGTCTTTTTGGGGGTCATCGTCCCCTTAAGGCGGGCCCTCGGGTTCCAGGTGCTTGGGGCCTACTGGCTTTCCGAGCGGGAGTTCTTGTGGTTCGTGGCCCACGAGGACTTTGAGGAGGCGGAAAAGGCCTACTACGAGCACCCCGAAAGGAAGAAGGTGAACCCGGCCCAGTTCATAGAGGCCATGGAGACCCGTTTTGTGGAGGCCCTGCCCCTTTAGGGACATCCGCCCCCCAGGGGGTATGGCAGAATACCCCCATGGGTACGCGTCTTTTGGTGGTGGGGGGCGTGGCGGGGGGGGCTTCCGCCGCGGCCAAGGCCAAGCGGGAGAACCCCGGGCTGGAGGTGGTGGTCTACGAGAAGTCGGGGTGGGTGTCCTACGGGGCCTGCGGCCTGCCCTATGTGCTCTCGGGGGAGATTCCCAAACTGGAAGCCCTGGTGGCCCGCACCCCGGAGGCTTTCCGGAAGCAGGGGGTCCTGGTCTATCCCCGGCACGAGGTGGTGGACGTGGACTACGCCCTCCGCACCGTCACCGTCTACAGCCACCAGGAGGGGCGCACCTTCCAGGACCGGTTTGACCACCTGGTCCTGGCCACGGGGGCAAGGCCCGTGATCCCTCCCGTGCCTGGGGTGGAGCAGGAGGGGGTCTACACCCTGAGGAGCATGGAGGACGGGGCGGCCCTTCTTTCCGCCCTTAAGGGGGCAAAAAGGGCCGCCATCCTAGGGGCGGGGTACATCGGCCTGGAGGTGGCGGAGGCCTTCCGCAAGCGGGGGCTGGAGGTGACCCTCCTGGAGGTCCAGGACCGGCCCCTGCCCCAGTGGGACCCGGAGGTGAGCGCGTTGGCGCGGGAGGAGCTCTCCCGGCACGGGGTGGAGGTCTGGACCGGGGTCCGGGCCCTGGCCCTCCGGGGGATGGGCCGGGTGGAGGCGGTGGAGACCACGGAGGGGGTGGTGCCCGCGGACCTGGTCCTCCTGGCGGTGGGGGTGCGCCCCAACACCGCCCTGGCCCAGGCCATGGGGGTGGCCCTGGGGCCCACGGGGGCCATCGCCACAGACGAGCGGATGCGGACCAACCTGGAAGGGGTCTACGCCGCGGGGGACGTGGCGGAAAGCCGCCACCTCCTCCTAAAGAGGCCCTACTGGCTCCCTTTGGGGGACGTGGCCAACAAGCACGGGCGCACCGCGGGGGCGGTCATCGCCGGCAAGGAAGCCCGTTTTGCCGGGGTGGTGGGGACCGCGGTCTTCCAGGTCTTCGGGCTGGGGGTGGCCACCACCGGGCTTTCCCTGGAGCGGGCCCTGGCCGAGGGCTTCCGGGCCAAGAAGGTCTTCATCCGGGCGGAGGACAGCGCCCACTACTGGCCGGAGCACGCCCCCCTTTGGGTGGAGCTGGTCTACGAGGAGGGGACAGGCCGCCTTTTGGGCGGGGCGGTGGTGGGCCGGGGGCAGGCGGTAAAGCGGATAGACGTGCTGGCGGCCCTCCTCCACCAAGGGGGCACGGTGGAGGACCTCATGGGGCTGGACCTGGCCTACGCGCCCCCCTTTAGCCCCGTGTGGGACCCCCTCCTCATCGCCGCCCAGCAGGCCAGGGGCTAGGTAGCCCACCGAAGCTTGCCCGGGCAGGGGCCCAAGGAAAAGGGCCCAGGGCGCCCGCTATTTTTGGTGTAGGCTTTTGGTCTTCACACTCCCCGGCCGTGTGGGAGGCTGGGCTTTACACCCTACACCGAAACCCCACCCAGCCCAAACTGGTTCTTGGGAGGTGGAGGCATGGAACCCCTGAAGGTCCTTCCCCCAGAGATGCAGAAGGAGGCCGAGGCCCTGAAGAAGGAGTGGGCGGAAAACCCCCGCTGGAAAGGGGTGAGGCGGGACTACACTGCGGAGGACGTGGTGCGCCTCAGGCCCTCGGTCCAGGTGGAGCACACCCTGGCCAAGCGAGGGGCGGAGAAGCTGTGGCAGCTCCTGCATGAGCAGCCTTACGTGCACACCTTCGGGGCCTACACCGGGGCCATGGCGGTGGAGATGGTGCGGGCCGGCCTCGAGGCCATCTACCTCTCCGGCTGGCAGGTGGCCGCGGACGCCAACCTGGCCTGGCAGACCTACCCCGACCAGTCCCTCTACCCGGCGAACTCCGTGCCCCAAATCGTGAAGCGCATCAACAACGCCCTCATGCGGGCGGACATGATCGAGCGCGCCGAGGGCAAGGTGACCCGGGACTGGTACGCGCCCATCGTGGCCGACGCGGAGGCGGGGTTTGGAGGAGCGCTGAACGTCTTTGAGCTCACCCGGGCCATGATCGAGGCCGGTGCCGCGGGCATCCACTACGAGGACCAGCTGGCCAGCGAGAAGAAGTGCGGCCACCTGGGGGGGAAGGTCCTGGTGCCCACCGCCCAGCATATCCGCACCCTCCAGGCGGCCCGCCTGGCTGCGGACATCATGGGCGTGCCCACGGTGATCATCGCCCGCACCGACGCCGAGGCCGCCACCCTCATCACCAGCGACATTGACGAGCGGGATAAGCCCTTCATCCTCAAGGGCGAGCGCACCCCCGAGGGCTTCTACCGGGTGAAGAACGGGATTGAGGCGGGCATCGCCCGGGCCCTGGCCTACGCCCCGTACGCGGACGTGCTCTGGATGGAGACCTCCAAGCCCGACCTGGAGGAGGCCAGGAGGTTCGCCGAGGCGGTGAAGCGGGAGTTCCCGGACAAGCTCCTCGCCTACAACCTCTCCCCCTCCTTCAACTGGAAGAAGTTCCTGGACGAGGAGACCATCGCCAAGTTCAACCGGGAGCTTGGGGCCATGGGGTACAAGTTCCAGTTCATCACCCTGGCGGGCTGGCACGCCCTGAACTACCACATCTGGGAGCTGGCCAAGGGCTACAAGGCCCGGGGCATGCCCGCCTTCGTGGAGCTCCAGGAGAGGGAGTTCCTGGCCCAGGCCCAGGGCTTCACCGCGGTGAAGCACCAGCGGGAGGTGGGGGCGGGCTACTTTGACGAGGTGGTCCTGGCCCTCACCGGAGGAGAGGCCTCCACCCTGGCCCTGAAGGGCTCCACCGAAGAAGCCCAGTTCAACGAGCCCGTCCACTAAGCCGTCCGTGAATGGGAGGGCCGCCCCTAGGGGCGGCCCTCCTTACATCCCTTTATGGCGTTTTAGCCAAAACTTTGCTACAGTGTAGATAATATGACAACGAAATCCCCAGAACCTACACCCTGGCTGCGCTACCTGGAGGAGCTCCGCCCCTACCTCAAGGGAAGAGACCACCGGGGGAAGCGGGGCTCCCTGCGCTGGCTCGAGGCCCTCATAAGCGAGCGGGGGGGCCGGGCGGGGACGGTGCGGAACATCCTCTACAAGGACCTGGGGAGCCTGGAGGAAAAGGAAAGGCTTTACGACCTCCTGGCCGACCTCTACCGGGAAGTGGGCCTGAAGCCCCCGCCCCCTCCGGGGGAGCTCTTCCTGGAAAGCGCCCGGCGGGCCCTGGGCCGGGACAAACGGCGCATCTTCCGACGCTTCCTCCGGGAACTGGAGCTTGGGGGCCGGCCCCAGCTGGTGGTGGTGGGGGGGCCGGCCACGGGGAAGGGGGTGCTCCTCTCCGCGGTGCAAAGGGCCCTTTCCGCCCTGCCGGAGGAGCCCTTCTTCCTGAACCTAGGAGGGGAGCTGGCCCAGGCCCTCATCCCCTTGGCGGAGGCTCTAGGGGTGGAGATCCAGGGCCTCCTCTCTCAGCTCTCCCCCACCCAGCCCTACCTCCTTCAGGGGGCTTTGCAGAAGGAGGTGCTGGAGACCTTGGCCCAGGGCCTAAACCGTGCGGGCCGGCCCCTCCTCCTTAGGGCAGAGGCCGAGGGCACCCTAGAAGGCCTTCCCCTAAGAGGGCCCGACGGGGTGCAGAAAGGGCTATCCGCCTGGCTGGAGCCCTTCCTGAAGGCCCTGAGAATCCCCTACCTGGCCGCCCTTTCCGACCCGCCCCCCACCCTCCCCTACCAGCCCCTCTCCCCCCCAAGCCGGGAGGAGGCCCGGCGCTTCGTCCGGGAGAGGCTCCCCCATCTGCCACCGGAAAGGGTGGAGGCCTTGGTGAACCAGGCGGGGCGGAACTTCGGGGAGCTTTCCCGGCTGGTCCTCCTGGAGGCCGCCAAGCACGACCCCAAGACCCCCCTCCAGGAGGACCCCGCCCTACGGCCCCTCCTCCTGGCCCTCTCCGCCTTCAGCCCCGAGGCCGACCCCGCCTTCCCCGCAGCGCTTTTGGAAAAGGCCCTGGGCCGCCCCCTGGAAAAGCTCTCCCAGGCAGAGCGGGCTCTCCTTGAGTGGGTGGGGGAGGGCCTGGTGCGCCCCGCGCTCCGGAGCCTCCTCCCTGAGGAAACCCCCAAGGAGCTCCACCTCCTGGCCTTAAGCTTCTTCCCCGAGGACCACCTCTTCCGCCGCCTCTACCACGCCCGCAAGGCGGGGGCCTGGGGGGTACTCCTAAAGGCCCTGGAGGAGGACCCAGCGCGGCTGGCCCTCCTCCCGGGCCTCTGGACCGAGGCCCAGGCCTGGCCCAGGGAGGCCCGGGAGGCTCTGGCCGCGGTGGTGGTGCGCTACCGGGCGGTCTTGGGCCAGTACGCCCACCCGGAGGCGGAAGAGGCCTTGGCCCTCCTCAAGGAGGCGGAAGACCCCGCCCTTAGGGCCTGGGCCCGCATCAAGGCCGCGGAGGCCAAGGCGGACGCGGCGCTTTACAAAGAGGCGGAGGAGCTCCTCCCTCCCCTCCAGGATCTGAACCTTCTGGATGAGACCGGGCAGGCGGAGGGGCTTCTCGTCATGGCCGCGGTGGAGCGCTGGAAGGGGGACTACGAACGGGCAGCCTCCTACGCGGAAGCCGCAGAACGTCTCCCTGTGGCCCCTTTTCTACGGGACCGGGTGCAGCTCTGGCGGGGCCTGGTGGCCAAGGACCTGGGCCGCTACGAGGAGGCCCTTTTGGCCCTGGAAAAGGTGGGGCATGACCCCCTCCTCCTGGGCCGGGCCCGCTACCAGATGGGGGACCTCCTTATGCGCCTGGGGCACCCCCAGGCCAAGGCCCGCATGGAGGAGGGGCTCAAGGCCCTGGAGGAGGCGGGGGCCCCCAGGGACGAGATCGCCCGGGTGCGGGCCCGCTATGGGACCCTCCTAAGGCGGCTTGGGCTTTACGAGGAGGCGGAACGGGCCCTTCTCCAGGCCCTCTCCGAGGCGGAGGACCCCTTCACCCGGGCGCGGGTGGAAAGCGAGGCGGGCATCCTCGAGGCCGCCCGGGGGCACCCCTTTGAGGCCCTGGCCCACCTCGAGGCCGCGGAGCGCTACTTCCGCACCACTAAGGAAAGGCCCAAGGAGGCCCGCTACCGCCACCTCCGCACCCTCTTCCGCCTGGGGGCGGCCTACCTCCTCCTGGAGGCGGGCCAGCCCTATCGCCCGCCCTTCCTGGGGGGGCTTAGGGCCGAGGAGGCGGAGCGCCTCCTAGGGGCACTCCTCACCGCCATCCCCGAGGAGGCCACGGACCGGTACACCGCCCTAAGGCTGGACACCGCAAGCCTCCTCACCCTCCTCCTCCCCCCCGAGGAGGGGCTTGGCCTCTTGCGGCCTTTTTTGGGTTTGGAAAACCCCTATCTCCGGGCCCAGGCCCGGCTGGGCTACGCGGAGATCCTGGCCCGCAAGGGGGCCTACGGGGAGGCCCTGGCCCAGGTGGTGGCCCTCCCCCCCCTGGAGGACCCCGGCCTCCAGGCCCAGGCCCGGGCGGTGGAGGTCCTGGCCCTCTTGGGCCTTGGGGAGAAGGAGGCGGCCTGGGCCAAGGTGCAGGAGGCCGCCCAAGGGGGCCTGCCTCGCCCCTTCCGCTTCCAGTTGGGGCGGGCCCTGGGCCGCTTCTGCCCGGAGCTTAAGGGGCGCCTACAGGAGACCCCCCTGGCTCTCCCCGAGACCCTGGGCTTCGCCCTGGCAAATCCCTACTAAATCACTAGACTTTCTTAGGGCAGGGGGCTATACTCTTACTGCAAGTGGGTCGCAACAAGAGCGGCCCTAAGGAGGCAGATGGGCATGAACCAGCTGGAAATCCGCGATCTCTGGGCTTCCATTGACGGCGAGACCATCCTCAAGGGGGTGAACCTGGTGGTGCCCAAAGGCCAGGTCCACGCCCTCATGGGCCCCAACGGGGCGGGGAAGAGCACCCTGGGCAAGATCCTGGCCGGGGACCCCGAGTACACGGTGGAGCGGGGGGAGATCCTCCTGGATGGGGAGAACATCCTGGAGCTCTCCCCAGACGAGCGGGCGAGGAAGGGGCTCTTCCTGGCCTTCCAGTACCCCGTGGAGGTCCCCGGGGTAACCATCGCCAACTTCCTGCGCCTGGCCCTCCAGGCCCGGCTGGGGCGGGAGGTGGGGGTGGCGGAGTTCTGGGGCAAGGTGAAGCGGGCCCTGGAACTTTTGGACTGGGACGAGAGCTACCTCTCCCGCTACCTCAACGAGGGCTTCTCCGGCGGGGAGAAGAAGCGGAACGAGATCCTGCAGCTTTTGGTCCTGGAACCCACCTACGCCGTTCTGGACGAGACGGATTCCGGCTTGGACATCGACGCCCTCAAGGTGGTGGCCCGAGGGGTGAACGCCATGCGGGGGCCCGGCTTCGGCGCCCTGGTCATCACCCACTACCAGCGGCTCCTCAACTACATCGTCCCCGACCGGGTCCACGTGATGCTGGACGGCCGGGTGGTGGCGGAAGGTGGCCCGGAGCTGGCCCTGGAGCTCGAGGCCAAGGGGTACGAGTGGCTTAAGGAGAAGGTCAAGGAGGGGGCATGAGCGAGCTGGAGCTGAAAAACATCGGGGAGGAGTACAAGTACCACTTCATAGACGAGATCCGCCCCGTGTACGTGGCCGAGCGGGGCCTGACCAAAAAAGTCATCGAGGCCATCAGCTACCACAAGGGCGAGCCCGAGTGGATGCGGAAGTTCCGCCTTAAGGCCTTTGAGATCTTCCAGAAGAAGCCCATGCCCACCTGGGGCCCGGACCTCTCGGGGCTGAACCTGGACGACCTGGTCTACTACGTGAAGCCTGCGGAGGTGCGGGACGCCAAGAGCTGGGAGGAGATCCCCGAGGAGATCCGCAAAACCTACGAGCGGCTCGGCATCCCCGAGGCGGAGCGCAAGGTCCTGGCCGGGGTGGGGGCCCAGTACGACTCCGAGATGGTCTACCACCGGGTGAAGGAGGAGCTGGAGCGGCAAGGGGTCATCTTTGTGGCCATAGAGGAGGGGATGAAGAAGTACGAGGACCTCTTCCGCGAGTACTTCGCCAAGGTGGTCCCCCCGGAGGACAACAAGTTCGCCGCCTTGAACTCCGCCGCCTGGTCCGGGGGCTCCTTCGTCTACATCCCCCCGGGGGTCAAGGTGGAGCTCCCCTTGCAGGCCTACTTCCGGGTGAACACCCCCGAGTTCGGCCAGTTTGAGCGCACCCTCATCATCGTGGATGAGGGGGCTGAGGTGCACTACATCGAGGGATGCACCGCCCCCATGTACTCCACGGAAAGCCTCCACACCGGGGTCATTGAGATCGTGGTGAAGCGGGGGGCGAGGAGCCGCTACACCACCATCCAGAACTGGTCCACCAACATGTACAACCTGGTGACCCAGCGGGCCCTGGTCTACGGGGAGGCCTTCCACGAGTGGGTGGACGGGAACCTGGGCTCCAAGGTCACCATGAAGTACCCCTCCAGCTACCTCCTGGAGCCTGGGGCCCGTACGGAGATCCTCTCCATCGCCTTCGCCAAGACGGGCCAGCACCAGGACACCGGGGGCAAGATCATTCTGGCCGCGCCCCACACCTCGGGCACCATCGTGTCCAAGAGCATCTCCAAGGGGGAGGGCCGGGCCAGCTACCGGGGCCTGGTGAAGGTGATGGAGGGGGCCCGCCACGCCAAGGTGAACGTGGAGTGCGACGCCCTCCTCATTGACGAGGAGAGCCGCACGGACACCTACCCCTACATTGAGATAGAGGAGGAAACGGCCCACGTGGGCCACGAGGCCACGGTCTCCAAGATCAACGACGAGCAGATCTTCTACCTGCAGACCCGGGGCCTAAAGGAGGACGAGGCCGCGGCCCTCATTGTCCGGGGCTTCATTGAGCCCATCGCCAAAGAGCTTCCCTTGGAGTACGCGGTGGAACTCAACAAGCTCATTGAGCTGGAGATGGAGGGCTCGGTGGGCTAAAAGCCCCCCTTCCCCCGCCCCTTAAGGGGCGGGGGCTTTGCTGGAGGCAGCATGCAGGTTCTGGACAAAAGCGCCGTAGAAACCCTTTCTCAAAGGCTTAACGAGCCCGGGTGGCTCCTGGAGGCGAGGCTAAAGGCCCTGGAGGCCTTCCACCGCCTCCCCTACCCTTCCCGCAAGGACGAGGCCTGGCGGTACACCGACCTCTCCGAAGCCCCCCTGGAAGTGGCCCTCGAGGCGCCCCAGGGGCTTAGGCTCTCCCAGGACGAGCTCCCCATGGCGGTGAAAAGGCGCCTGGAAAAGACGGACGCCGCCGCCTTCCTGGTCTTTGTGGGGCCGGACCTGGTCTACGCTGAGGTCCCGGAGGAGCTAAAAGCCCAAGGCCTCGTCTTCACCTCCCTGGCCGAGGCCCTCAAGGCCCACCCCGAGAAGGTGGAGGGGGCCCTCTTCCAGGCGGTCTTCACCGAGGACAAGTTCGCGGCCCAAAACGCCGCCTTCTTCACCCACGGGGCCTTCCTCTACGTACCCCCCGGCCTGGAGGTGGACCGGCCCCTTGGGGTCTTCAAGTACCTGAGCGAAGGGGGCGTGGCCTCCGCGGGCCGGACCCTCATCGTCCTGGAGGACAACGCCAAGGCGGCCTACATCGAGGAGTACCTCTCGGAAGACCTCCCCCCCACCCTCCACCTCTCCGCCACGGAGCTTGTCCTCCGCCCGGGGGCAAGGCTCCGCCACGCCCACATAGAGACCTTTGGGGAGGGGGTCTGGCACTTCCATAGGCAACGGGCCCTCCTGGAGCGGGACGCAGGGCTCAACGACCTGGTGGCGAACCTGGGAGGGCGCTACGCCCGGAGCGAGGTGGCCTCGGAGCTTTTGGGCCCGGGAGCGGAAAGCGAAATGCTGGGGCTCTACTTCGCCCACGGGGTGCAACAGTTTGACCACTACACCCTCCAGCACCACACCGCCCACCACACCCGCTCCGACCTTCTCTACAAGGGCGCGGTGAAGGACGAGGCCCGCGCGGTCTTCTCCGGCCTCATCCGCCTGGAGAAGGGGGCCCAGAAGACGGACGCCTACCAGGCCAACCGCAACCTCCTCCTCTCCCCCACCGCCCGGGTGGACTCCATCCCCCAGCTGGAGATCGGGGCCAACGACGTGCGCTGCACCCACGGGAGCACCACCGCCCCCGTGGACGAGACCCAGCTCTTCTACCTCCAGTCCCGGGGCCTATCCCGGGCCTTGGCCCAGGAGCTTTTGGTCAAGGCCCACCTGGGGGATGTCCTGGCCCGTATCCCCCTGAAGGCCCTAAGGGCCCACCTGGAGGCGGTGATAGAGGAGAAGGTGCGCTTCTAGGTCCCATGGCGGCCTAGGCCGCCATGGGGAGCGGGAGTGTAGGCATGTGGACCCCTGTGGCCCGGCTTTCCGAGTTCCAACAAGGCCGCCTAGTGGTGCGGCGGCCCGAGCACAAGCGGCCCATCCTCCTCCTCTACACGGGGGAGGAGGTCTTCGCCCTGGAAGACCTCTGCACCCACGACGACGGTCCCCTGCACGAGGGGGAGGTGGAGGATGGGGCCATCGTCTGCCCCCGGCACGGGGCGCGGTTTGACCTGAGGACAGGGCGGGGCACCCTGCCCGCCCCCCGGCCCGTGAAGGTCTTCCCCGCACGGCTGGAGGGGGACGTGGTCTACCTGGACCTCTAAAGGTGCACCCCGCCGAAGCGTCCGCTTCGGCGGGGGCCCCAGAAGGAAGGGCCGCTACAGGGCCTTTTCTTCTTTCTTGCCGTAGAAGATGCGCATGAGGGTGTAGGAGAGGAAGAAGGTGAGGAGGGGCCCGCCCAGGACCAGGGTCCAGAGCACGGCGTTGTTCCCCAGGATGGAACCCTGCTGCTGGAAGTCTATCTTGTAGCCCGCCAGGGTGCTCATGAGGAAGAAGGCCAAAAGGGCCAGGATGACGCTGGTGCGCACCGGGTGCTCCGAGGGGAGCTCGAGGTAGCGCATCTTGTCCTTGTGCACGTCCACGAAGGGGAGGAGGAGGCCCACCAGGCCCAAGAGGCCGGGAACCACCACCCCCCCGATGAACTCCGGCCCGATGGTGGCCCCGAAGAGGTGGAACTCCCAGCTGGAGGGGATGATCTGCAGGATGCCGTAGATCCAAAGGAAGTACCAGTCGGGCTTCACCGCAGGCGTGTTGGGGGTGGGGGGCCCGAAGGCCTCAATGGGGTGGGCCAGGAAAGCCCCCGCGATGATGGTCATGATGCCCACGTAGAAGGCGAAGAGGATGCCCATTATGAACATCTGCTGGGGGTACATGGGCACGCCCAGGATCTTCCCCGGGGCTACGCGCTCCGCGTAGCGGGGCTGGGTGTGTTTCTGCTTGATCATGATGACCAGGTGGAGGCCGATGAGGGCCATGAGGGCAAGGGGAAGCCAAAGGACGTGTAGGCTAAAGAGCCTGGGGATGGCCTTCTCCGAGCCCGGGAACTCCCCGCCAAACATGATCTGGGCGAGGGTTGACCCTACCCAGGGGATGGAAGCGGCGATGCCATAGCCGATGCGGGTGGCGGTCACCGCGTAGTTGTCGTAAGGCAGGGCGTAGCCGGTGAAGGCGGTGACCACGGAAAGCCCCAAGAGGCCAAGCCCCACCAGGTAGTTGAGTTCCCTAGGCTTCTTGTAGGCCCCAGAGAGGAGGATACGGAGCATGTGGAGGAAGGCCGCGGCGATCATCACGTGGGCCGACCAGTGGTGGAGGCTCCGGATCACCGCCCCGAAGGGGAGGCTATCGATGTGAAGCACGCTCCCGTAGGCCGCGGGCACCGTGCGCCCGTCGGGGAGCTTCACCTCCCGGATGGAGGGCTCGTAGTTCAGGGTGAGGAAAACCCCAGTGAGGACGAGCACGATGAAGGCAAAGAGGGTGATCTCCCCCAGGAAGAAGCTATGGTGCACGGGGAAGGCCTTGCGCAGGACCTTGTGGTAAAGGCCCGTGAGGTCTAGGCGTTCGTCCAACCACTTGTACATGGCTTCCTCCTACACCAAGCGGCAGCTCCCAGCGGAAGCCTGCACGCCCACCGGGCCCAAGAACTCCCCAGCAGCCACCAAGACCCCCCCTTCCACCTTGAGGGGGAGCTGGGGGACGGGCCTAGGCGGGGGGCCGGCGATGATGCGGGCGCCCGCCTTCAGGTCGTACATCCCGCCGTGGCAGGGGCAGAGGCCCGCCCCCCGGTCGGCCACCCACTGGCTCACGATGCACCCCAGGTGGGTGCAGACCGCGGAGTAGGCCACGATCCCATCCACCGCGTGGGCTGCGGTTTCCGGGGAAAGCTCCTCCGGGCGGTAGCGGGCCACCAAAACCGTGTTCTTGGCCTCCCCGCTCTTCACCACCTGGGTCTTGGGGTCCATGGGGTAGGCCAGGACGAAGGGATCCCCCGGCTTCAGGTCCTCTGGCCGTATGGGCTGGCCCTGGCCTCCCCCCTGGGCGAAGACCAGGATGTCCCCGGGCTTTAGGGGCTCCTTGTCGGGGGTGACCACCACCTTGGGCCTTAGGCTTGCCCCCACGTAGAAGGCCGAGACCAGGGAAACCCCGATGCCGGTGCCGATGGCCGCCTTGAGGAAAAGGCGGCGCCTCGAGGTCCTCAGGCGAATCTCACGCTCGTCCATGGTGCTCCTTTACCAGGGGAATCCGCTCTTCTCCTCCTCGGTGATGACCTCTTCCCGACCGAAGAAGCGCCGGTAGATGCCGAGGAGGGCCGCCACCACCAGGCTCATGCCCCCGAAGACCAGGCCCTGGAGCCAGGTGGGGTTGTGCCCGGTCTGGGCGGAGTAGACGATGAGGCGCACAAAGAAGCCGGAAAGGGCGGCGAGGACAAGGACCAGGATCACCCCCGCGGCCACCGGGGCGGTGGAGGAGGCAGGGAAGTGGCGGCCCGGGCGGAGCTCCAGGCCCTCCAGCCAGTAGGAGACAAGGCCCACGAGGCCGTAAAGGAGGAGGACCGCCCCGAAGGCCATGAGGCCGATCTGGCCCACAGAGAGGTCTTCGGGGGTGTGGCCCAAAAGCCTAGCGATGTGCAGGCCCTCCAGGTAGGCCGCGTAGAAAAGGCCCAGGGCCAGGATGAGGCTAAAGGTGGGGAGGATGGGATCGTTCCGGTACATCCTCTCACTCCACGGGGCCGAAGCCGTTGCCCCAGCTGTTGCGGATGTAGGTGGCCACCGCCTTGAGCTCCTCGTCAGAGAAGTTGGCGCCCACCGCGGGCATGGCCCCCCGGCCGTTCTTGATGACGTTCAGGACCATGGCCGCGTCCTTCAGGTTGGGGTTCCCCGCCAGGGCCGGGAAGGCGGGGGGCATCCCCTGGCCCGTGGCCTGGTGGCAGGCGGCGCAGTTGGCCTCAAAAATGGCCTTGCCCTTCTCCATCAGCGCGGGGTCCACCCCTGCCGCGGGCTGGGCCGTCCCTTCCTCATGGGTGGCCTCCTTTGCAGGCGGGGCCACCTCGGCCACGATCCGCTCCGCGGCGGGGGAGAGGGCGAAGTAGCTCCAGATCCCCCCTAAGACCACCACCGTGGCCACCGCGTACCAGAGGGGATTGAAGCGCACAGGCTCCACGGGGAGGTCGGGCTCGCCCACGGAAAGGCGGAGCTCCACCGTACCGGAAACCTCCCCGCCCTCGTCCACGCCCAAGACCAGGACGTCGGGGTAGTTGTTCACGGTAAAGGGGATTTCCCGGACCTCCAGCCCTCCCCCTCTGAAGTGGGTGACCACCCGTAGCCGGTGCTCACCGTCGGGGATCTTGCGGGTGTCCAGTTGAAGCCGGTAAGGAGGCTCCTTGAGGACGGCCAAGGGCTCCCCTGCCTCGTCTAGGTAGACTTCAATGCGGTCTACGACCATCGCGCCTCCCTATTCGTGAAGAGGGGTACAAAACCCCACTCCATCACTATACGCCCCCAAAGCCAAGGACATATGTCCCGCCTCAGCAAAGACCCCGCAGGCGCAGAAGGCTCCACCTCACCCCCTCGGCCCCGCCCCCCACCTCCAAGGCAGCGGTGCCGGAAAAGCCCGAGAGGAGCCCCTTAAGGCCCTCCCAGGGCACCCGGCCCGCCCCCACGGGGAGGTGATCGTCCCGCGCGCCGTGGTTATCGTGAAGGTGGAGGTGGAGGAGGCGGTCCCCTAGGGCCTCGAGGTAGCGGAAAGGCCCCCTGGGCCCAAGCTCCACCAGGGCGTGGCCCACGTCCAGGCAGAAGCCGTACTGGGGAAAGCGGTGGAGAAGGGCCTTGAGCTCCTCGGGGCCTTGGAGAAGGTCTTCCTGGGAGAGGGCCAGGTTCTCCAGGGCCACAGGGAATGGAAGGGGGAGGAGGGCGGAGAGGGTCTTCTCCAGGGCCTCTTGGGCCAGGGCCAGGGCCATGGGGTGGCGGAAGGGAACCTGGCCCGTGTGCAGGACCCCTACCTTGGCCCCCAGGGCCTCCCCGAACTCCAGGGCCCGCTTCAGCCTTTCCTCGGAGAGCTTGCGGACGCTGGGGATGAGGCTTGCCGGGTTGAGCTCGAGGAAGGGCAGGTGCAGGGTGAAGCCCACCCCCAAAGCCTCCCCCGTGGCCCTTAGGGCCTTGGCCTCGGGGAGGGGCAGGACCTCGTGGAGGTCGTAGGCCACCTCCAGGTCCACCCCCTCCTCCGCTGCCAGGCGGAAGGCCTCCTCGTAGCCCATCTCCGCGTTGAAGGGGCTAAAGGCGAGGCGCATGGGGCTCACCGGATGGCCTCCGCCTTGCGCTGGGCCTCCTCCAGGGCCCGCTCGGGGGGCATGCCCCCCTTTAGGGCCTTCTCCAGGGCCTCGGCCAGGAAGGAGGCCCAGGTGGAGAACTGGGGAAGGCGGGGCCGCTCTTGGGCGTGGGCGATCTGCTCAAAGGCCACCTTGCGGAAGGGGTTTTCCCGGTAAAAGCCCTCCAGGAGGGGTAGGGCGCTCTTCCTCACGGGGACGTAGTAACTGGCCTGGACCCAGCGGGCCACGTTCCTAGGCTCCATGAGGTAGCGCCAGAAGGCGATGGCCCCCTGGACCTGGGCCTCCGTGGCCCCTCTCAGGACCACCAGCTGGGCCCCGCCCATGGGCACCTTCCCCCCGGGCTCCCGGGGCACGGGGGCCACCCCCAGGGTGAAGGCAAAGGAGAAGTTCTCCGCCGCGGGCCAGTTGGCGATGGAGGCCAGGACCATCATCCCCTTGGTGCGCACGAAATCCAGCTGGGCGAAGGTGGACTCGGCCATGCTGCGGGCGGAAAGGGCCCCCCTATCCTGGAGGCGCTTGAGCATTCTTAGGGCCTCGAGGGCCTCGGGGGCGGTGAAGTTGGGGCGGCCCTCCTTTACCAGGCTCCCCCCTCGGCTGGTCACCATGGCCTCAAAGAGCCAGGCCTGGGGGTCGGTGACGAAGATGAAGCCCTTGGTGTTGCGGCTGGTGAGGGCCAGGGCCGCCGCCTCAAACGCCTTCCAGTCCTTTGGGGGCTTAAGCCCCTTTGCCTGGAAAACATCCAGGTTATAGAAGAGGACCGGGGTGGAGGTGTTGAAGGGGAGGCCGTAGCGCCTGCCCTCCATCACCCCGTAGGCCCAGGCGGGCTCAAAGAGGTCCTCCAGAAAGGCCCGGTCCAGATCCAGGTAGGGGTCCAGGGGAAGGGCCCGCCCCTCCCCCACCAGCCGGGGGAAGAAGGAGAGTTCGGCCTGGAAAAGGACGGGCGCCCCTCCCGTGCGCAGGGCGGCCACCAGCTTGGTCTCCGCGTCCCGGTAATCCCCCACGTACTGGGGCAGGATCCGGTAGCGGCCCTGAGTAGCGTTGAACTCCTGGGCAAAGGCTTGGATGGCCCGGCCCGCGGGGCCGTCCATGGCGTGCCAGAAGGGGATGTCCACCTGGGCTAAGGCCGGCACAAGGCTAAGGAACAAAGCGATCCACCGCTTGGGCATGGCCCCATACTACCAACGTTGACGGCGAAGGGCCCACGGGTAGAATGGAAGGGGTTCCACGGAGGGGATATGCGTGCACTTCTCCTGCTTTTCGGCCTCTTAAGCAGCCTGGCCCTGGCCATCCCGGTGGAGTTCCGCTACGAGCCCCCGGAGGGCCTGGAGGTCCGAAGCGTAAGCCTCAGGGGGAGCTTCAACAACTGGGGGGAAACCCCCATGGCCCCCGTGGGGGGCGGCTTCGCCGTGACCCTGGACCTAAGCCCAGGGGAGTACGCCTACAAGTTCTTCATCAACGGCACCTGGCCCAAGGACATGTGCTACGATCCCACCTTCGGCCGCCCCCCGGAGTACAAGGTGGACCACCGGGCCCAGGACTGCGTGGACGACGGCTTCGGGGGCCGGAACGCCCTCCTCGTGGTGGGCGCGCCCCCCAAGGAGGAAGGGGAGGCCGCTCCCCTGGACTTCACCCACGAGCCGGAAGACCCCGCTTACGTGTCCTTTGCCGACGGGGGGCTGGTGGTCCGCTTCCGAGCGGGGGAGAGGAGCGTGCAGAAGGCCACCCTCCTCTTTGGGGAAAGGGAGATCCCCATGCACCTCCAGCTCCGCTACCCAGGGGCGGAGGTCTGGCGGGCTAAGGCGGAAGGGGCCTTGAGGGCCTACCGGATTCGGGTGGAAACGGCGGAAGGGGCACAGGTCTTTGGTCCCTTCACCCCGCCCGAGACCCCCTTCCGGGAGGTGGAGTGGGTGGGGGAGGGCGTCGGGTACCAGGTCTTCCCTGACCGCTTCCAAAACGGGGACCCCAAGAACGATGCCCTGGCCCTCCTCTCAGACGAGTACCACTTCAACCGCCTCTGGTCGGGCCCACCCCCCGTCGTCTCCTCCTGGACGGACCCGCCCCACTTCTACCACTGCTGCCACCAGTACTATGGGGGCGACCTCCAGGGCCTTTTGGAAAGGCTCCCCTATATGAAGGCCTTGGGGGTTACCCTCCTTTACCTGAACCCCATCTTCCTCTCGGGCTCCGTCCATGGGTACGACACCCACGACTACCTGGAGGTGGCCCCCAGGCTTGGGGACAAGCCCCTTTTGAAACGGGTGCTGGAGGAGGCCCACCGCCAGAGGATCCGGGTGCTCTTTGACTTCGTGCCCAACCACACCGGCCTGGGCTTCTGGGCCTTCCAGGACGTGGTGCAGAGAGGCCCCAACTCCCCCTACTGGAACTGGTACTTCATCCGAAAATGGCCCTTCACCCCGGGCGACCCCGGGGCCTACGAGGGCTGGTGGGGTCTCGGGAGCCTCCCTAAGCTGAACACCGGAAACCCCGGGGTGCGGCGCTACCTCCTGGAGGTGGCCGAGTACTGGGTGCGCTTCGGGTTTGACGGGGTGCGGGTGGACGTGCCCGGGGACCTCATAGACGCCCACGGCTTCTTCAAGGACCTCAGAAAGGCGCTCAAGGCCATCCGGCCGGACGCCTACCTGGTGGGGGAGATCTGGCAGAAGGACCCTTCCTGGCTTAAGGGAGACGAGTTTGACAGCCTCATGAACTACGCCCTGGGGCGGGACATCCTCCTGCGCTACGCCCGGGGCAGCGCCCTCTACCCTGCAAGCCGGGCCGCGGCCGACCTGGCCCGCCTCTTCGCGGACTACCCCGAGGCGGCTTTGGGTATGGGCTTCAACCTAGTAGGCTCCCACGACACGGAGCGGATCCTCACCGCCTTAGGGGGGGGAGGGCTTAGGGACACCCCCAGCCTCGAGGCCCGGGCCCGCCAGCGCCTCCTGGCCGCCCTCCTTTACGCCCTCCCCGGCGTACCCGTGACCTTCCAGGGGGACGAGTGCGGCTTCACGGGGGAAAAGCCCTCCGAACCCCCCTACGACCTCCACCGTTACCCCTTGCAGTGGGACCGGTGCCACCAGGAGACCCTGGCCTTCTATCAGGCCCTGGGGCGGCTCAGGGCAGAGCTTCCTGCCCTGCGCTCTTCCCTTTACCGGAGCTACCTGGGGGAAGGCTTCCTCCTGGCCTTCCTCCGGGGGGAGCCAGGGGCGGAAGAGGTGCTCGCCGCCTTCAATAGCGGCAAGGAAAGGGCTACCCTGCCCCTGCCCGAGGGGCGCTGGCAGGACCCCCTGGAGGGCCGGGCCTACCGGGGGAAGGTGGAGGTGGAGCCCTTGGGCTTCCGCTACCTGGTGCGGCTTCCCTGACCTTCCTCCACCTGGAGAAGCCGCCCTCCCTTTAGGTAAAGACGCCTTTCCGCGCGGGTGGCGAGCTCCAGGTCGTGGGTGACGAGGATGAGGGTCCGACTCCTCCCTGCCTGGAAGAGGAGGCGGGCCACCTCTTCCCGGGATTCCGCGTCCAGGTTGCCCGTGGGCTCGTCGGCGAAGAGGATCTCAGGCTCCAGGACCAGGGCCCGGGCCAGGGCCACCCGCTGCTGCTCCCCGCCGGAGAGCCTCGAGGGGGGGTGGTCTGCCCGCTCCAAAAGGCCCACGGCCTCCAAAAGCTCCAGGGCCCGTGCCCGCCGCTTCTTCGGGGGCCAACCTGCCAGGAGTAGGGGGAAGGCCACGTTCTCCCAGGCGGTAAGGGTGGGGATGAGGTTCCACTGCTGGAAGACGAAGCCCATATGCTCCAGCCGCAGCCGGGCCCGTTCGTCCTCGGAAAGCCGGTGGAGGGCGGTCTCCCCCAGGTACACCCCACCCTCCGTGGGCAGGTCAAACCCCGCAAGGAGGTTTAAAAGGGTGGTCTTCCCCGAGCCCGAGGGCCCCACGATGGCCGTGGCCCCTGCCGGAAAAGCGTAGGTAAAGCCCTGAAGGGCCACCACCTCCCTTTCCCCTTGCCGGTAGCGCTTGGTAAGCCCCTCCGCCCGCAGCATCAAGCCCTCCCCAAGGCCTCCACCACCGGAAGGCGGCTTGCCGTCCGGGCAGGGAGGAGGCCCGAAAGGAGCCCTAAAGAGAGGGCCACCCCCAGGCTGAAGAGGGCAAGCCTAGGGGTCACGGCGGAGAGGGCCAGGCCCACCTCCTTCCCCGTGTAGAGGTTGATGGCCCAGGACCCCAAGGCCCCTAGGAGAAGCCCACAAAGCCCCCCAAGAAGGGCCAGGAGGAGGGCCTCCAGGAGGACCAGGCGGAAGATGAAACCCCGCCTGGCCCCCAGGGCGCGCATGACCCCGAACTCGCGGATCCTCTCGTACACGGACATCATCACCGTGTTGGCCACCAGAAGCCCCCCCACGAAGAGGGCCACCAGGCTGATGCCGAAGCGCACCAGGTCGCTGATCCTTAAGGCCCGCTCCGCGAAGCGGAGCACCTCCCCCTGGGTCTCCACCTTAAGGTCCTCCACCCGTCCCTCCAGGGCCTGGGCTACCCCATCCGCGTCCACCCCTGGGGGGAGGAGGACGAAGAGGGCGCTCACGTTCTCCGTGCCCAGGACCTTCTGCAAGGGCTTTAGGGGGGTAAAGATGAGGTTGTCCGCAAGCCCCCCCGAGGGGGCGAGGATCCCCTCCACCCGGAGCTGGACCTCCGGGGAAAGGCGCAAAGGGGCCCCGAGAGAAAGGCCCTGCCGCTCAGCCACCTTGGCCCCAAGGACCGCCCCTTGGGCCGAGGGGACGAGGCGGCCCGCCGCCGCCTTAAGGCCAGGGTAAAGGACCTCCGGCCCCACCCCCTCGGGCAGACCCTGGAAGAGAAAGCTGGCGCTGGGGTCAAACCCACCCCGCACCAGGAAGGCGCTGGGGATGACCCCCCTGGCCCCTAGGGCCCGGGCGGCCTCCGAAAGGGCCTCGGCCTGGGCGGGAGAGATCCCAGGGTAGCCCCCGAAGGCGAAGCCCTCCACCCCTTCGGGCAGGACCTGGAGGGCAGGGCCCACCCGGGCAAGCTCCTGGAAGAGGGCCCGCCTCAGGCCCTCCCCAAAGGAGAGGAAGAGGACCATGCTGGCGGTGGCCACCAGGACCCCAAGGAGGGTGAGGAGGCTCCGCACCGGGCGGGCGAGGAGGTTTTTCAGGGCCAGGTGGAGGAGGTCCACAGGGAAAGCCTACCCCAACGGGTGCCCTAGACTGTGCCCTGGGCCAAGGGGGGGCGGAAGGCCTTTAGGCGCAAGGAGTTGGTGAGGACGAAGAGGCTGGAGAGGCTCATGGCCGCGGCGGCCAGCATGGGGTTCAAGAGGAGGCCGAAGAAGGGGTAAAGGGCCCCCGCGGCCACGGGAATGAGGAGGACATTGTAGGCGTAGGCCCAGAAGAAGTTCAGGTAGATGGTGCGTAGGGTCCTCCGGGCGAGAAGAACCGCGGCGGGAAGGCCCCTAAGGTCCCTGAGGAGGACCACATCCCCGGCCTCGAGGGCGATGTCCGTGCCGCTTGCCAGGGCCACCCCCACGTCCGCCTGGGCCAGGGCGGCGGCGTCGTTGATCCCGTCCCCCACGAAGGCCACCTTCCGCCCCTCCCCCTGGAGAAGGCGGATGGCCTCCAGCTTCCCCTCCGGGCGCACCCCAGCCAAGACCTCCCCAATCCCCAAGGCCTCCGCCACCCGCTGGGCGGGGACGGGGTGGTCCCCGGTGAGGAGGAGGAGGCGGAGGCCCAAGGCCTTCAGGGCCGCCACCGCCTCCTTGGCCTCCGGCTTAGGGGGATCGGAAACGGCGAAGGCGGCCAGTAGACGCCCCTCCTCCGCCAGATAGAGCGGGGTGAAGCCCCTTTCCGGAAGGGCGCGGGCCTCCTCAGGGAGGGGCACCCCCAGCCTTTCCATAAGGGCCGGCCCCCCCACCCATAGCCTCCGCCCCTCCACCATCCCCTCCACCCCTTCCCCGGGGAGGGCCCTGACCCCCTCCGCCTGGGGGAGGGGAAGCCCCTGGGCGGCCTCCAGGAGGGCCCGGGCTAAGGGGTGCTCGCTTCCCCGCTCCAAGGCGGCCGCGAGGCAAAGGGCCTCCGCCCTCTCCAGGCCGAAGGGTAGGACCTCGGTGAGGATGGGCCGGCCCAGGGTGAGGGTCCCGGTCTTGTCCAGGACCACGGTGTCCGCCCGGGCTAAGGCCTCGAGGGCCGTCCCCTTTCGGAAAAGCACCCCGAGCTGGGCCGCCCGCCCCGTGGCCACGGCGATGGCCGCAGGGGTAGCGAGGCCCATGGCGCAGGGACAGGCGATGAGGAGGACAGAGAGGGTGGCCACAAAGGCGTGGGAAAGCCCAGGGCCAAGGAGGAGCCAGCCCAAAAAGGTGAGGAGGGCCACCAAGAGGACGATGGGCACGAACACCGCAGCGATGCGGTCCGCCACCTCCTGCACCCTGGGCTTATGCCCCTGGGCCTCCTCTACCATGCGGGCCATCTGGGCGAGGAAAGTGGCCTCCCCCACCCGGCTTACCCGCACCAGGAGGGCCCCCTCCCCGTTCACCGCACCCCCCACCACCTCGTCCCCTGGCCCCTTGGGCTTGGGGACGGGCTCCCCGGTGAGCATGGACTCGTCCACGTGGCTTAAGCCCTCCACCACCACCCCGTCCGCGGGGATCCTTTCCCCCGGCAGGACCCGGACCAGGTCCCCGGGGATGAGGGCCTCCGCGGGAATCTCCTTCTCCTCCCCATCCTGGAGGACCCGGGCCCGTTTGGGGGCCAGGGAGAGAAGCCGGCGGATGGCCTCCGAGGCCCGGCCCTTAGCCCCCTCCTCCAGGTGCTTGCCCAAAAGGATAAGGGCCAGGATCACCGCCCCGGCCTCAAAGTACAGGTGGCGGGCCTCCTCGGGGAAAAGGCCGGGGGCGAGGAGGACCAGGAAGGAGTAGAGGTAGGCGCTTCCCGACCCCAAAGCCACCAGGGTGCTCATGCCCAGCGCCCGGTGGCGCACCTCCGAGAGGGCCTGGCGGAAGAAGCGCCGCCCCGCGTAGAGGGGGGGGAGGGCGAGAAGGGCCTGGAGCCACGGAGAAGGGTGGGGTAGGGGAAGCGCCACGGGCCCCATGGTGAGGGCGAGGAGCAGGAAGGCAAAGGGCAAGGCCAGGAGAAGGTCCCGGCGGTAGGTGGGGGCCTCCTTCCTGGCCGCCTCCTCCGTTTCCAAGGGCTCGTAGCCCGCCTCCCGGATGGCCTGGCGGATGCGGGCCAGGCTCACGGTGTCCGGAAGGTACTCCACGAAGGCCTTCTCCGTGGCCAGGTTCACCTGGGCGGAAAGCACCCCCGGCAGGGCGCGGATGGCCCGCTCCACCCGCGCCACGCAGGCGGCGCAGGTCATGCCCTTCACGGGGATCTCGGCCCGGGCGGTTACGGGGGTGTAGCCCGCCTCCTCCACCCACTTTAGGACCTCCTTCAGGTCCACCCCTTCCGCGAGGCGCAGAAAGGCTTCCTCCGTGGTGAGGTTCACCCGGGCCTCCGCCACCCCTTCCGCAGCCCTAAGGGCCCGCTCCACCCGCGCCACACAGGCGGCGCAGGTCATGCCCTTAACCCCAACGCGAACCTCTACGGGAGAAGCCATGGCTTCCTCACCTCCTTAGCGGTACTTGAGCGCCTCCATAAGCTCCTCCACGATCTCCTCTACGTCCCCCCGCTCGTGGGCGGTGGCCACGTGGTCTTTTAGGTGGGCCCTTAAGACCATCTCCCCCACCCGGTCCAAGGCCCCCTGGACGGCCTTGAGCTGCTTTAGGACATCCACGCAGTACACGCCCTCATCCTCCAGCATGCGCAAGACCCCCTCCAGGTGGCCCTTGGCGGAAAGGAGCCTTCTCCTCGCCTCCTCCCGCACCTTGGGGTCCAGGTGGAGGTGGCCTTTCATGCCAGCTGGGCCCGGTACCCTTCGGCCTCCACCGCCTGGATGAGGGCCTGAGGATCGGCCTGGCCTTCCACCAGGGCCTCGCCCTTCTCCAGGGAAACCTCGGCCTTCTCCACGCCGGGCACCTTCATGAGGGCCTTCTTCACCGCCATCACGCAGTGGTTGCAGGTCATGCCTTCCACCTTCAGCTTGAGCATGGATCCACCTCCTACCCCCACCCCAGGTGGGGTGGGGTACGGGGCCATGCTACCCCTAGGGCCTTTCCCCGTCAAGGACGGAAGTCCCCTTTACGGTAGCTTTACCGGAAACGCCTAAAGTAGAGTAGGAGGTGGACCATGATGGGCTACTGGTACGGTCCCTGCGGCTATGGCGGCTGGGGGCTCCAGTGGAGCATTTCTTGGATCGCTCTCCTGGTTTTGGGCTTCTACCTCCTCTTCCGGGCCCTAAGCCCCAAGGAGGAAGACCGGGCCCTCAAGCTCCTAAGGGAGCGCTACGCCAGGGGAGAGATTGACCAGGAAACCTTTGAACGGATGAAGCGGGACCTCTCGTGAAGGTGCTGGTGGTAGACGACGATCCGGCCATCCTCGAGGTCCTGGAGGGCTATCTTAGAGGGGCGGGTTTCCAGGTCCTGAAAGACGAGGACGGGGCGGAGGCCCTGGCCCTCTTTCCCCAAGCGGACCTGGTGATCCTGGACCTCATGCTCCCCAAGGTGGACGGTTTCCAGGTGGCCCAGGCCATCCGCCAGGCCCGGCCCGAACTCCCCCTTCTCCTCCTCACCGCCCGGGGGGAGGAGGAGGACCGGGTGCGGGGGCTGGAGCTGGGGGCGGACGACTACGTGGTGAAGCCCTTTAGCCCCCGGGAGGTGGTGGCCCGGGTGAAAGCCCTTCTGCGCCGGACGGGGCTAAGGGAGGAGCTCCGCTACGGTCCCTTGCGCCTTTTGCCCATGAAGCGGGAGGCCCATTTGGGGGAGGACCCCCTTCCCTTAAGCCGGCTGGAGTTTGACCTCCTCCTCACCCTGGCCCAGCACCCGGGGGTAGTCTTCAGCCGGGAAAGGCTTTTGGAGAAGATCTGGGGGCCGGACTTCCCGGGGGTGGACCGGGTGGTGGACGTGCACATCGCCGCCTTGAGGAAAAAGCTTGGGGACGACGCGGAAAACCCCCGTTTCATAGAAACGGTGCGGGGGGTGGGCTACCGCTTTCGGGAGGGGGATGCGCCTTTTCCTTAAGCTCTTCCTGAGCCACTTCCTGGTGGCGCTTCTTGCCCTATTCCTCCTCTTCCTACTGGCCGAGGCCTTAGCCCCCAGCTTCTACCGGGGGCACGTGGAGCGGATGGCCCACGCCATGGCCATGATGGGGGGTGGAGCCATGGCCGAAGCCCTGAGGGCGGACCTCGAGGCTGGCCTCCGCGCCACCCTGACCTCCGCCCTCCTCACCGTCCTGCCCCTTTCCGCCCTGGGGGCGGCCCTGGTGGCCCTGGTGCCGAGCCTCCGCCTGGCCCGCACCGCCCGGCTTCTCGCCCACGGGAGCCGGGCCATGGCCGAGGGGAACTACCGCCTCCGCCTGCCCCTTCTGGAAAGGGATGAGCTAGGGGAGCTGGCCCTCCACTTCAACCGCCTGGCCGAGGCCCTGGAGAAGGTGGAAAAGACCCGGGCGGAGCTCATCGGCACCGTGGCCCATGAGCTCAGGACCCCCCTCTCAGCCCTCCAAGGGTACGCGGAAGGGCTTTCGGACGGGGTGCTGGCCCCGGAAAGGGCCGCGGAGGGGATCCTAAGGGAGGTGCGGGCCTTGAAGCGCCTGGTGGAGGACCTGGCCCTGGTCTCCCGGGTGGAGGCGCAGCGGGTGGAGATCCGCCTCGAGGCCCTGGCCCCCGAGGCCCTCCTGGAGGAGGCCTACCAGCGCTTCCTGCCCGCTTTTCAGGGCAAAGGGATAGCCCTGGAGTTGGCCCCTTCCCCTCCCCTCCCCCCCATCCTGGCGGACCGGGAACGGGCCCTCCAGGTCCTGTCCAACCTCCTCCACAACGCCCTCCGCTTCACCCCGGAGGGGGGCCGGGTCACCCTGGGGGCTAGGCCCCTGGAGGGGCAGGTGGCCTTCTTCGTGAAGGACACGGGGGTGGGTATCCCCGAGGAGCACCTGCCCCACATCTTCCAGCGCTTTTACCGGGTGGACCGGGCCAGGAGCCGGAAGGACGGGGGCACGGGGGTGGGCCTCACCGTGGCCAAGGGGCTGGTGGAGGCCATGGGGGGGCGGATCTGGGCCGAAAGCCGGGTGGGGGTGGGCAGCCGCTTCACCTTCACCCTGCCCCTTTATCGGGGCTTTACAGAAGGCGGGTAGCCTGGAAGCGTGAAGGGGCTTTTCCTGTCCACGCTCTTTTGGGGATGGGTCTTGGCGCAAAGCCTCGTGGGCCAGGTGGCCACCCGGGATGTCCACGCCCTCCTATGGCTTCCTGATGGGCGAATCCTCTTCGGCCACCACGACGGCATCCAGGTGTCTTCCGACGGAGGCCGAAGCTGGCAAGACCTCGTACGAAGGACTGGGTTTGACGCCATGAGCCTCGCCCTGGAGGGGGACCGCCTCCTCGCCGCTGGGCACTGGGTGCTGGCGGAAAGCCGCGACGGGGGCCGGGGCTGGCGCAATCTTCGCCCTCAGGGGCTTCCGGCCCTGGACCTACACGGGTACGCAGTCCGGCCCGGCCTCCACTTTGCCCTCGAGGCCACCTACGGCTACGCCCTGAGCCGGGATGGGGGTAAGCGCTTCACCCTGGTGGCCCCCAAAGGGTTACCCAAGGCGGGGATGGCCGCCATGGCCTTCGTGGACAATATCCTCTACGTGGCCCCCATGGGCAAGGGGCTCTACCAAAGCCAAGACGAGGGGAAGTCCTTCTCGCCTGTGACCACCCCCGAGGCCGAGGTGTACGCTCTAGCGGCCGGGGCGGGAGGGTTCTACCTAGGGGGTAAGGGGGGGCTTTGGCAGCGCACGGCGGTGGGGTGGAAACGGCTATGGGCGGGCACGGTCCTCGCCTTGGCCGCCCGTCCCCAAAGCCCGAGCCGCCTGGTCTGGATAGACGAGAAGGGGCGGGTCTGGACCCTGCCCTAAGCACCCCCTTCCCTAGCCCTCCTTGAAGGCCAACCCCGCCACGTGGGGGGCCACCACGGGCAGGGGCAGGGTAAAGGCCTCCACCTCCACCCGGGGAAAACGGGCGCGGATGAGGGCCAGGGTTTCCCGGTTGGGGTGGCACCCGTCCCCAAAGAAGGCGAAGAGGGGGGTGGCCACCTCCTGGAGGAGGCGGTAGGGCCCTGAGGGGGCGGCCACGTGCTCCAGGAAGAGAAAAGCCCCCCCAGGGCGGAGCACCCGGTGGACCTCCGCCACCGCCTTAATGGGGTCCTCCACGGAGCACAGGACCAGGGTTCCCACCACCAGGTCTACGCCTTCTGCGGGCAGGGGGATGGCCTCGGCCCGGCCCAAAAGGAGGGAGAGGCGGAGGCCCTGGGCCTCGGCCTTCCGCTGGAGCTCGGGGTGGAAAAAGGGGTTGGGCTCGAGGGCCAGATACTCTAGCCCCGGCGTCAAGTAGGCCAGATTGGGGCCCGGTCCCGGGCCGATCTCCAAAACCCGCTTGGGCCTGAGGGCCAAGGCGCGCCGGAAAAGCGCCCGCTTCCGCTCTTCCACCAAGGCCTCGTGCCGGGCGGAAAGGCTAGGGTACGTCCAGGCGAAAAGCCGCTTCCTCAGCATCAAAGCCCCCAGTAGACCGCGGTGTCCAAAAGCCCCACTCCCACCAAAACCCACCCCGCCAGGCGGGTGGACCACCCTCCCGCTCGCTTTAGGGCCCTCAGGGCCCCCGCCCGGCCCAGCCGCCCCACAAGCCCCAGGAAAAGGGCCAAGGGCACCCCGCTCCCCAGGGCGAACAACGCCGGGTAAAGGGTGCCCCAGGGGCTCGCCAGGGCAAGGGGCAGGAGGAGGCCGAAGAAAAGCCAGAATAGGGTGGGGCAGAAGGCCAGGCCGAAAAGCCCCCCCAAGGCCAAAGCGCCCAGGAGCCCCTTTCCGACTTCCATCCGGGAGGGCAGGGGCCAGGCCCAGGGTAGGCGCAAAACCCCCAGAAGCCCCAGGCCCACCAGGACCATCAGAGGCCCCAGGGCCAGCCGGATAGGGCGGAAGAGGCCCCCCGGATCCTGGGGAGGCCCCCCCAAGAGCCAGAGGGCTACCCCGAGAAGGAGGGTGTAGGCCAGGGCCTTGCCCAGGAGAAAGGCCATCAGCCCGGGGAAAGGGCGCCCCCCATCCCGGGCCAAATAGGCCAGGGCCCCGGCCCCCGTGGTTACCTGACAAGGCGCGAAGGCGGCCAAAACCCCAAGGAGGAAGGCGGAAACCCCGGGCAGGTCCAGGCTCCGCCGCAGGGCGTCCAGGGGTGGGGCCAGGACCCCATAAAGCGCGCTCATGCCCCGGTAGAGCCCATGGGAAACCTCTCCCTCCAAGGCCAAAACTGCCCCAACACCCAAAAGGACAAGGAGAAGGGCCACCCCGCGCATGGGTCCAGGATAGGTGCTTCCCGTAAAGGCTGGGTAAAGCCCGCCCCTTTATCGGGGCTTAACAGTACGGGGCTAGGGTATGGGTGGAGGTGAGCCATGGGCATGATGGGTTGGTGGGGCATGGGCTTAGGAGGGTTCGGCGCCCTCCTGGTTCTTGGCCTTCTGTTCTACTTCGTTTACCTGACCCTCCCCAAAAAGGGGGAAACCGATGGAGCCCTGGAAACGCTAAGGCTCCGCTACGCCAAGGGTGAACTGGACGAGGAAACCTTTAAGCGCCTTAAGAGGGAGCTAGGAGGTGGGGAATGAAAGGCTACCAAGCGGTTTTAGGGATTTTCGGCCTGCTCCTTTTGGGTCTAGCCCTCACCCAGGGCATGATGGGGGGGTTCGGGCCGGGCTATGGCACCCCAGGTCCAGGGATGATGGGCATGGGCCGCGGCATGATGGGGGGCCTAGGCATGATGGCGGTTTACCCGCCCGAGGCCCGGCCCATCTCCGAGGAGGTGGCCCGGGCCCGGATGGAGGCCTACGTCCAAAGGGTGGCCCCCGGGGCGCGCCTGAAGGACTTCATGGCCTTTAGCCAAAACTACTACGCCCAGGTGGTGGACCAAAAAGGGCAGGGGCTTTTT
>NZ_JBBIMD010000015.1:0-39474 GCF_037444525.1 Thermus sp. | reverse complement strand
TCTTGACACGACCTGGACCGGGCTTGCGGAACCTCAGGACCAGCACCCTTCCGTAGTCCCCACGCACGTGGGGATGGACCAGAGCCAGGGAGCGGGCGGCTAATGGGGAGGCGGTAGTCCCCACGCACGTGGGGATGGACCGTCCAGGCCCTGGCGGACATGTTCCCCGAGCTTGTAGTCCCCACGCACGTGGGGATGGACCGTAGGCCCCTAGCACCCCCACGCTCACGCTCACGTAGTCCCCACGCACGTGGGGATGGACCTGCGCTCTACCGATGGTGTCGGACTCTGGTTTTGTAGTCCCCACGCACGTGGGGATGGACCTCTGTTCTGTGAGGTCACGGATGATGGGAGCATATCCGTAGTCCCCACGCACGTGGGGATGGACCGGCCGAGCGTAGAGCATGGGGGATCGATGATGAGTAGTCCCCACGCACGTGGGGATGGACCTCATAGGTATAGATCACCCCATTCAGGCCAGCAGTAGTCCCCACGCACGTGGGGATGGACCTAGCGCCACTGGGTAACCGTCCAGTGCCCCACCGTAGTCCCCACGCACGTGGGGATGGACCTGCTATCCAGGCGGGCCTCGAGGCGGGCTATACGTAGTCCCCACGCACGTGGGGATGGACCTTGCCCCCGTAGACAAACCCGCCCCTTCTCCCTATACTGGTGGACGCTACGGGGAGTAGCGCAGCCCGGTAGCGCACCTCGTTCGGGACGAGGGGGTCGCTGGTTCAAATCCAGTCTCCCCGACCAAGGCCGGCCTTCGGGCCGGTTTTCGCTCTTATACTCCTTCCCATGGGCTTCCTTCCAGGGCTGGCCTTGCTCCTTTTGGGCTTCCACCTCCTCGGGGAGGGGCTTGCCGGGCTTAAGGGGCGCCGGCACTTCTTGGCCCAGGCCCTCGGGGGGCGGGCCCTAGGGGCGGGGCTTCTCCTGGGGGCCCTTTCGGGAAGCGGCACCGGGGTAAGCCTCCTGGCCCTGGGGCTTCTGGAAGGGGGGGTAGTGGGCCTTAGGGGGGCTGCGCTTTTGGCCCTAGGGGCCACCGCGGGGGCTGTCCTTTGGGTGGGGCTCCTCCTCCTCCCGGGGGGGCTTGGAGGGGTCTTCCTCGCCCTGGGGCTCTTGCCCTTCCTCCTGCCCCCCCTTAGGCGGCTTGGCTTCTTCTTCCTGGGGCTTGGGCTCCTTTTCCTGGGCTTTTCTGCCATGCAAGGGGCGGTGGAGGGGGTGGGAGGGGTCCTCGAGGCCTTCCCCTTGCCCCTTTGGGGATACTACCTTGGGGGCTTTCTCCTGGCCTTCCTTTTCGGCTCCGCCAACGCGGTGGCCGCCTTGGCCCTGGCCTTGGGCGGGGCCCTCCCAAAGGCGGGGGCCCTGGCCCTGGTCCTGGGGGGCGGGGTGGGGGCCACGGGGGCCCTTTTCCTGGCCGGCCTGGAGGGCCGGAGGGAGGCCTACCGCCTGGGCTTGGTCCTCCTCGTCCACCGCTTGGCCCTTTCCCTCCTCCTTTTCCCCCTCCTCCCCTTCTGGCCTTACGGGGTGGTGGCCTACCACGGGCTTGCCCACCTCCTCTATGCCCTGGCCTTCCTGCCCCTGGCCCCAAGGTACGAGGCCCTGGCAGAAAGGCTTTTTCCCAGGCCCCAGGTGGCCCCCAAGTACCTCTCCCGGGAGGCGCTGGAGACCCCCACCCTGGCCTACGCCCTGGCCCAGCGGGAGGTGGCCCGCATCGCCGACGCGGTGCGGGGGATGATGCTTCGGGCGGTGCGCATCCTGGCCCAAGAGGAAGGGGGGGAAGGGAGCCTGGAAGACCTGGAGGCCAAGGTGGACCGCCTCACCCGGGAGGTGGTCCTCTACACCGCGGAGCTTTCCGCCCGTACCGGGGAGGAGCGGGCGGTGCGCCTCTTAGTCATGGCCAGCGAGCTGGAGCACCTGGGGGACCTGGTGCGCCGGGTGGTGCGGCAGGTGGAGAAGCTCTGGGCCCAGGGCCTTACCTTCAGCCTCGAGGGCAAGGAGGAGCTCTTGGAAGCGGCAACCCGGGTTCTTGGGCGGCTTGAGCGCATGGCCACGGCCCTGGCCACAGGGGAAAAGGCCCTGGCGGAGGAGGTGGTGCGGGAGCGGGAGGCCATGGCGGCCTTCCTGGACCGCCTGCGCCGGGCCCACCTGCAAAGGCTGGAGGGGGCCCGCCCCGAGACCCGGGCCTCCACCTTGGCCCACCTGGACCTCCTCATCACCCTGGACGAGCTGGATGGGGGGGTGGTGCGGCTTTGTGATCTGCTCCTTTCGGGATAAGCTAGGGGGCGTGGTACGGATCCTGGGCGGGAAAGCCAAGGGCGTCTCCCTCCTCGTCCCCCCCTCGGCCCGGCCCTCGCCGGTGCGGCTTAGGAAGGCCCTTTTTGACTACCTGCGCCTCCGCTACCCTAGGCGCGGGGCCTTCCTGGACCTCTACGCGGGGAGCGGGGCGGTGGGCCTCGAGGCGGCCAGCGAGGGCTTCCGGGCCACCCTGGTGGAGAAGGACCCCGAGGCCATCCGCCTCCTAAAGGAAAACATCCGCCGCACCGGGCTTCCCGTGCGCCTCGTCCCCCTGCCCGTGGAGGTCTTCCTCCCGGAGGCCCGGGCCCGGGGGGAGCGGTACACCATCGCCTTCATGGCCCCGCCCTACGCCTTGGACCTAGCCCAGACCTTCGCCCTCCTTTTGGAAAGCGGCCTGGTGGAGCCCGGGGGGCTTTACATCCTCCAACACCCCAAAGAGCTCCACCTCCCCTTGGGGGAGCGCCGGGTCTATGGGGAGAACGCCCTCACCCTGGTGGAGGTCTAGATGCACGTGGTCTATCCGGGAAGCTTTGACCCCCTCACCAACGGCCACCTGGACGTGATCCAGCGGGCAAGCCGCCTTTTCCAAAAGGTCACGGTGGCCATCCTGGAAAACCCCAACAAGCGGGGCCAGTACCTCTTCACCGCGGAGGAGCGCCTGGCCATCGTCCGGGAGGCCACCCAGCACCTCCCCAACGTGGAGGCCCACACCTTTAGCGGCCTGCTCGTGGACTTCGTGAAGCGGGTGGGGGCCCAGGCCATCGTGAAGGGCCTTAGGGCGGTTTCCGACTACGAGTACGAGCTCCAAATGGCCCACCTGAACCGGCAGCTTTTGCCGGGCCTGGAAACCCTTTTCATCCTCTCCGCCACCCGCTACTCCTTCGTGTCCAGCACCATGGTGAAGGAGATCGCCCGGTACGGGGGGGACGTGTCCAAGCTGGTCCCCCCGGCCACCCTGAGGGCCCTAAAGGCCAAGTTCGGCCGGTAAAATCCCCCTTATGAAGGCGCTCCTTTCCGTTTCCGACAAGCGGGGCCTTTTGGACTTTGCCCGGGGGCTTTTGGAGCTCGGCTTCGGCCTTCTCGCCACGGGGGGGACCTACCGGGCCCTTAAGGAGGCCGGCCTTCCCGTCACCTACATCTCCCAGTTCACCGGCTTCCCCGAGGTCTTGGAGGGCCGGGTCAAGACCCTCCACCCCAAGGTGCACGCGGGGCTTCTTGCCCGGCCCGACCAGGAGGAGGAGCTTAGGGCCCTCGGCTTTGAGCGCATCGCCCTCCTTGCGGTGAACCTCTACCCCTTCCGGGAGACCGTGGCCCGGGGGGCTTCCTTTGAGGAGGCCCTGGAGCAGATCGACATCGGGGGCCCGGCCATGCTCCGGGCCGCGGCCAAGAACCACCAGGCGGTCCTTCCCGTCTGTGACCCCGAGGACTACCCCGCGGTGCTAAAGGCCCTCAAGGAGGGCCTCACCCCGGAGTTCCGCCGCGCGCTTGCCCGCAAGGCCTTCGCCCACACCGCGGCCTACGACGCGGCCATTGCGGAGTGGCTATCCGGGGAGAAGTTTCCCGAGGAGAAGTTCTTGGTCTTGAAGCGGGTCTTTCCCCTGCGCTACGGGGAAAACCCCCACCAGGAGGCGGCCCTTTACCGGGTGGTGGGGGAGGAAGGGCCTCTCCTTGGGGCGCAGGTTCTTCAGGGGAAGGCCATGAGCTTCAACAACTACCTGGACGCCGAGGCCGCCTGGAACCTGGTCTCGGAGTTTGAGGCCCCGGCCTGCGCGGCCATCAAGCACCAGAACCCCTGCGGGGTGGCCTTAGGGGAGGGCCCCCTCGAGGCCTACCGGAAGGCCTACGCCGCGGACCCCGTGTCCATCTTCGGGGGCATCGTGGCCTTCAACCGGGAGGTGGACGGGGCCACGGCCAGGGCCATGGGGGAGGTCTTCCTGGAGGTGGTCCTCGCCCCGGGCTTTTCGGAGGAGGCCTTGGAGGTTTTTGCCAAGCGGAAGAACCTCCGCCTCCTCAAGGTTCCTTCCCCCGCCCAGGGGCCTTACCTGGACCTCCGCCGCATTCGGGGTGGGGTGCTCCTCCAGGACGCGGACACGGAAGACCCCATGGCCCCCAAGGTGGTCACGGCCAAGGCCCCTTCCCAGGCCGAGCGGGCCGACCTCCTCTTCGCCTGGAAGGTGGTGAAGCACGTGCGCTCCAACGCCATCGTGGTGGCCAAGGGGGGGGTGACCCTGGGCATCGGGGTGGGGCAGACCAACCGCCTGCAGGCGGCCCGGCACGCCCTCGAGGCCGCCGGGGAAGGGGCGAGGGGCGCGGTGCTCGCCTCCGATGCCTTCTTCCCCTTTGACGACGTGGTGCGCCTTGCGGGCCAGTACGGGGTTTCCGCCCTCATCCAGCCCGGGGGGAGCGTGCGGGACCAGGACTCCATCCGGGCCGCGGACGAGCTGGACTTGGCCATGGTCTTCACCGGGGTGCGGCACTTCAAGCACTAAGTGCCCCACCGAAGCGAAAGCTTCGGTGGGGACCCCAGAAAGAGGGTCCAGCATGCCCTTCCTCCGAGCCCCATGAGGATTTTTCAATGCCCGGGCACTTAGGCTTACTTCCCCACGCAGAAGTTGCGGAAGACCCGGTCCACCACCTCCTCCGTCACGTCCCGCCCGAGGAGGGCGTTTAGGGCCCCTACCGCCTCCTCTAGGGCCAGGCCCATGAGGTCCTCGGGGAGGGCGAGGGCCTCTTCCAGGCGCTCCTTGGCCTGGAGGAGGGCCTCCTTTTGCCGGTCGCTCAGGAAAACCCCCCCTTCGCCCCCCTCCCCCAGGAGGGCCTCGCGGATGCGCGCTTTTAGGGTCTCGAGCCCTTCCCCCGTCACGCTGGAAACCCGGAGGTACTGGGGGTCCTCCCAAAGGGGCGGGAGGTCGGCCTTGGTGGCCACGCGGATGGTCCTTGGGGGCAGGGGGGGCGGGGTGGGCCTGGGGGCGCTGCTGTCCGCCAGGTAGAGCACGAGGTCCGCCTCCTCCGCGATCCTGAGGGCCCGCTCCACCCCGGCCCGCTCAATGGGGTCTTCCGTCTCCCGCACCCCGGCGGTGTCCACGGCCACGAGGGGGATGCCGAAGAGCTCCAGGGGGGCCTCGAGGTAGTCCCGGGTGGTGCCGGGGATGGGGGAGACCAAAGCCCGATCGTAGCCCAAAAGGGCGTTCAGGAGGCTGCTTTTCCCCGCGTTCGGGGCCCCGATGAGGGCCAGGCGGGCCCCCCGCTGGGCCAAAGCCGAGGCCCGGGCCTGGGCCAGGAGGCCTTCCACCTCCCTTAGGGCCTCCCGGATGACCCTTTCCGCCTCATGGGGCTCCACCCCCTCCTCGGGGTAGTCCAGGAGGGCCTGGACGTGGGCCAGGAGGTCCAAAAGCTTCCCTTGGAGGGCCTCAATCCGGCGGGAAAGGGCCCCCTCGAGGCCCCGCAGGGCCTGCCGCCGGGCGAGATCCCCTTCTGCCTCCACCAGGGCCAAGACGGCCTCCGCCTGGGCCAGGTCCATCTTCCCGTGGAGGTAGGCCCTAAGGGTGAACTCTCCCGGCCCCGCCATCCGGGCCCCCGCGGCCAGGAGGGCCTCCACCGCCCGCCTTAGGACTGCCGGGGAACCGTGGAGGTGGAACTCCAGGAGGTCCTCCCCGGTGTAGGACCGGGGGGCGCGGAAGACCAGGAGAAGGGCCTGGTCTATGGCCTCCCCCGTCGTTGGGTCCACCAGGTGGCCCAGGGTAAAGCGCCCCCCCTTCATCCCCCTAGGGTCTTTCCCCCGGAAGACCCGGGCCCCGATCTCCAAGGCGCCCTCCCCGGAGAGGCGCACCACCCCAATGGCCCCCTTCCCCAGGGGGGTGGCGATGGCGCAGATGGGGTCTTTGAGGCGCATCAGAGGGCTTGCCGGAGGGCCTCGAGGGTCTTGTCCAGATCCTCTTCCCCATGGGCCACGGAGAGGAAGGCCGCCTCAAAGTTGGAGGGGGGCCAGTAGACGCCCCGCTCCAGAAGCCCGTGGAAGAAGCGCTTAAAGAGCTCGGTGTCCGTCCTTTTGGCCTCGGCAAAGGTGTGCACCGGCCCCTCGGTGAAGAAGACGGTGAGCATGGACCCCACCCGGTTCACGGTGTGGGGGAGGCCCTTTTCCGTAAGGACCGCTCTTAAACCCTCTTCCAGCTGCTCCCCCAGGGCTTCCAGGTGGGCGTAGTACCCCGGGTTTTCCTCCAAAATCTCCAGGGTGGCAAGCCCCGCGGCCATGGCCAAGGGGTTCCCCGAGAGGGTTCCTGCCTGGTAGACAGGGCCTAAGGGGGCCACCTTCTCCATGATCTCCCGCCTTCCCGCGTAGGCCGCGGCGGGAAGCCCCCCGCCCAGGACCTTTCCCAGGGTAACCAGGTCCGGCTTCAGGCCAAAACGTTCCGTGGCCCCGCCGAAGGCCAGGCGGAAGCCAGTCATGACCTCGTCGGCGATGAGGAGGGCCCCGTATTCTTTGGCCTGGTGAAGGGTTTTCAGGAACTCCCCTGTGGGGATGAGGACCCCGGCGTTCCCCACCACGGGCTCAAAGATGATGGCCGCGATCTCCTCCCCCCGTGCCCTCAAGACCTCCCGCAGGCCCTCCGGGTCGTTGTACTCCAGGACCAGGGTGAGCCGGGCGTAGGCCTCGGGGACCCCGGCGCTATTGGGCACCCCGAAGGTGAGGGCCCCGCTTCCCGCCTCCACCAGAAGCCCGTCCGCGTGGCCGTGGTAGTTGCCCCGGAACTTCACGATGAGATCGCGCCCCGTGTACCCCCGGGCAAGCCTGAGGGCGCTCATGGTGGCCTCTGTCCCGGAGCTCACGAAGCGCACCAGGTCCACCCCAGGGTAGGCCCGCTTCACCTTCTTGGCGAGCTCCACCTCCAAAGGGTGCGGGGCCCCGAAGGTGAGGCCCCCTTCCATGGTTTCCTGCACCCGCCTTAGGACCTCGGGGTGGGCGTGGCCCAGGATGAGGGGGCCCCAGCTCAGGACGTAGTCCAGGTAGCGGTTCCCGTCCAGATCGTAAACGTAGGCCCCTTCCCCCCGCACCAGGTAAGGGGGGGTGCCCCCTACGGCGCGGAAGGCGCGCACGGGGCTGGATACCCCGCCCGGGATGTGCCTTTGGGCCTCTTGGAAAAGCGCTTCGGAACGCGCGCGGTCCATACCCCCTACTTTACCGTTCCCGGCCCTGGGGGCGTGGGGCCCCCGCCACCTTGACGGTAAAGACCGGTCAGACTAGTCTGAACCTATGGACCGTGCCTGGCCTTTGCAGGAAGCCAAGGCCCGCTTTTCCGAGGTGGTGGAGCGGGCCCTTCGGGGAACGCCCCAGGTGGTGAGCCGCCGGGGAAAGGAGAGGGTGGTCCTCCTCCGCTACGAGGACTACCTAGCCCTGAAGGGCGAGACCCAGTCCCTTCTTACGGCCCTCCGTCCGCCCGAGCCCCTGGAAGAGGAGCTGGTGGAGGCCCTCTTCCGGCGGGAGGAGACTCCTTACCGGGAGGCCGGGCTTTGAGCTACCTTCTGGACACCAACGTGGTTTCGGAAACGGCCAAACCCCGGCCGGATCCCGGGGTGCTGGCCTGGCTGGCCCACCACTGGGTGGAGGAGGCCTACCTCTCGGCCCTCACCCTAGGGGAGCTGGTCCAGGGTCTGGCCCGTGCTCCTGAGGGGAAGCGGCCCCTCCTCGAGGCCTGGCTGGAGGGGATCAAGACCCGGTTTCGGGAGCGGATCCTCCCCTTGGACGAAGGGGTTATGGAAACCTGGGGCCTCCTCACCGGCACCGCTTTCCTCCAAGGCCGCCCCCTTTCCCCCCTGGACGCCATGCTGGCCGCCACCGCCCTGAGGCACGGCCTGGTCCTGGTAACCCGGAACGCCGCCCCCTTTCAGGGGCTTCCGGTGAGGGTGCTAAACCCTTGGCGGGAGGCTCAGTAGCTCAAGGCCTTCCTCAGGGCGGCGAGGACCCTACGGGCGTTCGGGCGGTAGAGGTGCTCAATGGCGCTGAAGGGGGGGTAGGGGGCGTCGTACCCTGCCACCCGGAGGACGGGGGCCTGGAGGTAGTCCAGGGCCCCTTCCGCGATCCTGGCGGCCACCTCGGCCCCGAACCCCCCGGTGCGCATGGCCTCGTAGACCACGATGGCCCGCCC
This sequence comes from Thermus sp., assembly GCF_037444525.1. Taxonomy (GTDB): domain Bacteria; phylum Deinococcota; class Deinococci; order Deinococcales; family Thermaceae; genus Thermus. The sequence goes on along the minus strand of NZ_JBBIMD010000015.1, from coordinate 31,030 downwards.
CGTGGCCCGCACCGCCTCCAAAAGGGTCTCCTCGTCCAGGGGGACCAGGGTTTCCAGGTCCACCACCGTGACCTCCACCCCCTCCCGCCTCGCCACCTCCGCCGCCTCCAGCATCACCTCCACCATTCCCCCGTAGCCGATGAGGGTGGCTGCCTTCCCCTCCCTCAGGACCCTGGCCTTGCCCAGGGGGAGGGTGTAGTAGCCCTCCGGGACCTCGGCCCGCGCCCCCCGGTAGAGCTTGATGGCCTCCAGGAAGAAGACCGGGTCCTCGTCCTCTATGGCCGCAAGGAGAAGGCCCTTGGCCCTTTCCGGGCTCGAGGGGATGACCACCTTGACCCCCGGGGTGTGGCAGAGGATGGCCTCGGGGGAGTCCGCGTGCTGCTCCGGGGTGTGGACCCCGCCCCCATAGGGCGCCCGCACCACCACGGGAAGCCCCACCCGCCCCCGGGAGCGGTGCCGCCAGCGGCCCAAGTGGGAGAGGATCTGGTCCAGGGCGGGGTAGAGGAAGCCCGCGAACTGGATCTCGGCCACGGGCCGCATCCCCCCCATGGCCAGGCCGATGGCCAGGCCCAGGATGCCGCTTTCCGCCAGAGGGGTGTCAAAGACCCTCCCCTCCCCGTGCTTGGCCTGGAGGCCCTCCGTGACCCGGAAGACCCCCCCAAGCCGCCCCACGTCCTCCCCAAAGACCAGGACCCTCGGGTCCCCGGTTAGGGCCAGGTCCAGGGCCTCGTTGATGGCCTGGACCATGTTCAGGACGCGCGTCTTCTCCCTCACCATGCCTCCTCCAGGTGAAGGCCCCGCCTCAGAGCCTCGTGGGCCCGCTTCTGGTCGGGGCCCATTTCCTTGTAGACGTGCTCCACGATCTCCTCGGGTCGGGGCTCGGGGGCGCTGTCCGCCAGGGCCAGTTCCCGGGCGAACTCCTCTTCCAGCTCGTTGAGGAGAGCCTTTTCCGCCTCCTCTCCCCAAAGGCCCTTTTCCTCTAGCGCCTTGCGGAAGCGGAGGAGGGGGTCTTTGGCCCGCCAGGCCTCTTCCTCCTCCCGGGTGCGGTAGCGGGAGGGGTCGTCGGAGGTGGTGTGGGGGGCCAGGCGGTAGGTGAGGGCCTCCAGGAGGGTGGGGCCTTCCCCCTTGCGGGCCCTCTCCACCGCCTTCTTGGCCTCGAGGTAGACGGCCACGACGTCGTTCCCGTCCACCACCACCCCCGGCATCCCGTACCCCTCCGCTCGGCGGGCGATGTAGTCCACCCGCATCTGCCTGTTCCGGGGCACGCTGATGGCGTAGCCGTTGTTCTGCACCAGGAAGAGCACCGGGGCCTGGAAGACCGCGGCAAAGTTAAGCCCCTCGTGGAAGTCCCCCTCGCTGGTCCCCCCATCCCCGATGCTGGTGGCCACCACCCAGTCCTCCCCCCGGAGGCGCCCGGCCAGGGCCAGGCCCACCGCCTGGGGGATCTGGGTGGCGATGGGGATGTAGGGGTTCACCGCCCGCACCCCCTCGGGGAAGCCCCAGCCCGCGGGGTGGGCCCGCCAGTAGAGGAGGAGGACGTGGATGGGCATCCCCCGGGTGAGGAGGAGGGCGGTCTCCCGGTAGGAGGGCACCACCCAGTCCCCCGCCCCCAGGGCCAGGCCCACCCCCACCTGGGCCGCCTCCTGCCCCATGAAGGGGGCGTAGACCCCAAGCCGCCCCTGGCGCTGGAGGGTCAGGGCCTTCTCATCAAAAAACCGGGCCCGCCGCATGGCCCGGTAGAGCCTGAGGGCTTCCTCCTTCTCTAGGGGAAGCTCGCCTTTTTCCAAATACCCCACCGGTTTTAGCTTCACGCCTGGGAGTTTACCACAGCCCCCAGGCGCTCTAGGGCAAGCACAAGCTCCTCCTCCTTCTTGCAGAAGGCGAAGCGGAAAAGCCCTTTAGGCGGGTCTTCCCGGTAGAAGGCCTCCCCGGGGATGAGGGCCACCCGGGCCCTTTCCAGAAGGGAAAAGGCCTCCCACCCAGGGAGCTCGGCCATGAGGAAGTAGGTGCCCTGGGGGAGGAAGGCCTTGAGGCCCAGGGTCCTTAGGCCTTGGTAGAGGAGGTCCCGCCTCTTGCGGTAGCTCGCCCTTAGGGCCTCGTAAAAGCCTTCTTGCCGGGCCACCCTCAAGGCCTCCGCCACCCCCGCCTGCAGGGGGCTTGGGGCGGAGAAGCTGGTCCACTGGCGCATGCCCGCCAGGGTTCCCATGTACTCCTTGGGTCCCACGATCCAGCCCACCCGGTAGCCGGTGGCCTCGAGGCGCTTCCCTGCACTTCCCACGGTGAAGGTCCGCTCTGGGGCGAAGTCCTTTAGGCGCGGTGGGGGAGAGGGGGTGTAGTAGAGCTCGTCGTAGACCTCGTCGGAGATGAGGAAAAGGTCGTGCCGCCGGGCCAGCTCGGCGATGGCCCTAAGCTCCTCCTCCCCAAAGACCAGGCCCGTGGGGTTCATGGGGGTGTTGAGGAGGAGGGCCCGGGTCCTTTCCGTCACCGCCCCTTCCAGGGCCTTAAGGTCCAGCCAGAAGCCCTCCTCTCCTAGCGCAAGCCGCACCAGCCGGGCCTCGGCCCCCGCCAGGAAGGCATCGGGCAGGTACACGTCAAAGAAGGGCTCCAGGACCACCACCTCGTCCCCAGGGCCCAGGAGGCTTTGGAGGAGGACGTAAATGGCCTCCGTGGCCCCCGAGGTGACCACCACGCTTTCGGGCTCCACCCCGAACTCCTCGGCCAGGGCCTCCCGGAGGATGGGAAGGCCTGCAGGGGGCGCGTACTGGTCGTAGCGGCCCAGGGCCCGCCCCACCGCCTCGAGGAGGAAGGCGGGCGGGGGGGTGGAGGGGAAGCCCTGGCCCAGGTTCACCGCTTGGAGCCTTAAGGCCAGGGCGCTCATCTTGGGGAAGATGCTCTCCTTGGCGGCCTGGGTCCGGGAGTGGAGGCGCATGGTCTCTAGTCTAGCCCCAAGCCGTGCCCTTGGGGAGGCTTTGGGGGAGAGGGTTGGGCTCTTCTAGGGGTGGGGTCGACGTCCACCAGGACCTTCAGGCCCTTACCTCCTCGTCTGCAAGGTGGGCGGCGTAGGCTAGGGCGGCGTCTATGCTTTCAGGCTCCACGTACGGGTAGTCCCGGAGGGTCTCCTCTGGTTTGGTGCCTGAGGAGGGTCAAAAGGGTGCCCACGGTGGTGCGCATCCCCCGGAGGTAAGGTTTGCCGCCCATGACCCCAGGGTCCATGGTTCCCAGCCCATACCCTTCATTTCGGGCGCCCGTCTTGGGGAGGATGCCCTCTTTGGCGGCTTGATTCCGGGGGTGGGGGCGCATGGCCCTAAGCTTGCGCCGCCCTTGGGTGTGGGCCTACCGGCTTTGGACCCCTTAGCCCGCGATGCGGAGAAGGGCCAGGAAGCTTTCCAGCTCCAGGCTGGCACCCCCCACCAGCCCCCCGTCCACGTTGGGCTGGGAGAGGAGGTCGGCGAAGTTCGTAGGGTTCACGCTGCCCCCATAGAGGATGCGCACCCTTGCCCCAAAGCCTGCCCCGTACCGCTCCGAGAGGGCTTGGCGGAGGGCCTGGTGCATGGCCTCGGCGTCGGAAGGGGTGGCGTTTTTCCCGGTTCCGATGGCCCAGACGGGCTCGTAGGCCACCACTAGGGCCTCGGGGGAAGGGGGTTCGACGCCCTCGAGGCTCCCCAGGAGCTGCTGCAGGGTGTAGGGCACCGCCTCCCCCCGTTCCCGCACCTCCAGGGGCTCCCCCACGCAGAGGATGGGGGTGATCCCTTCTTCCAGAAGCCTTTTCGCCTTCTCCGCCACCAGGGCATCGGTTTCCCCGTGGTAACGGCGCCGTTCCGAGTGGCCCACGATGGCGTAGCGGCAACCCAGGTCCTTGAGCATCCTCGCCGAGACCTCCCCGGTGTAGGCTCCTTCCCGGTGGGCGGAGACGTCCTGGGCCCCGTAGGCCACCTGGCTCCCCCCCAGGACCTCCCTAGCCACGGGGAGGATGGGGAAGGCGGGGAGGACCGCCGCCTCGGACTCCAAGGGGGGAAGGAGCCTTTTCAGCTCCGCGAACCAGACCCGGGCCTCCGAGGGAACTTTGTGCATTTTCCAGTTGCCTGCCACCAACACCCGGCGCATGGGGCCATATTATCAGGCTCTGGCGGCTTTTTGCCTTAGGCGTCGGTGGGCTTCCCTAAAGCCCACCAGCTTGCGGGTTGCTTCGTCGTGGAGGTGGAGGTCGGCGAAGGCGATTTGGAAGGCGTCCTTTAGGGTCACCGTGGGGGCCACCTTCACCAGGTCCACCTCCTCCTGGACCTTGGGCAGGTGGTAGTTGGGGATCTTGGGGGCCAGGTGGTGGATGTGGTGGAAGCCGATGTTCCCCGTAAGCCACTGGAGGACCTTGGGGAGTTTCAGGTAGGTGCTCCCCTCCATGGCCGCCTTGAGGTGTTCCCAGCGGGGGTCGTGCTCCCAGTAGGCGTCCTCAAACTGGTGCTGGACGTAGAAAAGGAAGATGCCTACCATGCCCGCCAGGTACTGGATGGGGAGGTAGACCCAAAGGAGGGTCTTCACGCCGAAAAGGAGGACAATGCCCGCAAGGAGAAGGGCCAGGAAGAGGTTGGTGAGGGCCACGCTGTTCCGCACGGAGGGCTTTTCCGAGCCGTAGCCCAAGGGCAGGCGGTAGGAGAGCATGAAGACGTAGATCGGCCCGATGAAGAACATGATGAAGGGGTTGCGGTAAACCCGGTACTTGAACCGCTCCCAGGGGGTGGCCTTCAGGTACTCCTCCAGGGTCATGGTGTAGATGTCCCCCACGCCCCGCTTGTCCAGGTTGCCGCTGGTGGCGTGGTGGCGGGCGTGGGAGAGCTGCCAGTGGTGGTAGGGCACCAGGGTGAGCACGCCGGTGAAGAAGCCCAGGAGGTCGTTCATCCAGCGTTTGGGAAAGAAGGATCCGTGGCCTGCGTCGTGCTGGAGGATGAAAAGCCGCACCAGGAAAAGGGCAGCCACCATGTCCAGGGCCAGGGTAAGGAGGAGGGAAAGGGAGAGGGCCTTGTGGGCCAGGAAGAAGAGGAGGAGAAGGGGGAGGAGGGTGTCCGCCACCTGGCGGAGGCTTCTTAGGGTATTGGGCTTGGCGTAGGGCTTGATGAGGGGGATCCAGTCTTGGGGTTTGAGCTTGTCCATAGCACTCCTTCTCGGGAGTACCTTCAGTGTACCTCCTGTTTTGTGAGGGCGATGAGAAAGCCCTACCGGGGCTTGAGCCGGTCCTTGGAGTCCAGGATGAGGGTCACGGGGCCGTCGTTTACCAGGTGGACCCGCATGTGGGCCCCGAAGACCCCGGTTTCCACGTGGACCTCCTGCTCTAAGAAGGCTTCCAGGGCCGCCTCAAAAAGCCGCCGCCCCACCTCGGGGGGCGCGGCCTCCAGGAAAGAGGGCCGGTTCCCCTTGCGGGTGTCGGCGTAGAGGGTGAACTGGCTCACCAGGAGGACCTCGCCCCCCACGTCCTTGAGGGAGAGGTTCATCTTGCCCTCGAGGTCGGGGAAGACCCGCAGGGCCACGATTTTGCGGGCCAGGTAGAGGGCGTCCTCCTTGGTGTCCTCCCGCGCCACCCCAAGGAGGACGAGAAACCCCGTCCCGATGGCCCCCACCACCTCCCCTTCCACCTCCACCCGGGCCTCGGCAACCCGCTGCACCACCGCCCGCATCCTTCACCCCCTGGGCCCCGCGAAGAGGGCCACGGTGCCGGGGCCCGCATGCACGCTCACCGCTGCCCCCGCGGGGAGCATGCCCAAAACCTCCACCCCTTCCTGGCGGATGGCCTCCCCTAGGGCCCTGGCCCCCTCCCCGTTCCCCGCGTGGGCCAGGTAGACCTGGGCCCCGCTTGGGAAGTCCCGCCGGAAAAGCTCCACCACCTTCCTCAGCCCCTCCCCGAACCCCCGTACCCGAGGGCCGGGGAAGACCCCGCCCTCCTTCACCTCCAGGATGGGAAGGATGCGAAGAAGCCCCCCCACGAAGCGCTTTAGGCCGCTGATCCGCCCCAAGCGGTGGAGGTAGGTGAGGGTTTGGGGGAGGACGTACCCCCGCACCCGGGCCCGGAAGGGGGCGAGCGCCGCTTCCAGCCCCTCCCAGGCCACCCCGGCCTCGAGGAGGCGGCGGGCCTCCTCCAGGACCAGCTTCAGCCCCCCATTGAGGGACCAGGAGTCCAGGACCAAAACCCGCCCCCCAAAGCCCTGGGCCACGCGCATGGCGGTGGAAAGCGTGCCCGAAAGCTTTCCGGACACGTGCACGGAAACCACCCGTTCGTGGGTCTTTAGGAGCCTCGCGTAGGTTTCCCTGAGGTCCTCCGGGGCCACCTGGCTGGTGCTGAGGCGCTCTCCCTTTTCCAGGAGGTTCAGAACCTCCTCGGGGCGGATCTCCACCAGGTCCCGGTAGGACCGGCCGCCGTGGATCACCTGCTGGGGCACCAGGTGGATGCCCTCTTGGAGGGCCTCTTCGGGGGTGAGGCCCAGGGTGCTGTCGGCCACAAAGGCCACCTTAGAGGCTGTAGGCGTAGAAGCCATAGGTGCCCGGCCCCGTGTGGCTGGAGATCACGGCCCCAAGCTCCCCTGTGAGGACCTCCTCCACGGGCAGGCCGCTTTGCAGGACCATGGCCTTGAGCTCCTCCACCGCCCCTTCCTCGCCCCCGTAGAGGAAGAAGGCCCGGATGCGCTTCCGGCCCGTCCCCCAGGCCTTGAAGTCCTTCAGGATCTCCTCCTTGGCCTTCCGCTCCCCCCGGGCCCGGCCCGCAGCCTCCACCCGGCCCTCCTTGAGGGTGAGGATGGGCTTGATGCCAAGGAGGGTGCCGAGGAGGGCCTGGGCCCCCCCGATCCGCCCTCCCCGCTTGAGGAACTCCAACGTGGCCACGCTGAAGCGGACGAAGTGGTCGGCGCGGAGGCGCCTTAGCTCCTCCAAAACGCCTTCCAGGCTGGCCCCCGCTGAAAGGAGCTCGTGGGCCCTTAGGACCATCATCCCGATCCCCAAGGAGGCCCCTTGGCTGTCAAAGACCGTGACCCGCCCGGGGAAGTTCTGGGCGGCGAGCTCCGCGGACTGCACCGTGCCGGAAAGCCGGGCGGAGATATGGATGGAAAGCACGTGGTCCGCCCCTTTCAGGGCGTTCTCGTAAGCGCGGATGAAGTCCTCCGGGGAGGGCTGGCTGGTGGTGGGGAAGGCCTCCCCGACCCGCACCTTCTGGAAGACCTCGTTGGGGGTGATCTCTTCCCAGTCCCGGTAGACCCGGCCCCCTAGGTTCACGTACAGGGGCACGGCTTGGATGCCCAGTTCTTCCCTTAAGGCCTTGGGCAGGTCGGCGGTGGAATCCGTTACCAGGGCTACCTTCATACCCCTCCTTACGGTCCCGGCCAGGATACCATAGCGCCTGGAGTGTAGTGTAGGCCCTCCCTTGCTTAGGGGCCTTCGGGGTGCTAGCTTTGGCCTTATGTGGAGGGTCCTGGTCTCGGATGACATGCGCCTGGGGGAGGTGCGCTACCCCGGGGTCCTTCTGGACTACCGGCCCGGGATCGGCCGGGAGGAGCTTCTGGAGATCATCCCCGCCTACGATGCCCTCATTACCCGGAGCCGCACCCAGGTGGACGCGGAGCTCCTAAAGCGGGGCAAGCGGCTTAAGGTGGTGGGCCGGGGCGGGGTGGGGGTGGACAACGTGGACCTCGAGGCCGCAAGCCGCCTGGGCATCCTGGTGGTGAACGTGCCCGAGGCCAACACCCGCTCCGCGGCGGAGCTTGCCTTCGGCCTTCTCCTGGCCGCCGCCCGGGGCATCGCCCTTTCCGACCGCAAGATCCGCGCGGGGGAGTGGGACCGGAAGTTTTTGGGGCTGGAGCTTAAGGGCAAGACCCTGGGGATCGTGGGCCTTGGGCGCATTGGAAGCCAGGTGGCCCGCTTCGCCAAGGGGTTTGAGATGCGGGTTTTGGCCTACGACCCCTACATCCCCAAGACCCGGGCGGAAAGCCTAGGGGTGGAGCTTTTGGAGGACCTTTCGGACATGCTCCGCCAGAGCCACTTCCTCACCGTCCACGCGCCCCTTACCGAGGAAACCCGGGGCATGATCGGCCGCCGGGAGCTCTACCTCCTCCCCCGGGGGGCGGTGGTGGTGAACGCCGCCCGGGGCGGGATTGTGGACGAAAAGGCCCTTCTTGAGGTCCTGGAGGAGGGCCACCTCTTTGCCGCAGGCCTGGACGTGTTCGCAGAGGAGCCCCCACCCAAGGACCACCCCCTCCTCCGGCACCCCAAGGTGGTCCTCACCGCCCACCTAGGGGCCAACACCCTGGAGGCCCAGGACCGGGTGGGGGAGGCGGTCTTGGAACGGGTGGTGCGCACCCTGGAAGGGGATCTCTCCTATGCCCTGAACACCGGTTTTGACCCCGAGGCCCTCCAGGCCCTGAAGGGCTTTTTGCCCCTGGGGGAGGCTTTGGGGCGGCTTCTGGCCCAGATCACCCGGGGGCGGCCGGAGGTCCTCGAGGTGAGCTTCCTGGGCCAGTTTGAGAAGGACCCCGAGCCCATGGCCAGCGCCGTGGCCCGGGGCTTCTTGGCCCGGGTGCTGGGGGAGGAGGCGGTGAACCTGGTCTCCGCTAGGCCCCTCCTCAAGGACCGGGGGGTGCAGCTCATAACCCGCAGGCAGGAGGAGGCGGGGGAGTACACCCGCCTTGTGGAGGTCCGCCTGGCCACGGACCAGGAGGAACGGCGGGCCCGGGGGGTGGTCATCGCCGGGAAGCCCCGCTTGGTGGGCATAGACGACTACGCCCTGGAGGTGGTTCCCGAGGGGTACATGCTGGTCTGCGTGAACTACGACCGCCCCGGGGTGGTGGGCCAGGTGGGGACCCTCTTGGGTGAGGCGGGGGTGAACATCGCCGGGATGCAGCTTGGGCGGGATGTGCCCGGGGGTCGGGCGCTCTTTGTCCTCACCGTGGACCAGAAGCCGAGCCCTGAGGTCTTGGAAGCCTTGAGGGGCCTCCCGGTGCTGGAGCGGGTGGACCTGGTGGAGCTCTGAGGGACCGCCCCGAGCCCCTGGCCCAAAGGCTTCGGGGCTACCGGATGGGGCCCGTGGGGGAGGGGGGTTCCCGAGCGTGGGTCTTCCGGCTTAGGAAGCAGGGGGTGGAGGGGCTTATCCTCAAGGTTCAGCGGGTGGCAGAGGACCCAGACCCCGCGGCCCATCTGTCCCGGGAGGCGGGGGCCAGCCGCTGGGGGCTTGGGCCCCAGGTGAAGGCCTACCTAGCCCAAGGGGGGTACGAGTACCTTCTGCTGAAGGAACTCCCTGGCCCTCCTGCCTCAGAGGTGCTTCCTGAGGGCCGCAAGGAGGCGGTGGCCCGCCTGGCCCGGACCCTAAGGCAGCCCACGCCCTACCCCTCGAGGCCTGCCCCCTTGACGGGCGCCTTGCGCTGGTTGGAGCTCGGGCTTGTGGGCGAGGAGGACGTTGACGAGGAGCGCCGAGGCCTGAAGGCGGAGGCTTTGTTCCAGGAGCTTCTCAAAGCCCGCCCGCTAGGGGAGGAGCTGGTGGTGGCCCACGGGGATTTTTGTTTGGACAACGTTCTCCTATGGGGGGAGGGGGTGTTCTTTGTGGACCTGGGTCGGCTGGGGGTGGCGGACCGGTGCCAGGACCTGGCCCTCATGGTCCAGATCCTTTGGGCCTGGGGGAGGGGTGGGTGGAGGCGTTCCTCAAGGCCTACGGCCTTTTGGGGCCCGATTGGGGGAAGATGGCCTTTTATCACCTTCTGGACGAGTTTTTCTAACGGAGCTTAAGGGCCCCTTCCAAAAACCATGCCCCTCCCTTGGCCTTAAGGCGGGTAAACTCCTCTGGAAGGAGGCCCCTAGGCTCCTCCCGCCCCTGGCGTAGGGCGAAAAGGAGCCGGGCCCGCTCCAGGGGGTCTTGGGGCAGGGCGGGGGAGACCACCAGGAGGTCCAGGTCGCTTTCCAGGTTGAAGTCCCCCCGGGCCACGGAGCCGAAAAGGTAAACCTCTGCCTCTCCCAAGGCCTCCCGGACCCTTTGCGCGTAGGCCCGGGCCTCCTCCAGGAGGGCTTCCCGCGCCCTTTGCCGCTCGGTCAAGGCCTTGGCTAGGGGGCCTGCCATGTTTCCTCCACCCAGGCGAGGATGCGCCGGGCGGCCTCCAGGGCTTCCCGGGCCCTCTTGGCGTTGTAGAACTCAAAGGGGCTTCCTTCCGGGTAGGCGTCCGGGTAGCGGGCGGGCACGTAGTGGATGTCCAGCTCCTGGGCGGCTTCCACCAGCTCGGGGGGCACGGCCACCCCTACCCCTTCCAGGGCGCTTAGAAGCCGCTTGAGGCTATGCCCGTGGGCCGCCTGGCCCAGACCTCTGAGGAGCCCTTTTAGGGCGTATTCCCCCGCCTGTTGGGCCTTGAAGGAGGCCCAGTCGTGGTCCCCTTCCTCCGCGTCCCGCTCTGCGGAGGCCAGGGTGTGCTTGGCTTGGGCTAGCCAGCGCTCGTACTCTTCCCGGTCCATGGCTCCAGTTTAGGCCCTGTTTAGGGGCTTTGGGGTTTTGAAAGTTTGGAGTTGACAAAACTTTCAGGACATAAGTAGCCTAAACCTGTGGAAGCCCCCCTGAAGGCCTGGGTGGAGGAAACCGCCCTCCTCTTTGAAGGGGCGGGCCTGCCCCGGATGGCGGGCCGGGTGCTGGCCTGGCTCCTGGTAGCCGATCCCCCGGAGCAGACGGCCAAGGAGATGGGGGAGGCCCTTGGGGTGAGCAAGGGGGCCCTAAGCCCTGCCCTTCACCTCCTCACCCGCCTCGGCCTGGTGGAAAGGCTCAGGCGGCCTGGGGAGCGGGCGGACCGGTACACCATCCGGCCTGGGGCCTGGCGGAAGCTCCTTTTGGAGAAGACCCGGGCCCTAAGCCTCTACCGGGAGGCCGCGGAGCGGGGACTGGCCCTCCTCCCCCCGGGGAAGGGGGAGCGGCTAAGGGAGATGCACCGCCTTTACGCCTTCTTTGAGCGGGCCCTCCCGGGGCTTTTGGAACGCTACGAGGAGGAAGAATGACCCTTTTGAGGCTTGCCTGGCGCAACCTCCTGCGGCAGAAGCGGCGCACGGGCCTCCTCTCCTTGGTGGTGATCTACGTCACGGTGGCTGTTCTCTTCATGTTCGGCTTCCTGGACGGCTACGGGGAGAGCTTGGTGGAGGCCTACGGGGCCTATGTGGAGGCTCCGGTGGAGGTGGCCCGCAAGGCCTTCTGGGAGGACCCGGACCCAAGCCAAGGCTTTTCCGCCCTGCCTTCCCTAGTCCACCCCCTGGTGCAGGCCATGACCCCGCGCCTCGCCTTCTACGCCCTCCTCCGCTCCCCCTACCGCCTCGAGGGCGGCCTGGTCCAGGGGGTGGACCCGGAAGGGGAGAAGGCCCTTTCCCGGGTGCCCCATAAGGTGGCGGAGGGCCGCTGGCTTTCCGCCCCCGGGGAGGTGGTCTTGGGGGCCAAGCTCGCCGAGCGCCTGGATATCCGCCTGGGCGAGCGGTTGGTGGTGGAGGCGAGCGCCCTAAAGGGCCCCGAGGCCCTGGGCCTCACCGTGGTGGGGGTGGTGCGGGCAGGGGTGTCCAACGTGGACTATGGCGGGGTGTACGTGCACCTCGAGGACGCCCGGGCCCTTACCGGGGTCCTGGCCACCCACCTGGCCCTGAAGGTGCCCCGGGGGCGGGAAGCCCAGGTGGCGGCGGAGCTCAACGCCCTCCTCCCGGAAGACCTTTGGGCCAAGGGGGTCTGGGACCTCATGGGGCCCATCCGGGCGGACTACGAGGGTAGCCGCCTTTTCTATATCCCCCTTCTCGGCCTCTTTATGCTCCTGGCGGCGGTGGCCGTGGTGAGCACCACCTATGTTTCGGTGCGGGAGCGGCTTCGGGAGTTTGCGGTGGTGGAGAGCCTGGGCCTTACCCCCTTGGGCCTGGCGGGGCTTGTGGCCTTAGAGGCGGCTTTGGCGAGCCTGGTGGGCTTGGCGGTGGGCCTCCTCCTGGGCTATGGCCTTCTCGCCTACACCTCCACCCACAACGTCTTTGGCCCCTTGATGCGGCTTTCCATGGAGCTTTTGCCGGAGTCTGGCCTTTCCGAAACCCTTTACACCGCCCTTCGGCCCACCTACGCCCTCTACGCGGGGGCGGTGGTGGTCCTCTCCGGCCTTTTGGCCCTCCTCTTTCCGGGGCGGCTGGTTCTGAGGCTGGACGTGCCTCGGTACCTGAAAGGAGAGTGAAGGATGCGGCGCCTCATCCCCTTCTTCTTTTTGGCCTTGGCCCTGGCCCAAAGCCCGGCGGAGAAGCTTAAGTCGGTGCTGAACCGCTTGAGGGGCCCGGAGCACCAGGCGGTTTATGTTCTTAAGGTGGTCCGGCCCCAGTCGGAGAAGCTCTACCGCCTCCAGGTGTACACCGACGGCCAAAGGGCCCACCTGCGGGTGTTGGAGCCCCGCTCGGAGGCCGGCCAGGCTTTCCTCTCCTTGGGAACGGAGCTTTACCTTTATGACCCCCGCCTAGGCCGCACCCTCCGCCTTCCCCCCACGGGCCGGAGCGAGCGCTTTCTGGGCTCCGACCTCACCTACCAGGACCTCATGGGCCGGGACCTGGAGGAGCTTTTCACCGCAAGCGAGGAGGGGGGGGCCTTGGTCCTTACCCCCAAGCCCCAGGCCCCCACCCCCTACGGCCGGGTGGAGGTGCACCTTAAAGAGGACCTTCCCGAGCGCATCCTTTACTACGACCAAAGGGGCCAGGCCATCCGCGAGCTCCGGCTTTCCGGCTACCAGGCCTTTTCTGGGAGGGTTCTCCCTGGGCGGATGGAGCTTTTGGACCTTCTCCGCCCCGGATACCGCACGGTGGTGGAGATCACCCAGGTCAAGGTGGGGCCGGTGCCGCCCGCTTGCTTCAGTCCCCTGGCCCTGGAAAGGGGGTGCTAGGTGCTCCGCCTGGCCTGGCGCAACCTCTTAAGGACCCCGGGCCGGAGCCTCACCACCTTGGGGGTAGTGGCGCTCGTGGTCTTTCTTTCCCTCCTCTTCCTTTCCGTCTACGCGGGGGCCTTTGACGCTTTCCTACGCCTTGTCCTGGAGCGCACGGGCCACTTGGTGGTGCGGGTGGAGGGGTACCAGGAGAAGGAGGATCTGGAGAGCCTGGCCTTTACCCCGCCCCCCTTGGACCTGCCCCCTGGGGCCACCTTGGAGGGCGTTCTGGAGGGGGCGGCCCTCCTCATCGCCGGGGAGCGGAGCCGGGCGGTGGGCCTTACGGGCCTCGAGCCCGAGGCCTTCCTCCGGGAGAGGCGGGCCCTTTCCGCGGGCCGCCTGCCCCAGGCCCCGGGGGAGGCCCTTTTGGGGGAGGCCCTGGCCCGGGCCCTCAGGGTGGGGCTGGGGGACGAGGTGGTGGCCTACGCCCCTGGGGGCTTGGGCCTTGGGGTGTACCCCTTCCGGGTGGTGGGGCTTTTGGACCTGCCGGAAACCCAGCTGGAGGCCCGCACCTTTCTGGTGCCCCTGGAGGACGCCCAGCTCCTTTTGGCCCCGGGCCGGGTAACCCTCCTCAGAGTCTGGCTTCCCGGGGTGGGGCTTTACGACCTTGCCCCCCTCGAGGCCCTGAAGGAGAGGCTCCGCCCCAAGCTTCCTGGCCTGGTGGTGGAAACCTGGCTGGAGGCCAATCCCACCTACGCGGCCCTCCTTCCCCTTTACGACGTGATCATGGGGGTGTACGTGGGGATCTTCTTCGTCCTGGCGGGGCTTATCCTCCTCAATGCCCTTTACCTGAGCCTGGTGGAGCGCGTCCGGGAGTTCGGCCTCCTGGCGGCCTTGGGGCTTTCGGGCCGGCGGATCATGGCCCTGGTCTTTTGGGAAAGCCTCCTCCTGGTGGGGGTAGGGGCAGGGGTGGGGCTTCTTTTGGGGCTTGGGGTGCAGCTGGAGCTGGCGGATGGCTTCCGGCTTCCCCTGCCCCAGGCCCTTTTGGAGCAGTACCGGGAGTTCGGCCTTCCCGAGGTCCTTTACGGGCGGCTGGGGGTTAGGGACGTCCTCCTCACCCTGGGCTACGCGGTGGGGGTGGCCGTTTTGGCGGCCTTGTGGCCTGCCTACCTGGCCTCGAGGCTGGAGCCGGTGGAGGCCATGCGCTATGTGCCCTAAGGAGGTGGTGCGGTGCCCATCATAGAGGCCAAGGGCGTGACCAAGGTGTACCGGGGGGACGGGGTGGAGACCTGGGCCCTGAGGGGCGTGGACCTGGTGGTGGAGGCGGGGGAGTTCACCGCCTTGGTGGGGCCTTCGGGCTCGGGGAAGAGCACCCTCCTCCACCTCCTCGCAGGGCTGGACCTTCCCACGGAGGGGGAGGTCTGGGTGGGCGGGGTGCGCCTGGACCGGCTTTCCCGCACGGAAAGGGCCCGCTTCCGCCTAAAGGGGCTGGGCCTGGTCTTTCAGGCCTACAACCTCCTTCCCGTCCTCACCGCGCTGGAAAACGCGGGGTTCATCCTGGAGCTTAGGGGGGTCCCAAGGCGGGCCCGGGAGGAAAAGGCCCTTTGGGCCTTGGAGGCCTTGGGCCTTAAGGACAAGGCCCACCGCCGCCCCCACCAGCTCTCCGGGGGGGAGCAGCAGCGGGTGGCCGTGGCCCGGGCCCTGGCCGGGGAGCCCCTTTTGGTTCTGGCGGACGAGCCCACGGCCAACCTGGACTCCCAAAACGGCCTGGCCCTCATTGAGCGCATGAAGGCCCTGAACCGGGAGCAGGGGGTGACCTTCCTCTTTTCCACCCACGACCCCCGGCTTCTCGCCCACGTGGGCCGGGTGGTGCGCCTCGAGGACGGGCGGATCGTGGGGGAGGAGCGCCGGTAAGGGCCCCCGGGGAGGTTGGTCGTGGGGAAAGCCTTGGGGGTTTGGGCCGTGGCCCTGGGCCTGGCCTTGGGCCAGGGGCTGGAGATGGGCGTAAGGGGTGGGGGCGGCCTGGGGGTGGCCTACCTGCGCCTGGAGGGGGTTTGGGCTTTGGAGGGGGGGCGCTTGGGCCTGGCCTTGGCGCCCTACCTTTCCTGGCCTGGAGGGCGGGGGGAGGTGGAGGTGGAGCGGGCCTACCTGGAGGCCCAGGAAGGGGACTGGACCCTTACCTTGGGCCGCTTCCCCTTGACGCCGGGGGAGGGGCGGCTTTTCCCCTACACCTGGAACGCTCTAAACCCCGTGGGGGGGAGCACCGGGGTCTGGGGGGGTGCCCTCACCCACTACGGCCCGGGCCACCGCTTGCGCCTGGGCCTCACGGAACGGGGCCCCTTTGCCGAGCTGGCCCTAAGCGAGGGGCGGCTTTTTCTCTTCCGGGAAGGGGCGGGGCTGCTTGGGAGCTTGGCCCTGGGGGAGGGGGTGGGGTACGGGGAGGCCTTTTGGACCCGGGAGGGTCCCAGGGCGCTTCTGGGTTATACCGCTTTCCTGGGGCCCTGGCTTTTTACCCTGGAAGGGGTCTACCCCTGGGGGGCTGCCTTGGCCCTGGCCTGGGAAGGGGAGGGGCTGGCTTTCCAGGGCCTTTTGGGGGTGCGCCAGGGCCTTTTCGGCGGGGCTAGCCTCCGGTGGGAGGCTTGGAGCCTGGGCGTGGGCGGGGAGGGGGGGCGCCTCCTGGGGTGGGTCGGCTTTAGGGGAGAGTTTTAACACGAGCCTGATGAATCGTGAAATAAAGAACAAATACCGGTGCCCGGGCATTGAAGGATCCTCATGGAGCTCGGAGGAAAGGCATGGTGGACTCTCTTTCTGGGGTCTCCACCGAAGCTTTCGCTTCGGTTGGGCACTTAGAACCCCTACCCCGCGAGCAGGTCCCGCGCCCTCAAGGCCAGGTGCACCCGGGCCAGGGTTTCGGGGCGGGAGAGGGGGCCGAGGAGGGCCTCGATCCGCTTCAGGCGGTAGCGCAGGGTGTTGGGGTGGACGTGGAGCTTCTCCGCCACCTCCTTCAGGTGCTCCCCCCGGGAGGTGGCCGCGGTTTCCAGGTAGGCCTCGAGGGTCTTTAGGAGCTTGGGGGGAAGGGGCAGGTAGCGCTCCACCAGGGCCTTCAGGTCCTCCGGGGACTGCTGCAGGAGGACGAAGGCCACGGGGTCCAAGGCGGTGAAGGCCAGGGCCTCCCCGCCTCGGGCGGCCTTGAGGGCGATGAGGGCCTCCCGGTAGGCCTCCTGCACCTCGGCCCCCGCGTGCACCGCGGAGTAGCCCAGGCGGCTTCCGGGAAGGAGCGCCTTCAGGAGCCCTTCCGCCTCCTTCCCGGGGTGGTGCACCTGCCAGAGGGCCACCACCCGGTTCCCCCGGGGGGCGAGGAGGTAGGGGACGCCGAGCCGGTTCAAAAAGGCCCCGGCCCGCCGCCTGAGCTCCAAGGTGGCCTCCCGCCGCCTCTCCTCCGCCAGCCGGTGCCGCCCGGGGATGGGCGGGGGCTCGGCCAGGGCCAGGACCCACTCCACCCCCTCACTGAAGCCGAAGGCGAAGAGGCGCTCCGGCTCCGCCTCCCCCAGGATGAGCCCCTCCAGGAGGGCCGCCCCCAGGCTCTCCTCCTGCATCCTTTCCAGGCTCCGCTCCAGGCCCCGCACCTTGAGGAGCCTCGAGGCCACCTCCAAAAGCCCCCCTGCCCTCTCCAAAAGGGCCTCCTCCCCGTAGGCCACAAGGAGCCCCTCTCCCGCCTCCAGGGCCCGCCACCCGGGGCCCACCCCCGCCTCCTGGGGGTGTCTAGGGGGCACGGGCCCGGCGAAGCCCAAGACCTCCCCCCAGGGGGCCACCCGGGCCAGGGCCAGCCCCGTGGCCCGGTGGAGCACCTCCAAAAGGGCGCGGTCGGGAAGCTTCAGGAGGAGGTCCAGAAGCCCCGCCAGGGCCACCCCCCCCGCCTTTTGGAAGAGCCTAAGCCTTAGGGCCTGCTCCAGCTCCTCCGGGTCCAGCCAGGGGGGGTAGGCCGCCACCCCCACGCCCTCCTTCTGGGCGAAGGCCAAAAGGGCCTCCGTGGGCTCCCGCACTAGGAAGCCGCTCGCCCCCCGGTAGGGGTAGAGGCTTTGGGGCAGGAAGAGGACCAAGGCCCCTTCCGCGGGCACGGGCTTTGGGGCCTCCAGGAGGTGGAGCACGGGCCGGTCCGAGGGGTGGAGGAGGGGAAGGCCCAGGCCCTGCACCAGGGCAGTGAAGGAGATGTCTTTAGGGACAAAATCTTCGCCTTTCATTGTTCATCTTCACCATATCCCGGGGCCAGGAGAAGGAAAAGGGGTCGGTATCTGTTCTTATAGCCAAAGTTTTTGATGTTTTTGTCCTTTTCCACACTTGCCTCCCCTCCGCGCCCCGCCCACACTGGGGGGCGAAAGGAGGAGCATGTTTCGCGGGTCCATTCCCCCCCTGGTGACCCCTTTCCGCAACGGGGAGATTGACGAGAAGGCCCTGAGGCGGCTTATCCGCCGGGTGGTGGAGGCGGGCTCCCACGGGGTGAGCGTGGGCGGTACCACGGGCGAGCCCGGCACCCAGACCCTGGAGGAGAGGAAGCGGGTGATCCGGATCGCCGTGGAGGAGGTGGCCGGGCGGGTGCCCGTCCTGGCGGGGACGGGGGCGCTGAGGCTGGAGGAAACCCTGGAGCTCACCCGCTACGCAAAGGAGGTGGGGGCGGACGGGGCCATGGTCATCGTCCCCTACTACGTGAAGCCCAACCAGGAGGGCCTTTACCGCTACTTCGCCGAGGTGGCCAGGGCGGTGCCGGACTTTCCCCTTGTGATCTACAACATCCCGGGCCGCTCCGGGGTGGAGATCGCCCCCAACACCGTGGCCCGCCTTAGGCGGGGCTTCCCCAACATCGTGGGCCTCAAGCACTCCTCCAAGGACCTGGAGTACGTCTCCCACCTCATCCGGGAGGCGGGGGAGGACTTCCTCGTCTTCTGCGGCTTAGAAAGCCTCACCCTCCCCATGATGAGCCTGGGGGCGGTGGGCACCATCGCCGCCACCGCCAACTGGCTTCCCAAGGAGGTGGCCCTCCTTTGCGAAAAGGCCCTTTCCGGGGACTACGAGGGGGCAAGAAGGCTCCACTACCACCTCCTGGAGGCCAACGAGGCCATCTTCTGGGACACCAACCCCATCCCCCTGAAGACCGTCCTGGCCTGGATGGGCCTCGTTGAGAAGGAGTGGCGCCTGCCCCTAGGCCCCACCACCCTGGAGATCGAGGCCCGCCTTAGGGCCATGGCCGAACGCTACGGGCTTTTGGAGGTGCGGGCGTGAAGCTTTGCCGCTTCATCGCCAGGGGCCGGGTGCACCACGGGGTCTACCGGGAGGGCCTTCTCCTGGACGAGGCGGGGGAGGCCCACGACCCGGAAGGGGTCACCTGGCTCCTCCCCTTCACCCCGGGGAAGGTCATCGGGGTGGCCCTGAACTACGCGGACCACGCGGAGGAGCTGGGTCTAGCCCGCCCCGAGGAGCCCGCCCTCTTCTGGAAGCCCAACAGCAGCCTCCTTCCCCACAAGGGGGCGGTGCGCTACCCCAAGGGGGTGGGGTTCGTCCACTACGAGGTGGAGCTGGCGGTGGTGGTGGGCAGGCCCATGCGCCGCGTGCGGGCCAAGGACGCCCTGGACTACGTCCTGGGCTACACCATCGCCAACGACCTGGTGGCCCGGGACCACGTGACGAGCACCTTCCGCCCCCCCATCCGGGCCAAGGGGCGGGACACCTTTGGGCCCTTGGGGCCTTTTTTGGTGGTGGACGAGGTGGAGGACCCCCAGAACCTCTGGCTTAGGGCCTACGTGAACGGGGAGCTGAGGCAGGAGGGGCACACCTCGAGGATGCTCTTCAGCGTGGTCGAGCTTTTGGAGTACATCGCGGAGTTCATGACCCTGGAGCCCTACGATGTCCTCCTCACGGGCACCCCTAAGGGGATTAGCCGGGTCCTCCCCGGCGATGCCATGCGCCTGGAGGTGGAGGGGCTTGGGGCCTTGGAAAACCCGGTGGTGGAGGAAGCATGAGGTACCAAGACCAGGTGGCCGGCATCCCTTGGGAGACCATTGAGGCCCTCCGCAAGGCCCTGAAGGAGAGGCCAGCCCTGCACTTCATCGGGGGGGCCTTCACCCCCTCGGAGGACGGGGCCACCTTCCCCTCCCTGGACCCCGCCACGGGGGAGGTCTTGGGCCACGCGGCCCGGGGCGGGGAAAGGGAGGTGGACCGGGCGGCCCGGGCGGCCCACGAGGCCTTTTCGCGCTGGAGCCGCACCCCGGCCCGGGAGAGGAAGCGCTACCTCCTGAAGATCGCCGAGCTCATTGAGAAGCGGGCGGACGAGCTTGCGGTGGTGGAGTGCCTGGACGCGGGGCAGGTTCTGAGGATCGTCCGGGCCCAGGTGGCCCGCGCGGCGGAGAACTTCGCCTTCTATGCGGAGTACGCCGAGCACGCCATGGAGGACCGCACCTACCCCGTGGACCGGGACTGGCTCTACTACGCCATCCGGGTCCCCGCGGGGCCGGTGGGCATCATCACCCCCTGGAACGCCCCCCTGATGCTCTCCACCTGGCGCATCGCCCCTGCCCTGGCCGCCGGGGACACCGTGGTGCTGAAGCCTGCGGAGTGGAGCCCCTTCACGGCGTCAAAGCTTGCGGAGATCGTCCAGGAGGCGGATCTTCCCCCTGGGGTCTTCAACGTGGTCCAGGGCATCGGGGAGGAGGCGGGGGCGGCCCTGGTGGCCCATCCCCTGGTCCCCCTCCTCACCCTCACCGGGGAGACGGAGACGGGGAAGATCGTGATGCAGAACGCGGCCCGCCACCTGAAGCGGCTTTCCCTGGAGCTTGGGGGGAAAAGCCCGGCCCTGGTCTTCGCCGACGCGGACCTGGAAAGGGCCTTGGACGCGGTGGTCTTCCAGATCTACTCCTTCAACGGCGAGCGGTGCACGGCGAACTCCAGGCTCCTGGTGGAGGCCACCATCTTTGAGGACTTCGTGGGCCAGGTGGCGGAGCGCGCCCGGGCCATCCGCGTGGGCCACCCCCTGGACCCGGAGACCGAGGTGGGGCCCCTCATCCACCCCGAGCACCTGGAGCGGGTCCTGGGCTACATCCGCTTGGGCCTCGAGGAGGGGGCGAGGCTCCTGGTGGGCGGGGAGAGGGCCCTCCGCTCCTTCCGGGGGGAGGACCTCTCCCGGGGGAACTACCTCCTCCCCACCCTCTTCGTGGGGGAGAACTCCATGCGCATCGCCCAGGAGGAGATCTTCGGACCCGTCCTGGTGGCCATCCCCTTCCGGGACGAGGAGGAGGCCCTAAGGCTTGCCAACGACACCCGGTACGGCCTTGCGGCCTACGTCTTCACCCGGGACCTGGAGCGGGCCCACCGCCTGGCCCTGGAGCTGGAGGCCGGGCTCGTCTACCTCAACAGCCACAACGTCCGCCACCTCCCCACCCCCTTCGGCGGGGTGAAGGGGAGTGGGGACCGGCGGGAAGGCGGCCACTACGCCTTTGAGTTCTACACCGACCTCAAGGCCGTGGGGCTTCCCCTAAGACCCCCCCACGTGCCCAAGTTCGGGAAAGGAGGCTAGGCATGGCAAGGACGGGACAGGAGTACCTTGAGGCCCTAAAGGAGCGCCCCCCCAACCTCTGGTACAAGGGGGAGAAGGTGGAAGACCCCACCACCCACCCGGTCTTCCGGGGCATCGTGCGCACCATGGCCGCCCTCTACGACCTTCAGCACGACCCCCGCCACCGGGAGGCCCTCACCTACGAGGAGGAGGGGCGCCGCCACGGGATGAGCTTCCTCATCCCGAAGACCAAGGAGGACCTGAAGCGCCGGGGGCGGGCCTACAAGCTCTGGGCGGACCAGAACCTGGGAATGATGGGCCGGAGCCCGGACTACCTGAACGCGGTGGTCATGGCCTACGCGGCGAGCGCCGGGTTCTTCGGGGAGTTTGCGGAGAACGTCCGGGCCTACTACCGCCTCCTCCGCGACCGGGACCTGGCCACCACCCACGCCCTCACCAACCCCCAGGTGAACCGGGCCAAGCCCCCCTCCGCCCAGCCCGACCCCTACATCCCCGTGGGGGTGGTGCGGCAGACGGAAAAGGGCGTGGTGGTGCGGGGGGCCCGCATGACCGCCACCTTCCCCCTGGCGGACGAGGTCCTCATCTTCCCCTCCACCCTCCTCAAGGAAGGCCCGGGAGCGGAGAAGTACGCCATCGCCTTCGCCCTCCCCACCTCCACCCCGGGCCTGCACTTCGTCTGCCGGGAGGCTTTGGTGGGGGGGGATAGTCCCTTTGACTATCCCCTTAGTAGCCGCCTGGAGGAGATGGACTGCCTGGTGGTTTTTGACGATGTCCTGGTCCCCTGGGAGCGGGTCTTCATCCTGGGGGACGTGGAGCGGTGCAACACCGCCTACGCGGCCACCGGGGCCCTCCACCACATGGCCCACCAGGTGGTGGCCCTGAAGACCGCCAAGACGGAGGCCTTCCTGGGGGTGGCGGCCCTCATGGCCGAGGGCATAGGGGCCGATGCCTACGGCCACGTGCAGGAGAAGATCGCGGAGATCATCGTCTACCTGGAGGCCATGCGGGCCTTCTGGACCCGGGCCGAGGAGGAGGCCAAGGAGAACGCCTTCGGCCTCCTCTGCCCCGACCGGGGGGCCCTGGACGGGGCGCGGAACCTCTACCCGAGGCTTTACCCCAGGATCCGGGAGATCATAGAGCAGATCGGGGCCTCCGGCCTCATCACCCTGCCCTCGGAGAAGGACTTCAAGGGGCCCTTGGCGCCCTTCTTGGAGAAGTTCCTCCAGGGGGCCAGCCTGGAGGCCCGGGAGCGGGTGGCCCTCTTCCGCCTGGCCTGGGACATGACCCTCTCGGGCTTTGGGGCCCGGCAGGAGCTATACGAGCGCTTCTTCTTCGGCGACCCCGTGCGCATGTACCAGACCCTCTACAGCGTCTACGACAAGGAACCCTACAAGGCTCGTATCCGGGCCTACCTGCAGGAGGCCCTGAAGGCGGTGGAGGAGGTGCGGGCGTGACGGGAGAGGCCTTTAAGGAGGCCCTAAGCCGCTTCGCCGCTGGGGTCACGGTGGTGGCCGCCCGGCTGGGGGAGGAGGAGCGGGGCATGACCGCCACCGCTTTCATGTCCCTCTCCCTGGACCCGCCCCTGGTGGCCTTGGGGATCTCCGAGAAGGCCAAGCTCCTGCCCCTTCTGGAAAGGAGCGGGGCCTTCACCGTAAGCCTCCTACGGGAGGGGCAGGAGCGGGTGGCGGACCACTTCGCCGGCCGCACGGCCCCGGGGGTGGCCCTGGTGGAAGGGCGGGTGGAAGGGGCCTTGGCGGCCCTCTGGTGCCGCCTCGAGGCCCTCCACCCCGGCGGGGACCACCGCCTGGTGGTGGGGCGGGTGGAGCGGGTGGAGCTCTTTCCCCCTGGGCCCCCCCTGGTCTACTGGGCCCGGGGGTACAGGAGGCTGGTATGAACGTGGTGCGGGTGGGTTTCATAGAGCTTTGGGTGCGGGACCTGGAACAGAGCCTCGCCTTCTACCAGGGGCTTTTGGGCTTCCGCCTGGAGCGCCGGGAGGGCGAGGTGGCCTACCTCCGGGGCTACGAGGAGCTGGAGTGGAGCCTCAAGCTCAAGGAGGCCCCCTTCCCCGCGGTGCGCGCCCTTGGCTTCAAGGTGGCCTCGGAGGAGGACCTAGAGGCCCTCAAGGCCTTCGCGGAGGAGAGGGGGCTTCCCCACGGCCTCGAGGCCGACTGGGGCCGGCCCAGGATCCTCCGCCTCCAGGACCCCTTCGGCTACCCCCTCGCCTTCTACTTCCAGGCGGAGAAGCTACCCCGGGTCCTCCAGCGCTACCACGAGCACCGGGGGCCTGGGGTCTTGCGCATAGACCACCTGAACGTCTTCTCCCCCGAGGTGGCGGAGGCGGTGCGCTTCTACCGGGAGGCCCTGGCCTTCCGCCTCACGGAGTACACGGAGGACGAGGAGGGAAGGCTCTGGGCCGCCTGGCTCCACCGCAAGGGGAACGTCCACGACCTGGCCTTCACCAACGGGGAGGGCCCCAGGCTACACCACTTCGCCTACTGGCTCCCCGATGCCTTGAGCATCCTGAAGGCGGCGGACATCCTGGCGGGGGCCATGGAGACGGACCGGATTGAAAGGGGCCCCGGGCGGCACGGGATCTCCAACGCCATGTTCCTCTACCTGAGGGACCCCGACGGCCACCGCCTGGAGCTTTACACCTCCGATTACCTCACCGTGGACCCCGACCACCCCCCCTTGCGCTGGAGCCTGAACGACCCCCGCCGCCAGACCCTTTGGGGCCACAAGACCCCAAGGAGCTGGTTCCTGGAGGGCAGCCCCTTCCTGGACCTGGAAGACCGCCTTCTCCCCACGCGGGCCTCTCTCCTGGAGGGGATTCCCCAGCACGTGATCTAGGCCCTTGAGGGCGGGTTCCATCCCCGCCCCGTTGACGGGACAAAGGTCCCTATCTATGCTTAGAGCAAACGTTCGTTAGCTTGGCCCAATCGGGCTTTGGCCCGTGGGAAAAAGGAGGTTTCGGGATGAAGCGTTTGGTCTTGGCAGCCCTTTTCCTGGCCCTTTCGGCCTTGGCCCAGGGGACCCTCAAGGTGGGGGTGGTGGTCTCGGCCACCGGGCCCGCCGCTTCCTTGGGCATCCCCGAGCGGAACACCTTCCTCCTCATCCAGGAGGTCCTGGACCGCACAGGGGGCGTGGCGGGGCGGAAGGTGCAGTTCGTCATCCTGGACGACGCCTCCGACACCACCCAGGCGGTGCGGAACACCAGGCGGCTGGTGGAGGAGGGCGCGGTGGCCATCCTCGGCACCACCACCACCCCCGCCTCCTTGGGCATGATCCCCGTGGTGGCGGAGGCCAAGGTGCCCATGATCTCCCTGGCGGCCAGCAAGGACATCATCTACCCCGTGGACGCCCAGCGCTTCTGGGTCTTCAAGACCCCCCAGACGGAGGAGCTCATGGCCCGGGCCATCGCCGCGGACATGGCGGCCAGGGGGGCGAAGACCGTGGGCTACATCGGCTTCAACGACGCCTACGGGGAGGGCTGGGCCCGCTTCTTTGAGGCCGAGGCCAAGGCCAAGGGCCTGCAGGTGGTGGTGAGCGAGCGGTACAACCGCACGGACACCTCCGTGACCGGCCAGGCCCTAAGGATCATCGCCCGCCGGCCGGACGCCGTCTTGGTGGGTGCAAGCGGCACCCCCGCGGTGCTTCCCCAGCGCACCTTGAGGGAGCGGGGCTACGGGGGCCTCATCTACCAGACCCACGGGGTGGCCAACCCCGACTTCCTCCGGGTGGGGGGCAAGGACGTGGAGGGCACCCTCCTCCCTGCGGGGCCCATCCTGGTGGCGGAACAGCTCCCTGCAAGCTTCCCCAGCAAGCGGGTGGCCCTGGACTACATCCAGCGCTACGAGGCCAAGCACGGCATCGGGAGCTACTCCACCTTCGGGGCCCACGCCTGGGATGCCTGGCTCATCCTGAGGCCGGCCCTGGAGCGGGCCCTGAAGAAGGCCGACCCCGACAAGGACCTCGCGGCCTTCCGCGCCGCCCTCCGCGAGGAGATCGAGGCCACCAAGGGCCTCGTGGCCACCCACGGGGTCTTCACCTTCTCCAAGGAGGACCACCTGGGCCTCCGCTTTGAGGATGCCGCGGTGATGGTCCAGGTGGAAGGGGGCCGCTGGAAGCTCATCCGCACCTTCCGCTAGGCCATGGACGCCACCATCCTCGGCCTTCTCCTCCTGGACGGGGTGCAAAGCGGGGTGGTCTATGGCCTCCTGGCCCTGGCCATGGTCCTGGTCTTTGCCGTGACCCGGGTCATCCTGGTGCCCATAGGGGAGCTCATGATGTACGCCCCTCTTTCCCTGGTCTGGCTCCTCGCCGGCAAGCTCCCCGGCACCCTGGCCCTGGCCCTGGCCTTGGGCCTCCTCTGGGGCCTCCTGGACCGTAGGCCCTGGCCTCTTCTCCTTGCCGGGGGGCTTTTCCTCCTGTCCCTCCCCGCCCGGGGCCTCCCTCCCCTCGCCTATGCCGTGGCCCTTCTCCTTGGGGTCTACCTGAGCCTGGCCACCTACCGGGTCTTCTTCCAGCCCCTTAAGGAGGCCACGGTGCTCCACCTCCTCATCCTGGCGGTGGGGCTTCACGTGGCCTACCAGGGCCTGGGCCTGGTCTTCTTTGGCCCCGAGCAGTACCGGCCCGAGCCCCTTCTTAAGGGCGAGGCCCTGGTGGGGCTTTCCTGGCAGGGGGTCCTGGTCCTCCTCTACGCCCTTTTGGCGGTGCTGGCCCTTTACCTCTTCTTCCGCTTCTCCCTCTACGGGAAGGCCCTCCTGGCGGCGGCGGAGAACCGGCTTGGGGCCAGGCTCTACGGCATCCGGCCGGAGGAGGCGGGGATGGTGGCCTTCGCCATCGCCGGCCTCATGGCGGCCCTTTCCGGGCTCCTCCTCGCCCCCCTCACCAACGCCGCCTACTTCATGGGCTTCATGCTGGGCCTAAAGGGGTTCGTGGCCGCCATCCTGGGGGGGCTTGTGAGCTACCCTGTGGCCTTCCTGGGGGCCCTTTTGGTGGGTCTTTTTGAGAGCTTTACCAGCTTTTTTGCCAGCGCCTACAAGGAGGCTCTGGTCTTCCTCCTCCTTCTGCCTGCCCTTTTCTACCAGAGCCTGAGGGCCCACGCGGTGGAGGAATGATGCGCTACGCTTGGCTTCTACTATTGCCTTTCCTTTTCCTGCCCTTCCCCTACTACCTCACCCTCCTCACCTTCTTTGCCCTCTCGGCCATGGTGGCCCTATCCCTCCATGTGCTCACGGGCCTTGCGGGGATGACCAGCTTCGCCCAGGCGGCCTTCATGGGGGTTTCCGCTTACGCCACCGCCCTCCTCACCGTGCGGCTTGGGGCCTCCCCCTGGCTTGGGCTCGCTGTGGGCTTGGGGCTTTCCTTTCTCCTCGCCCTCCTCATCGGGGCCCTCACCGTGCGGCTTAAGGGGCACTTCCTGCCCCTGGCCACCATCGCCTGGCAGGTGGCGCTTTACATCCTGGCAGGGAACCTGGTGGGCCTCACCGGGGGGCACACGGGCCTCACGGACCTCCCCCCCTTGGGGCTCTTTGGCCTAACCCTCGAGGGCTTCGCCTACGCCCTTTTCAGCCTCCTTCTCCTCGTCCTCCTCCTCGGGGCCTTGGGGAACCTGAGGCCAAGCCGCCTGGGCCGGGCCCTCCTTGCCCTAAGGGGGGACGCCCTGGCCGCGGCCAGCTTTGGGGTGGACCCCGCGGCCCTGCGTCTTAAGGCCTTCCTCCTCTCGGGGGTCCTGGCGGGCCTGGCCGGCTTCCTCTACGCCCACTTCCTCCGCTTCGTGAACCCCACCCCCTTCTCCCTGGAGGCCTCCATCAAGTACCTGGTCATGGCCGTGGCCGGGGGGGTGGGGTCCATCCCTGGGGTGCTGTTGGGGGCGGGGCTTTTCACGGGCCTCGAGGACTGGCTCAAAGACCTCCTCCCCCTGCTCCTTGGCCGGGAGGGGAACTACGAGACCATCGCCTACGGCTTCATCCTGGCAGCCATCCTCCTCTTCGCCCCCAAGGGGCTCTGGGCCTTTCTGGAAAGGGCCCTGCCTTCCCGGAAGGGGGTGCTGCCCAAGGCAGAGCCCCTCCCCTCGAGGCCCCCTTCCGGGGCAAGGGGGGAGGAGGTCTTGAGGGTGGAGGGCCTTAGGAAGGCCTTCGGGGGGCTCCTCGCGGTGGCGGGGGTGTCCTTCGCCTTGAGGCGGGGGGAGATCCTGGCCCTCATCGGCCCCAACGGGGCGGGGAAGAGCACCACCTTCAACCTGGTCACCGGGGCCATCCCCCCCGACGGGGGCCGGGTCTTCCTCTTCGGGCGGGAAGTCACGGGCCTCCCCCCCTACCGCATCCACCCCTTGGGCCTGGGGCGCACCTTCCAGCATCCCCACCTTTTCCTCGAGCTTTCCGTGCTGGAAAACGCCGCCCTGGGCACCTACACCCGCACCCGGGCGGGCTTCCTCCAGGTCCTTCTGGGCCTCCACCGCAAGGAGGAGGAAAGGGCCCTTTCCACCGCCTACCAGGCCCTGAAGCGGGTGGGCCTGGAAGGCCTTGCCCTGGAGCGGGCGGACCGGCTTACCGCGGGGCAGCAGCGCCTCCTGGAGATCGCCCGCCTCCTCGCCTCGGGGGCGGAGGTCCTCCTCCTGGACGAGCCGGGGGCGGGGCTAAGGGCCGGGGAGAAGCGGGAGCTCGCCCACCTCCTAAAGGGCCTTGCCCGGGAGGGGTACACCCTCCTCCTGGTGGACCACGACATGGACCTGGTCATGGGCCTGGCGGACCGGGTGGTGGTGATGAACTACGGGGAGAAGATCGCCGAGGGCACGCCCAAGGAAGTCCAAAGGAACCCCCTGGTGCGGGCGGCCTACCTGGGGGAGGAGGTGGCCTAGATGCTCCAGGTAGAAGGCCTTACCGTACGCTACGGGGTCTTTGAGGCGGTCCAGGGGGTAAGCCTCCGGCTGGAAGAGGGAGAGGCCGTGGCCTTAATCGGCCCCAACGGGGCGGGGAAGACCAGCGTGCTGAAGGGGCTTCTCGGCCTCGCCCGGGCCGAAGGGGAGGTCCGCCTCTTCGGACGGCCCTACCCCAAAAGGAGCCCCGAGACCCTGCTTCCCCTGGGGGTGGTGCTGGTCCCCGAGGGCCGGGCCCTCTTTGGGGGCCTTACGGTGGAGGAGAACCTCCTCCTTGGGGGGTTTCTCCGCTTCCGCCGCCGGGAGGACCTGAGGCCCGACCTGGAGAGGGTGTACGGGCTTTTCCCGAGGCTAAGAGAAAGGCGGAACCAGCGGGCGGGTACGCTCTCGGGAGGCGAGCAGCAGATACTGGCCATCGGCCGGGCCCTTCTCGCCCGCCCCAAGCTCCTCCTTCTGGACGAGCCCTCCCTGGGCCTTGCCCCCCTCATGGTGCGGGAGATCTACCGCACCCTGGCCCACCTGAAGGCGGAGGGGGTTTCCCTTCTCGTGGTGGAGCAAAACGCCAAGGTGGCCCTTTCCCTGGCGGACCGGTCCTACGTGATGGAGGCGGGGCGGGTGGTCCTGGAAGGGGAGGCTAAGGCCCTGGCCCAAGATCCCAAGGTGGTGGAGGCCTACCTGGGCCTTAAGGAGGTGGAGGAGGGATGAAGGACCCCCTCATGGCCACCCTAGGGTTCCAGGTGGTCCGCCAAGGCCCCGGGGAGGCGGCGGTGGCGGGCGTGGTGGGGGAGGGGCACCTGAACCTCCACGGCACCGCCCATGGGGGCTTCCTCTACGCCCTGGCGGACGCCGCCTTTGCCCTGGCCTCCAACAGCCGAGGGCCAGCGGTGGCCCTTTCCTGCCGCATGGACTACTTCCGCCCTGTCCCCTTGGGGGCCCGGGTGGAGGCGGTGGCGGAGGAGGTCCACCTTTCACGGCGCACGGCCACCTACCGGGTGGAGGTGCGCGCTTCGGGCAAGCGGGTGGCCCTTTTTACGGGAACCGTGTTTCGCATAGGAGGTGAGGATGTACCAGCCGGAACTGGAGACCTTACCCAGGGAGAAGCTTAGGGCTTTGCAGGACGAAAGGCTTAAGCAGGTGGTGGCCTACGTGTACGAGAGGGTTCCCTTTTACCGGAAGGCCCTGGACGAGGCCGGGGTGGACCCCAAGGCCTTCCGGGGCCTGGGGGACCTTCCCCGGCTTCCCTTCACCCGGAAGACCGACCTCCGGGACCACTACCCCTTCGGCCTCTTCGCCGTGCCCCGGGAGGAGGTGGCCCGCATCCACGCCAGTAGCGGCACCACGGGCAAGCCCACGGTGGTGGGCTACACCAAAAAGGACCTCCGGATCTTCGCCGAGGTGGTGGCCCGCTCCCTGGCCGCGGCCGGTGCCCGGCCCGGGATGATGCTCCACAACGCCTACGGCTACGGCCTCTTCACCGGGGGCTTGGGCCTCCATGGGGGGGCGGAGGCCTTGGGGATGACCGTGGTGCCCGTCTCCGGGGGCATGACGGAGCGCCAGGTGATGCTCATCCAGGACTTCCGGCCGGAGGTCATCTCCTGTACCCCTTCCTACGCCCAGACCCTGGCGGAGGAGTTTCGGAAGCGGGGGGTGAGCCCGGAGGACCTTTCCCTGGAGTACGCCGTCCTCGGGGCCGAGCCCTGGACCGAGGCCATCCGCAAGCAGGTGGACGAGGGGCTTGGGGTGCGGAGCACCAACATCTACGGGCTTTCCGAGATCATCGGCCCGGGGGTGGCGAACGAGTGCCTGGAGGAGCGCCAGGGGAGCCACATCTGGGAGGACCACTTCCTCCCCGAGGTGGTGGACCCGGACACCGGGGAGCCCCTTCCCGAGGGGAAGGTGGGGGTTTTGGTCTTCACCACCCTCACCAAGGAGGCCATGCCCCTCCTCCGTTACTGGACGGGGGACCTTACCTTCCTCACCTACGAGCCCTGCGCTTGCGGCCGGACCCACGTGCGCATGGGGCCCATCCTGGGCCGCACGGACGACATGCTCATCATCCGCGGGGTCAACGTCTACCCCACCCAGGTGGAGGCGGTCCTCCTGGGCATCCCCGAGGTGGAGCCTTACTACCAGATCGTGGTCCGGCGGGAGGGCACCCTGGACGAGGCCGAGCTCAAGGTGGAGGTCTCCGAGGCCTTCTTCCAGGAGATCGGCAAGAAGGCCCTTTCCGACGAGGTCATAGAGGCGGACCACCGCCTCCACGCCCTGAGGGAGAAGGTGGCCCACAAGATCAAGGACACCATCGGGGTGACCATGAAGGTGACCCTCCTCGCCCCCGGGGAGGCCCCAAGGAGCGAGGGGGGGAAGCTTAGGCGGGTCCTGGACCTGCGAAAATAGCCCCATGCGCCCCATCCCGGAAGGCTACCAGGCGGTCTTTGAGACCGTGGTCACCGAGGAGATGACGGTGAACTTTGAGGAGCTCGGCCCCGTCCACCCCGTCTACGCCACCTACTGGATGGCCAAGCACATGGAGCTTGCCGGGCGGAAGATCATCCTCCCCTTCCTGGAGGAAGGGGAGGAGGGGATCGGGAGCTGCGTGGAGGTGCGCCACCTGGCCTCTGCCCTGCCGGGGATGCGGGTGCGGGTGGTGGCCTGGCACGAGAAGACGGTGGGCAACCGGGTCCACGCCACCATGCAGGCCTTCAACGAGCTGGGGGACCTCATCGGGGAGGGGCGGACGGAGCAGGTCATCCTTCCCAAGGAGAAGGTGGAGGCCCTCTTTGCCCGGCTCAGGGCGCGGTGGGAGGCGGCGCGGTCTCGGGGGTAGAAAGCCTCCCCTTTGTGGGCAAAGGTGGGGTGCTTTACA
Organism: Thermus sp.; assembly: GCF_037444525.1. Taxonomy (GTDB): domain Bacteria; phylum Deinococcota; class Deinococci; order Deinococcales; family Thermaceae; genus Thermus. Next base: position 860 of record NZ_JBBIMD010000015.1, on the reverse strand, counting down.
GTTAAAAGGTTTCTCTTGAAAGTAAAATGTCCCCGTGGTCTGGGAGCTCCTCGCCCGCATCTGGCGCCTCCAGCGCCTCCTCCGGGAGGAGGCGGAGGCGGGGCTTAGGGACCATGGGGTTTCCGGCCTCGAGGCCTGGCTCCTCAGGGTCCTAAAGCACCACCCCCACCCCACGGAGGCCGCCCGGCGCATGGGCTTGCCCCTGCCCACGGTGAGCCACATGGTGCGCCGCCTCGAGGCCCAAGGCCTCCTCCTCCGGGCCCGGGAAGAGGGGGACCTCCGCCGCTTCCGCCTTTTTCTTACCCCCAAGGGGGAAAGGGTGTTGGAGGAGGCGGAAAGGCTCTTCGCCGAGGCCCTAAAGCGGCGCCTGGACCGCCTGGATGGGGACGAGGAGGCCACCCTGCTCCGCCTTTTGGACCGCTTGTTGGAGGAAGCATGAACCCGACACCCAAAGAAGTCCGCCTCACCATGGTCGGCATTTTCCTGGGGCTTTTCCTGGCCGCCTTGGACCAGACCATCGTCTCCACCGCCATGCCCCGCATCGTAGGGGAGCTTAAGGGGGCCGAGTACTACGCCTGGGTCACCACCAGCTACCTCCTCACCTCCACCGTTTTCTCCGTCATCTTCGGGCGGCTTACGGAGCTTTTCAGCCGTAAGGCCGTCCTCCTTTGGGCGGTGGTCCTCTTCCTCCTGGGGTCGGCCCTTTCCGGCCAGGCCCAGAACATGGCCGAGCTCATCCTCTTCCGGGGCCTCCAGGGGGTGGGGGGCGGGGCCCTTTTTGCCCTGGCCCTCACCACCATCGCCGTCTTCTTCCCGCCCCGGGAGAGGGGCCGGCTGGCGGGGGCCTTTGGGGCCATCTT
>NZ_JBBIMD010000014.1:0-41421 GCF_037444525.1 Thermus sp. | reverse complement strand
GCCCAAGCCTGAACGGATAGACCGGCTGATAAACCGGCTAAAGGGTTTCCCCCCACGCTACCGTGGGGGGAAGCTTTGCGTCCTGGAGCTGGTGGGCGGCGTAGGACTTGAACCTACGACCTCTCGCTTGTAAGGCGAGCGCTCTGGCCGGCTGAGCTAGCCGCCCGTGGTGACCCCAGGGGGAATCGAACCCCCGTTTCGGCCTTGAGAGGGCCGCGTCCTAACCGCTAGACGATGGGGCCATTGGTGGGCCGTGCAGGATTCGAACCTGCGACCTACCGATTAAAAGTCGGTTGCTCTGCCAGCTGAGCTAACGGCCCCAAAGCCTTCGTGATTATAGGGGAAAGGAGGGCCCTTGTCCAGGGCGGAGGAGGCGTTCCATGATCCAAAGGCCCAGGGCCTCCTCCCCCACCCTCCTCCGCAAGGCCTCGAGGTCAAAGGGGCGGGGCAGGAGGGACTCCAGGGCCTCCTTGGGCAGGGGGGCCGCCCCCAGGAAGCGGAAAAAGGCCCCGTCCGCCCAGGGGGGAACCCAGGCCCCGCTGCGGCAGAGGAAGACCCGGTGGAACACCCCCTCCACCTTCCCTCCTGGGTCCAGAGCCCGCGCCAGGGGCACCTGGGGCTCGGGCTCCTGGGCAGGGTCCCGCCAGGGGGGGTAGAAGACCCGAAGCCTAGCCCCTTGCCGGGCGTAGAAGACCATCCAGTCGTCGCAGGCGGGCTCCTCCCCCAAGGGGCGGTAGCCCGCGTCGTGATGGGCATCAAAGAGGATCACCTCCTCCACCCCCTCCCGCACCCCGGGGTGGAAGGCCAGGGCGTTGGAGTCCGCGTAGTAAAGCCGTGCATCCGGGGCAAAGGAAAACCTTTCCCAGAACCCCTCCCACCCTTGGGGCTCCGGAAGGGGGAGCCCCCGGAGGAGAAAGGCCAGGGCCCTTCCTTCCCACACCTCCCCCAGGTGGTAGGGGGTTTCAAAGTGAGCCCAGGCGAAAAGGGAGGCCAAGGGGTCGTCCCCCCTTTGGGGCACGGGGAAGAAGTAGTCAAAATCCACCACCAGGAGGCGCATACCTCAAGAAATAGCAAACCCCCGCTCTAAGGCGGGGGCGGTTGGGCAAAAGAACCCTACCAGATGTAGAAGATGGTGACGATGACCAGCCAGACCGCGTCCACCAGGTGCCAGTACATGCTGGCGGCCTCGAGGGTCCCGTGCTGGTGCTGGGTCACCTTGCCCCTCAGGGCCTGGAGGTAGGCCAGCACCAGGCCAAAGCCCCCGATGACCACGTGCAGGCCGTGGAGGCCCACGATGGTGAAGAAGGTGGCGGTCCAGAGGTTCTCCTGCCAGCTGGAGTGGTGGTGGAACTGGTAGAACTCGTAGGCCTGGAAGAGGAAGAAAAGAACCCCAAGGATGATGGTGACGAGGAGGCCGAAGCGGAAGGGATTGAAGCGGCCCCGGCGGAGGTCGTGGTGGGCAAAGTGCACGGTGAAGGAGGAGCTCACCAGGAAGAAGGTGTTGAGGAGGGCAAGCCACAGGGCAGGCCGCTCCTCAGGAGGCGTGGCCGCCCCCGTGAGGCGCAGGTAGAGGTAGCCGGCGATGAGGATGGCGAAGAGGCCCACCTCCGAGACGATGAACCAGGCCATCCCCATCCAAGCGTTGGACTTGCCGGAAAGGGTGTGGTGCTCCACCGGGTGGCTGTACTCGTCCTCCAGGGCCCAGCGGATGAGGCCGTAGGCGAAGAGGGCAAGGAAAAGCCACATCCAGACGTTGGGCACCGGTAGGGCCGCCACGGAAACGAAGAAGGCGAAGAGGGTGGCCGCGGAGTAGAAGGGCCAGAAGGAGCTGTTGGGCAGGTGGATGTGGCTGGGGTCTTCCGCCTTCAGCTCCACCCCCTTCTTGGCCCAGTCGTAGAGGGGGCGCTCAGAGGGGAACTCTTTGGGCAAGGCCACGTCAAAGTTGTGGGCCTTGGGGGGGGAGTCCGTGAGCCACTCCAGGGTGTACCCGCCCCAGGGGTTGGCGGGGGCCTTCTCCCCGGAGCGGAGGCTCTTCCACATGTTGTAGACCCAAACGAGCCCCCCAAGGCCCAGGATGAAGGCGCCCACGGTGGAGATAAAGTTCAGCTCAGGCCAGCCGGCGATGTCCGCGTTGTAGGTGTAGTAGCGCCGGGGCATGCCCAAGAAGCCCAAGGCGTACTGGGGGAGGAAGGTGACCAGGTAGCCCACCAGGAAAAGCCAGAAGTGGAGGCGGCCCAGGCGCTCGTCGTACATGCGCCCGGTCATCTTGGGCCACCAGTAGTAAAGCCCAGCGAAGGCCCCAAAGGCGGAGCCCGCCATGAGGACGTTGTGGAAGTGGGCCACCACGAAGTAGGAGTCCTGGAAGTGGTAGTCCAGGGGGACCATGGAGAGCATGACCCCGGTGATCCCCCCGAGGAGGAAGTTGAAGATGAAGCCCAGCACCCAGTAGAGGGGAGTCTTCATCTCCAGGTGGCCGCCCCAGAGGGTCCCGATGAGGTTAAAGAGCTTCACCCCCGTGGGCACGGCGATGAGGGCGGTGAAGAAGGCAAAGGCGATCTGGAAGATGTTGGACTCCCCCACGGAGAACATGTGGTGGGCCCAGACCATGGTCCCTAGGACCACGATGCCCATCTGGGCCCAGACCATCTGCTTGTAGCCGAAAAGGGGCTTGCGGGCAAAGGTGGAGGCCACCTCCGCCAGGATGCCCAGGTAGGGGAGGAGCATCACGTAGACCGTGGGGTGGGAATAGAACCAGAAGAACTGCTGGAAGAGCACCGGGTCCCCCCCGATCTCGGGGTTAAACCAGGAAAGCCCGATCTTCCGGTCCAATAGGACGACGAGGGTGGCCGAGGTGAGCCCCGCCAGGCTAAAGAGGTTGAGGACGCTGGCGGCGAAGACGCTCCAGACGTACATGGGCATCTTCCACATGCCCATCCCCTGGGCCCGGAGGTTGTAGATGGTGGCGATGAAGTTGGCGTTGCCGAGGAGGCTGGAGAAGCCCAGGAGGAGGATGGCGGCCATGTAAAAGCTGACCCCGCTCCCAGACTGGACGGAGAAGGGATAGTAGAAGGTCCAGCCCACCGAAGGCGCCCCGCCGGGGAAGAAGAAACTCATGAGGGCGAGGAGGATGGCCCCCAGGAAGGCCCAGTAGCTGAAGGCGTTCACCCGGGGCAGGGCCACGTCCCGGGCCCCCAGCATGAGGGGCACCACGAAGTTGCCGAAGCCCGTGAGCCCGGCCTGGATGATGAAGAAGAAGAGCATGGTGGCCCCGTGCAGGGTGAGGATCTGGTTGTACTGCTCGCCGGTGAGGAAGCCGGCGTTGGGCACGGCCAGCTGGGCCCGGATGAGGAGGGAGAAGACCCCCGCCAGGGCAAAAGCGAAGAAGGCCGTGGCCGTGTAGAGGAGGCCGATCTTCTTGTGGTCTACCGTAGTGAGAAGGTCCCAGAGGACCGCCCACACCCCTGCCTTTGGACGTGCCGTGATCGCCATCGCCTAACCTCCTAGAACTTGGGTAGGGCCTTCAGGTCCAGGCCCTCCACCTTAAGCCCCTCCAGGTAGCGCACCAGGGCGTCCAACTCCTCCTCGGAAAGCTGGGGGAAGCTGGGCATCTTCACCCCAGGTTTCATGGAGGCCGGGTCCTTGATCCAGGCCTTTAGGTTTTCCGGGGTGTTGTCCACGATCCCCGCGGCCAGGCTCACCCGGTTCCCCACAAAGCCTAGCTCCGGCCCGATGACCGCAGGGGGCATCTGTCCCTGGACCCCGTGGCAGGCCATGCAGTTCTGCTGGAAGACCTGCTGCCCCTTTGCATCGGCCACTGGAGGGGTGTAGGCCTTGGCGGCCTCCACGAAGCGGTCAAACTCCTCCTTGGGCACCACCAGGACCCGGAAGAGCATGCGGGCATGGCTTGGGCCGCAAAGCTCCGCGCAGAAACCGTAGTAGTTGCCCGGGGTTTCAGGTGTGAGGTGGATAAGAGTCTTTTGTCCCGGAATGGCATCCCGCTTACCTGTAAGGCCCGGCACCCAGAAAGAGTGGATCACGTCCTTGGAGGTGACCTCCAGGGTCACCGGAACCCCCGCGGGGAGGATGAGCTCGTTAGAGTTCCTAAGGCCCAGGTCGGCGTAGTGGAAGTCCCACCAGAACTGGTAGCCCGTGACCTCCACCTTTATGGCCCCTGGAATGGGCTTGTTGACCTGGATCAGGGCCCGGGCCGTGAGGCCGAAGAGGACGAAAATAATGGCCAAGGGAATGAGGGTCCAGATGACCTCCAAGCGGTCGTTGCCGTGAATCTGCGGAGGCTCTCCCGTCTGGCCAGGTTTGGCCCGGAACTTGAGGGTGATGTAGGCGAGAGACCCCGCCACCACCCCAAAGATCAGGACGGAAAAGGCCAGGACCCAGATCAGAAGCCCGTTGGTTTCCCGGTTTACGGGGGAGGCCGGGTGGGTGATGGCCACCCGGTGGGCCTCCTGGGCCAACGCGAACCCCAAAAGACCAATCGCCGTTAGCGTTCTTCTCATCTTCCCTCCCTATAGCGCCCGGTCCACCGCCATGGCCACGAAGAGCAGGGCCAGGTAGAGCATGGAGTATTTATACAGGGAAACCGCCGTCCTGCGCTCGGGCTGGCGGTAGAGGGCCAGGCTTTTAAGGATAAGTAAGCCGTTAAGGATGAGGCTGAAGGCCAGGTAGGTGAGGCCGAGCTCCCCCAAGAGAAGGGGCATAAGGGAGATAAGGGCGGTGAGCACCGCGTAGAGGGCGATCTGGAGCACCGTGATCCTCTCGCCCAGGACCACGGGAAGCATAGGCACCCCCACGGCCCGGTAGTCGTCTTGGATCATGAGGGCCAGGGCCCAGAAGTGGACGGGGGTCCAGAAGAAGATGAGGGCAAAGAGGTACCAGGCGAAGAGGCCAAGCTCCCCCGTCACCGCGGCGTAGCCCACCAGGGGCGGAAAAGCCCCCGCCGCCCCCCCGATGACGATGTTGTGCCAGGTGCGGCGCTTGAGGTAGAGGGTGTAGACCAGAACGTACCAGATGAGCCCCATGAGGGCCAGGGTGGCCGAAAGGAGGTTGGCGCCCCACCAGAGGATGAAAAAGGCTAGCAGGGCCAGGAGGAAGGCAAAGAGGAGGGCGTCCCGACTGGAGATTTTCTGGGTGACGGTGGGCCGCCTCGAGGTCCTCTTCATCCTCGCGTCAATATCCCGGTCTATGACCATGTTGATGGCGTTGGCCGCCCCCGCCATCATGTACCCCCCCAGGGCCACCACCAGGAAGAGCTTGAGGCCGGGCCAGCCCCGGGCGGCCATAAAGGTGGCGAAAAGGGCGGTGAGGAGGAGGAGGCTGATGACCCGGGGCTTGGTGAGGGCCAGGTAGTCCTTCCAGGTGGCCCCCCCCGTGCCCCGGTGGGCCTCCCCGCCCCCTTCCCCCAGCTCCACCCGCCGGGCCCCCTGGGCCAGGGCAGCCGCAGCCAGGAAGAGAAAGAGGAGCCAGACCCCGTAGGCCAGGAAAAGGTGGAGGATCTGCATCCAAACCGGGGCCTTGAGCCAAACGTTCACCAGGCCCGCCAGGAGCTGGACCCCGTAGAGGTAGGCCAGGGCGTGGGCCAGGCGGCGGGCCAGGGGGGAGGGGCGGAGGTGGGCCACCAGGTACCCGGCGAAGACCACGTAGAGCCCCACGCTCACCGCAATCAGGGGGTGGAGAACCCTAAGGCGCACCAGGAAATGCTCTCCCGGGGTAAGGGAGCGCTCCAGAGCCTCGAGGGTATTCCGCACGGGAAAGAGGAGGTCCCCCAGGGCGGTCACCGCCCCGCTCATCCCCAGGAAGAGGAGGGCCAGGAAACCCAGGAGGAGGGCCCCTCCCACCGCCCCCTGTCCCCTGAGGCGCAAAGGGGCTCCCCCGGAGGCCCACCAGGCGGTGAGGGCCAAGGCAGCCAGGAGCAGGTAGGTGTTGGCCAGGTGGACCATCTGGACCACGGCCCTTTCCGCACTCGTGTTGTGGGCGGTCCAACCGAAGAGGACCAGGGAAGCCCCCACCAGGCTTTCCGTGATCATGAACAGGAAGGAAAGCCCTGCCCCCAGCCGGGCCGGGTGGCCCTTGGGGAGGAAGCGGAAGGCCAGGAGGAGAAGGGCCAGGACCGAGAGGAAGGCCAGGCCCGAGGTGGCTCGGTGGGTGAACTCAATGAGGGTCTCCACCTGGGGCGCCCGGGGGATAATCTCCCCGTTGCAGGTGGGCCAGTGAGCTCCGCACCCAGCTCCCGCCCCCGTGGCCCGCACATAGGCCCCAAAGAGGGCCACCAGGACGTTCCACACGAGGACACCCCAGGCGTAGCGGTCTAGGCGGGTCTTGTTCATAGGGCTCCGTCCCCCAAGACGGTTGTGCTTGCTATTATGCCAAGGGTAGGACATCCCCAGCCAAGTACATTTGTCCCTACCACTTACTTCACCCAGGGGGAAGCCTAATACCCCTTGCCCCTATTTGGCAAGGGGTTTCGCAGACTACTCCGTCCTTGGCCCCGCCTTCCGCACCGCTTCGGGAACCCCGTCCGCGTACTTGGCGAAGTTTTCCTGAAAGAGCCGGGCAAGCCTCAGGGCCTGCCGGTCGTAAGCCTCGGGGTCAGCCCAGGTGGCGCGGGGGTCCAAAAGCTTCCGCGGCACCCCGGGGGCCTCGAGGGGCACCTCAAAGCCAAATACCGGATCTTTCCGGTAGGGCACCCCTTCCAACGCCCCGGAGAGAGCGGCCCGCAGGAGGGCCCGGGTCACGGGGAGAGGGAAGCGGCGGCCCACCCCGTAGGGCCCCCCAGTCCAGCCCGTGTTGACCAAGTAGACCCGGGGACGGTGGCGGCGGAGCTTCTCCCCCAACATCTCCGCGTAAACCCCAGGATGGAGGGGGAGAAAGGGAGCCCCGAAGCAGGCGGAGAAGGTGGCCTTGGGCTCCGTCACCCCCCGCTCGGTGCCCGCCACCCGGGCGGTGTAGCCGGAGATGAAGTAGTACATGGCCTGCTCGGGGGAAAGCCGGGCAATGGGGGGGAGAACCCCGTAGGCATCCGCGGAAAGGAAAAAGATGGCCTTGGGGTGGCCCGCCACCCCGGACTCCACTACGTTCTCCAGGTGGGCGATGGGGTAGGAGGCGCGGGTGTTTTCTGTCTTGGAGTCGTCGTCCCACTCCACCCGGCGGCTTTCCGGGTTCAGCACCACGTTTTCCAGGATGGCCTCAAACTGGTTGGAGGCCTTATAGATGAGGGGTTCGTCCTCGGGGGAAAGGCGGATGACCTTAGCGTAGCACCCCCCCTCAAAGTTGAAGACCCCCTCCTCGCTCCAGCCGTGCTCGTCGTCCCCGATGAGGGGCCGGTCGGGGTCGGTGGAGAGGGTGGTCTTGCCGGTGCCGGAAAGCCCAAAGAAGACCGCCACGTCTCCCTCTTTCCCCACGTTGGCGGAGGCGTGCATGGGGAAGACGCCCCTCTTGGGCATGAGGTAGTTCATCACGGTGAAGATGCTCTTCTTGATCTCTCCCGCATATCGAGTGCCCAGGATGAGGACCACCCGCTTCCGAAAGCTGATGCCCACGAAGACCTCGCTTCTGGTGCCGTCCCGCTCGGGCTCTGCCAGGAAGTAGGGGGCGTGGACCACGGTGAAGCCGGGGGTGAAGCGCTCCACCTCATCGTCCTCGGGGAAGCGGCGGGGGAGGATGAACATGTTGCGGGCGAAGAGGGCGTGCCAGGGGCTTTCCGTCACCACCCGCACCGCCAGGCGGTGGCGCTTTTCAGCCCCCGCGTAGAGGTCCTGGACGTAGAGGTCCCGCTCGGATAGGTAGGCGGTGGCCCGGGCGTAGAGGGCCTCAAAGGCCTCGGGGGCAAAGGGCTGGTTCACCTCCCCCCACCAGATCTCCCCCTCCACCTCGGGGTCTTGGACCACGAACTTGTCCTTGGGGCTTCTGCCCGTGTAAGGGGTGGTGTCCACCACCAAAGGCCCCTTGTGGGCCAGAATCCCTTCCCCCCGGGCCAGGGTGTGCTCCACCAGGGCGGGAGAGGTGGTGTTCCAGAAAACCTTCTTCTTTGGATATATCCCAAGGGGCTCCAGGCGCTCCATGCCAGCCTCCTCATGTTCAGGGTATCACAAGCTGGTTTCCACGCTTCCATCCTCCAAGAAAGCCCGGGTGAGCCGCTTGCCCAGCTCCACTCCCGGCTGGTCAAAGGCGTTCACCCCCCAAAGCTCCCCAAGAAGAGCGGTCTGCCACATGAGGTGCTGAAGGAGCCAGCCCACCCCGTAGGGGTCCACCCGTTCCAGGTAAAGGGCGTAGGCCTTCTGGTCGGCCTCGGCCAAGGCCTGGTAGGTGGCCTCGGCCTCGGCCCGGAGGAGGCGGTGGAAGGTCTTACCCTGGAGGTAGGCCACAGCCTCCAGGCCCTCCACCTCGGGGATTTCCAGGTCCGCCACCGGGTTTTCCGGGATGAGAAGGGCGATGAGCTTGTCGGGGGGGCCTTCGCGGAAAAGCTGCACCTGGGCGTGCTGGTCCTGGGGGCCCAGGGCAGGGAGGGCGGTGGTACCCACCCTCCTCCCTTCCCGGTCCCGCTTGCCCAGGGACTCGCTGTGGAGCTGGACGAACCAAAAGGGGAGGTGTTTGAGCCTTTCCGAGTACACCATGAAGACGCTGACGGGCCGGTCCCGGTGGAGGTCCTGGAGGAGGGCGGTGTGGAGGGGAAGGGCCTCCTCCAGGGGCCCCTGGGCCTGGGCGTTGGCCTTCCTGGCCCCGGCAAGGAGGGCCTCGAGGTCCACCCCGGCGAAGGCCAAGGGGAGGAGGCCCACCGGGGAAAGGACGGAAAACCGCCCCCCCACGGCCTCGGGGATGGGGAAGCTTTTAAGACCCTCCCCTTCGGCAAAGGCCCGCAAAGGGCCCCCATGGGGGTCGGTGGTCACGGCCACATGGCGGCGCCACCCCTCTCCCAGGGCCTCCTGCAGCCAGCGGAGGAAAAGGAAGAAGGTGGCCAGGGTCTCGGCGGTGGCCCCGGACTTGGAGACCACGTTCACCAGGGTTTTCCTGGGATCCAGCCGGGCGAGGAGGGCCCGTAGGGGCTCGGGCTCCACGTGGTCCACGAAGTGGAAACGCACCCGCCCGTCCCCAAAGGCGGCCTCGAGGGCCTTAGGGCCGAGTGCGCTTCCTCCGATGCCGATATGGACAAAGTCCTCCACCCAAGGGTTCGCCTCCCGGTAACGGCGAACGGCCCTTAAGGTCTCCGTGTCCTCGGGGAGATCCAGCCAACCGAGCATGGCTTGGGGCTCCCCTTTCCGGGCCAGGAGGGCCGAACGGGCCTTGAGGAGGCGGGGGGCGTTTTGGCGGAGGGCCTCCCCAAAGCCCGGGAGGAAGCGGGTGTCCAGGCGCAACATGGGGGTATGTTACCAGCTTGACCCACCCCTAAAGACCGGGGCTATCATGGCCTGCTATCATGGCCTTATGACCCCCCTTTCGGTTATTCACCCGCATAGACCTTGACAGGACAAAAGGAAAGGGGGTCTTTGGTCCTTATGACCCCACCCAAGACCCCCATACCCAGTCTACTTCTCCCCCTCCAAACCCCCCTCCAGGCCCTCACCGCCTTTCCAGTCTTCCCCGGACGGGGGAGAGGCAGGTGTGGGCGTGGGTCCTGGCCTTTCCCCTGGTGGCGCAGGTGCTTTCGGCGCGGGGCTTGGGGATCGGTCAGGTGCTCAGGGCGGTGGAGTGAGTATGCATCTGAATATCCGAAAGGGGGGTCCACCTGGACGGCCAAAGCCTCCACCCAGCCTACCCGGACCACGCGGCGAGCCTGGCCGCCTGGCTCCTCCTGGAGGCCGAGCGGCAGGGGGTGGCCTTTGGGCTCTCCCTGGGAAAGGAGCGGCTTCCCCTGGGCCGGGGCCGGGCCCACCTCCAAAGGGCCCTCACCCTCCTCGCCCGCTTCACCCCAAGTCCCGCCCCCAGCACCCCCGGGGAGCACCTACCTCCTGGTCACCCAGGCCGCGGAAAGGGCCTTCGGCATCCCCCCGGGGCTCCAGCGGGCCCTAGGGCTCAAAGGGGTCCTCCTGGTCCACGGCCTGCGCCTCCAAGTGGTGCGGGGATACGAGCCCTTGCGCTTTGGGGGAGAATAGAAGCATGGGCTACGTGCCCCCGCCCACCCCCCAGCACGGCCTCGAGGAGGGCCCCGTCCTCCTCAAGGACGGCCGCACCGCCCTCCTCCGCCGGGCCACCCCCAAGGACAAGGCCCTTTTCGTGGAGTTCCTAAGCCGGCTCTCCCCGGAAACCTTAAGGATGCGCTTCTTCTCCCCCATCAGCCCCGAGAAGGCCGCAGATCTCCTCCTTTCCGCCCGCCCCGAGGAGGAGAAGGTGACCCTCATCGTCCTGGCCGGGGACCCTCCTAGGATCGTGGCCACGGGGGAGTACGTGCGGGTAAGAGGAGAAGACACGGCGGAGGTGGCCTTTCTGGTGGACGAGGCCTACCAGGGGAAAGGCCTTGGGACCCTCCTCCTGGAAAGGCTCGCCCTCATCGCCGCCAAGCGGGGGGTGCGCCTCTTCCAGGCCTTCACCCTCTCGGAAAACCAGAAGATGCTCTCCGTCTTCCAGGAAAGCGGCTTCCAGGTGGAGGCCCACCGGGAAGGGGGAGAGGTGGAGGTGCGCTTCCCCATCCTTATGGAGGAAAAGACGGCGGAACGCTTTGAATGGCGGGAGAAGGTCTCCACCATCGCCAGCCTCCACCCCTTCTTCTTCCCCCGGGGGGTGGCGGTGGTGGGGGCAAGCCGCGACCCCGAAAGCATCGGCTACCGGGTGCTGGAGCACCTGGTCCTGGGGCGCTTCCAGGGGCCGGTCTTCCCGGTAAACGAGGCCATTGAGCCGGGGGGCACGGTGGGGCCCCTTCTCGCCTACCCCAGCCTGGAAAGCCTCCCCTTTCCCGTGGACCTGGCGGTGATCGCGGTGCCCAAGGAACGGGTGGCCTCGGTCTTGAGGGCGGCGGGGCGGAGGGGGGTGCGGGCGGCCATCGTCCTCACCACCGGCTTCAGCCCCAAGGAGGGGGCGGAGCTGGCCGAGCTTGCCCGAAGGCAGGGCATGCGCCTTTTGGGGCCAGGCTCTTTGGGGCTTGTCCACACCCACCCCGAGGTGCGCCTGGCCGCGGGGCTCGTCCCCCTGCCTAGGGCGGGGGGGCTTGCCATCTCCAGCCAGTCCGGCACCCTGGGACGGGCGGTCATGGCCTACGCGGAGGGGATGGGCCTGGGGATTTCCGCCTTCGCCTCCTTGGGGGCCAAGGCCGACCTATCCTCCAACGACCTCCTCCAGTTCTGGGAGGAGGACGAGCGCACGGGCCTCATCCTCCTTTACCTGGAAAGCTTCGGCAACCCCCGGCGCTTTTCCCGCTTGGCCCGGAGGATCGGGAAGAAGAAGCCCATCCTGGCGGTCCACCCCTCCCGCGACCCCCTGGTGCGGGCCCTCTTCGCCCAGGCAGGGGTCATCCGGGCCAACAGCCTCGAGGAGGCCTTTGACGTGGCCGCCCTCCTGGCCACGGGGAAGCTCCCCAAGAACGAGCGGGTCCAGCTCATCGCCAACGCCTCCGGGCCCTCCAACCTGGCCCTGGAGGCCCTAAAGGAGGGGGGGCTTGCCGTGGAGACCGTGGACCTGGGCTCCACCGCCAGGGGGGAGGACTACGAGAAGGCGGTGGCCGAGGCCCTCTCCTCCGAGGCGAGCACGGTCTTTCTCCTCCACGTGCCCATGGGCTTCGCCTCCAGCGAGGAGGCCCTAAGGCCACTCCTAAACGCCCAAGGGGGGGAGAAGCTCCTCATGGCCTGCGTCATGGGGGAGGCGGGCATCCGGGCCCGGCTCCAGGGGGAGGTCCCCCTCTACCGCTTCCCCGAGTCCGCGGCCATCGCCCTGGCCCGGGCCTGGGGCTACGCCCGCTGGCGGGCCGAACCCCTCCACTTCCCCGACTTCCAAGACCTCGAGGTGGATCGGGCCCGGAAGCTCCTGGAGGGCCCCTTGGAGGAAGGGGAACTCCTAAAGGCCTTTGGCCTCCCCTTAGGGGAGGGGGAGGGCCTCCATCTGAAGCTGAAGACCGAGCCCCACCCCCTCTTCGGCCCCGTCCTCACCCTCCTCCTCCCCACGCCCCTAGGGGACCAGCCCTTGGGCCAGCGCCTCTCCCCCCTCACGGAGAAGGACGCGGAGGAGCTCCTAGGCCCCCTCAAGGCCGCAGGGGTAGACCCCGCCCCCTACCGGGAGATCCTCCTCCGCCTCTCCCGGCTATTGGAGGAGTTGCCGGAGGTGGAGGAGATGGAGCTGGAGCTTAGAGGCGCGAGGATTGTCCGCTATGCCCTCCGTTTGGGAAATCGCTAGCCCCAAGAACCCCCGGGTGAAGGCCCTGGCCGAGCTCAAGGAAAGGCGGGGCCGAAAGGAACAGGGCCTTTTCCTGGTGGAGGGCCTAAGGGAGGTGGAGAGGGCCCTTTCCGCGGGGCTTAGGCCTAGGGTCCTGGTTCTCGGGCCCAAGGCGGGGCCGGAGGAAAGGGCCCTCATGGGGAGGGCCGAGGAGGTCCTCCTCCTTTCCAAAAGGGCCCTGCAAAAGGTCTCCACCCGGGAAAACCCCGCCCAGGTCCTGGCCGCCTTCCCCATTCCCCAAAGGCGCCTCTCCCAGGTCCACTTGCCGGAAAACCCCCTGGTCCTCGCGGCCATCGGGGTGGAGAAGCCCGGGAACCTGGGGGCTATCTTAAGGAGCGCGGACGCAGCCGGGGCCCACCTGGTCCTGGTGGCCGGGGGAGCGGACCCCTACGGCCCCCAGGTGGTCCACAACGCCACCGGGGTGCCCTTCCACCTCCCTGTGCTCCCCGTCTCGGAGGCGGAGCTTGCCCAGTTCCTCAAGGAGCGGGGCCTGAAGACCGTGGCCGCAAGCCCTAGGGGGGAGCGGCTCTACTGGGAGGAGGACTACCGAAGCGGGGTGGCCTTTTTGGTGGGGGCGGAGGACCGGGGCCTGGGCGAGGCCTGGCTGGAGCGGGCGGAGGCCCGGGTGCGCATCCCCATGCGCGGGGTGGCGGACAGCCTCAACGTCTCCGTGGCCGCGGCCCTCCTCCTCTATGAGGCCCTAAGGCAGCGGGGTTTATAAGGGAAGCCTCAACCCCCTTGACAAACGCCGAGGGGGCCCGGAATAATGACCCTTGGCTTGACACTCTCACCCTTTGAGCGTCAAAGGAGGGAGTGGGTATGGCGGAGGTGAAGACCGTGATCAAACCCCTAGGTGACCGCGTGGTGGTCAAGCGGATTGAGGAGGAGCCGAAGACCAAAGGCGGCATCGTCCTGCCCGACACCGCCAAGGAGAAGCCCCAGAAGGGCAAGGTGATCGCGGTGGGCACGGGCCGCGTCCTGGAGAACGGCCAGAAGGTGCCCCTCGAGGTCAAGGAGGGGGACATCGTGGTCTTCGCCAAGTACGGCGGCACGGAGATTGAGATCGACGGTGAGGAGTACGTGATCCTCTCCGAGCGGGACCTCTTGGCGGTCCTTTCCTAAGGAGGTGAGGTATGGCGAAGATCCTGGTGTTTGACGAGGCGGCTCGCCGGGCGCTGGAGCGCGGCGTCAACGCGGTGGCCGATGCGGTGAAGGTGACCCTGGGCCCCAGGGGCCGGAACGTGGTCCTGGAGAAGAAGTTCGGCTCCCCCACCATCACCAAAGACGGGGTGACGGTGGCCAAGGAGATTGAGCTGGAGAACCACCTGGAGAACATCGGGGCCCAGCTCCTCAAGGAGGTGGCCTCTAAGACCAACGACGTGGCCGGCGACGGCACCACCACCGCCACCGTCTTGGCCCAGGCCATCGTGCGGGAGGGCCTGAAGAACGTGGCCGCCGGGGCCAACCCCCTGGCCCTCAAGCGGGGCATTGAGAAGGCGGTGGAGGCCGCGGTGGAAAAGATCCGCTCCTTGGCCATCCCTGTGGAGGACCGGAAGGCGATTGAGGAGGTGGCCACCATCTCCGCCAATGACCCCGACGTGGGCAAGCTCATAGCCGACGCCATGGAGAAGGTGGGCAAGGAGGGGATCATCACCGTTGAGGAGTCCAAGAGCCTGGAGACCGAGCTGAAGTTCGTGGAGGGGTACCAGTTTGACAAGGGGTACATCTCCCCCTACTTCATCACCAACCCCGAGGCCATGGAGGCGGTCCTGGAGGACGCCTTCATCCTCATCGTGGAGAAGAAGGTCTCCAACGTGCGGGAGCTCCTGCCCATCCTGGAGCAGGTGGCTCAGACCGGTAAGCCCCTCCTGCTCATCGCCGAGGATGTGGAGGGCGAGGCCCTGGCCACCCTGGTGGTGAACAAGCTCCGGGGCACCCTGAACGTGGCTGCGGTGAAGGCCCCCGGCTTCGGTGACCGCCGCAAGGAGATGCTCAAGGACATCGCCGCGGTCACCGGCGGCACGGTGATCTCCGAGGAGCTTGGCTTCAAGCTGGAGAACGCCACCCTCTCCATGCTGGGCCGGGCCGAACGGGTGCGGATCACCAAGGACGAGACCACCATCGTGGGCGGCAAGGGCAAGAAGGAGGACATCGAGGCCCGGATCAACGCCATCAAGAAGGAGCTGGAGACCACCGACAGCGAGTACGCCAAGGAGAAGCTCCAGGAGCGCCTGGCCAAGCTGGCGGGCGGCGTGGCCGTGATCCGGGTGGGCGCCGCCACCGAGACCGAGCTCAAGGAGAAGAAGCACCGCTTTGAGGACGCCCTCTCCGCCACCCGGGCCGCGGTGGAGGAGGGGATCGTCCCCGGCGGCGGCGTGACCCTTCTCCGGGCCATCAGCGCGGTGGAGGAGCTCATCCAGAAGCTGGAAGGGGACGAGGCCACCGGGGCCAAGATCGTGCGCCGGTCCCTGGAGGAGCCCGCCCGCCAGATCGCGGAGAACGCCGGCTACGAGGGCTCCGTCATGGTGCAGAAGATCCTCTCCGAGACCAAGAACCTCCGCTTTGGCTTCAACGCCGCCACTGGGGAGTTCGTGGACATGGTGGAGGCGGGCATCGTGGACCCCGCCAAGGTGACCCGCTCCGCCCTGCAGAACGCCGCCTCCATCGGCGCCCTCATCCTCACCACGGAGGCCGTGGTGGCGGAGAAGCCCGAGAAGAAGGAGTCCACCCCCGCCCCCGCGGGCGCCGGGGAGATGGACTTCTAAGGGCCAGAAGGCCAACCCCCCCGGGGAGGCCCCGGGGGGGGTTTTTCGTGCCCTAAGGGCTAAAGGCCGTAAAGGGCGCGGTATTTGGCCTCGAGGTACTCCAGGAAAGCCCGGGCGGAAGGGGGCTCCCCCGTGACCTTTTCCACCAGGGCCCGGGGGCGGAGGCGGCTTCCTTCCTGGTGGATGTTCCTCCGGCTCCAGTCCAGAAAGGGCGCAAAGGCCCCCCGGGCAAACATGGGCTCCAGGGGGCCGAGGTCAGACTCAGCCTTCCGGAAAAACTGGGCGGCGTAGAGGTTGCCCAGGGTATAGGTGGGGAAGTAGCCGAAAAGCCCCCCGGACCAGTGCACGTCCTGCATGACCCCGTCCCTATAGTCCTTGGGGGCCACGCCCAGGTGGGCCCGGTACTTCTCCGCCCAGGCCTCGGGGAGGTCCTCCAGGGCAAGCTCCCCCCGGAAGAGGGCCAGTTCCAGCTCAAGGCGGACCAGGATGTGGAGGTTGTAGGTCACCTCGTCCGCCTCCACCCGGATGAGGGAGGGCTCCACGGCATTGATGGCGAAGTGGAACCGATCCAGGGAAACATCCCCAAGGCTGGGGAAAAGCTCCTTAGCCCGGGGGAAGAAGCGCTCCCAAAAGCCCCGGGAGCGGCCCACCAGGTTCTCCCAGGTACGGCTTTGGGACTCGTGGATCCCCAAGGAAACCGCCTCCCCCCTCGGGGTGCCCCAGTGCTCCTTGGGCAGGCCCTGCTCGTAGAGGGCGTGGCCCATCTCGTGCAGGGTGCCGAAGATCCCTGCGTTGAAGAAGTCCTCAAAGTAGCGGGTGGTGATGCGCACGTCCCCCGGGCCGATGGCGATCTCAAAGGGGTGGGCGGTGGGGTCCAGGCGGCCCGCCTCGAGGTCGTAGCCGCAGGCCCCTAGGAGCTCCAAGGCGAAAGCCCGCTGGGCCTCCTTGGGGTAGGTCCGGTGGAGGAGGGCGGCATCGGGGCGCCTAGGGCTTCCCAGGATGCGGTCCAAAAGCCCCTTTAGCCCCTCTTGGAGCTCGGCGAAAAGGGGCTTCAGGTCCCGGGCCCGCATGCCCGGCTCGTACCCGTCCAGGAGGGCATCGTAAGGCTCCCCATAGGGCGGGTCCCCAGGGGCAGGGGGGAGGGCGAAGAGGATCTCCGCCTTCTCCCTCGTGAGGCTGAAGACCCGTCGGAGATAGGGCAAAAAGCCCTCCCAGTCGTCCCTAGGCCGGGCCTCCTCCCAGAAGCTTTCCGCCTCGCTTTCCGCCTCGGCAAGCTCCACCGCAAGCCTTTCCGGGATGGCCCGCATCCGCTCGTAGGCCTGGCGCCACTCCCGCACGTTCACCGCCTCGTCGGAGAGGGGGTCTTGGACCAGGGGGCTCCCCTCCACCCTCTCCAGCCACGCCCCGATGCGGGGGTCGGTGGCCCGCTGGTGCAGGAGGCGGGCCAGGGCGGCCATCTGCCGCGCCCGGTGCTCGTGCCCTTTCCGGGGGATCATGGTCCGCTGGTCCCAGGCGGCCAGGGCCCCCAGGGAGGCCAGATAGGCGGTCTCCTTCTGCCAAGCGAGAAGCTCCTTATAAGCGTCTTCTGGTTTCACGGGTCCATCCTACCAAGAAGGCCTTGCGGGGGCCTTAAACCGTTGACCCCCGCCGGGGCGCGGGGGTAGACTGGCCCCGTAAGTATGCACTTGCTTACTGAGGGGGACCCCACCCGCCGCCGCCTCTTCCAAGCCGCCTTGGAGCTTTTGGCGGAGCGGGGCTACAAGGGAGCCACCACCCGGGCCATCGCGGAGCGGGCGGGGGTGAGCGAGGTCACCCTGTTCCGCCGCTTCCGCTCCAAGGAGGCCCTCCTGCGGGAAGCCCTGAAGGACCTGGCCCCGCCCCTCATCCCTCCCGACCCCCAGACCCCGGTGGAGGAAGGGCTCCTTAGGCTTCTGGAAAGCTACCTGGGCCTCCTCGAGGCCCACCGGGCCTTCCTGCCCAAGCTCCTCTCCGAGCTCCTGCGCCACCCCGAGCTGCGGGGCGAGGGGGTCCCGGAGGGAATCGTGGAGGCGCTGGGGCAGGTGGTGGGCTTTTTCCAGGCCAAGCAGGAAACGGAGGAACTGCGAAGGGACGAGCCCCCCGAGGAGCTGGCCCTGGCCTTTTTAGGGCCCCTCTTCGCCCGCTTCCTCCTGGGGGAGGCCTTGGGGGTGCGCTTCCCCCTAGACCCCGAGGCCTATGTTCGGGGATACCTGGAGGGCAGACATGGTCCACGCCGAAGAGGTTAGCCGGAGCTTTGGACAGGTGAAGGCTCTGGAGAGGGTGAGCCTCTCCGTGCGGCCGGGGGAGGTCTTCGGCCTCCTCGGGCCCAACGGGGCCGGCAAGACCACCCTGGTGCGCATCCTTACCGGGGTGCTTAAGCCCGATGGGGGAAGGGTCCGCGTGGCGGGCCTGGACGTGCTGAAAGACCCCCAAGGGGTCAAGGCCCGCATCGGCTACGCCACCCAGGAGCAGAGCCTCTACCGCACCCTCACCGTCTGGGAAAACCTCCTCTTCCGGGCCCGCCTCTACCGGGGGAAGGAGGCCAAGGCCCTGGCAGAGGAGGCCTTGGAGCGGTTCGGGCTTCGCCCCTACGCCCAGACCCTGGCCGGCCACCTCTCCGGGGGGTGGAGGCAACGGCTGGCCCTGGCCCAGGCGGTGGTCCACCGGCCAGAGGTGCTCCTCCTGGACGAGCCCACCACCGGGCTGGACCCCCTTTCCCGGCGGGCCATATGGGACCTCGTCCACCTCGAGGCCCAGCGGGGGGCCACGGTCCTGGTCACCACCCACTACATGGACGAGGCGGAGCGCTGCCACCGCCTGGCCCTCCTCCACCGGGGCCGGATTCTGGCCGAGGGCACCCCCATGGCCCTCAAGGCCCTGGCTCAAGAGCGGGCGGACTTCTACTTCGTCCAGGCCCCCCTGGAGGAGGTCCGGACCTGGGGCGGGGTGCTGGACGCCTGGCCCAGCGGCGAGGGGGTGCGGATCACGGTCAGGAAGGGAACCCCCATCCCCCGGGGGGAACGGGCCTTCCCCAGCCTGGAGGAGGTCTTCCTCCTCCTCACCCAGGAGGCGGCATGAACCGGATCCTAGCCCTGGCGGAAAAAGAACTCTTGGAGATCCGGCGGGACAAGGTCCTGCCGCGGCTCATCGTCCTCCTCCCCACCCTGATGCTCCTCCTCTTCGGCTACGCCATCAACTTCACCCTCACGGGGATTCCCCTAAGCGTCCACGACGGCTCCAAAGACCGCATCAGCGAAACCCTTCTCCAGGAGCTCACCCGGGAAGAGCGCTTCCGGGTGGTCCTCGAGGCGGCCACCCCAGAGGAAGTGAGGAGGAGCCTGGACCAAGGCCGGGCCCGGGTGGGGGTGGTCATCCCCCCTGGGGCCCTGGAAAAGGTGCGGGCGGGGGAAACGGTCCAGCTGGAGATCTACCTGGACGGCAGCGACCCCAACTTCGCCTTCCAGGCCCAGGCCCTGTTGCGCCGGGCCATCCAGGAGGTGAACGCGCGAATCCTCTTGGGCCGGGCCCTTTCGGGGGAGGCGGCGCTGCCCCCTCTAAGCCCCACCCTGCACACCCTCTATAACCCCGAGAACAAGACGGCCTGGTTCATGATCCCCGGGATCATCGGCCTCATCCTCACCCAGTTCACCGTACTCCTCACCGCCCTTTCCATCGTGCGGGAGGAGGAAAGCCGCATGATGGAAGCCCTCCTGGCCTCCCCCTTGCGCCCCCACGAGGTGGTGCTGGGCAAGGTCCTCCCCTACCTGGGCATCGCCTTCTTTGTGGCCCTCTTGGTCCTCCTCCTTGGGCACTGGGTCTTCGGGGTGCCGGTGCAAGGGAGCGTGGGGGTGCTCCTTATTGGGATGTTCCTCTTCGTCCTGGGCTCCTTGGCGGTGGGGGTTCTCATCTCCACCCTGGCCCGCACCCAGGTGCAGGCGGTGTTCGGCACCTTCGCCTACGCCTTCCCCACCATCTTCCTCTCGGGCTTCGTCTTCCCCATTGAGGGGATGCCAGCCTTCTTCCGCCTCCTCTCCTATTTGGTGCCCGCCCGGTACCTCATAGAGACCCTGAGGGGGGTGCTCCTTAAGGGCCAGGGGCTTGGGGTTTTGTGGCCCCACCTCCTTGCCCTCCTCCTCTTCTCCGGGCTGGTGCTCTTCCTGGCGGCCAAGAGGTTCCGCCGCCAGGTGGCGGTGTAGGAGGTGGCCGTGCAGAGGTTAGCGCTTGGGATGGTCCTATGGGGCGTGGCCTTGGCGGGAAGCCTCGAGGCCGGGGGGTACCTGGCCCAGGGGGCGGCCACCCCCACCCTGGTCCTGGAGGAGGGCCTGGGGGAGGCCCGTTTCAGCCTCCTCGCCCAGTGGCCCTGGCTGGGGGCGGGCCTGGAAGGGAACCTGGCCTTGGGGCCCCTGGGGTATGTGCGCTACGGGGGCCGGCTGGAGGGGGGTGAGGGCCTCGGCGGCCTCCTCTACGCGGAAGGGGGTGCAGGGCCTTTGGCCCTTTCCTTAAGGCTCGGCTACCGGCCTCAAAGCCACCCGCCCCTTTTCCCCGAGGGGGGGCTTTTCGGCCAGACCGCCCTTCGCTACCGGGCGGGGGAAGGGGTCGTGAGCGCCCTCTTAGAGTGGGGGGAGCCCCACCGGCTGGAAGGGAGCTACGCCCTCCGCCGGGAGGCCACCTACACCCTGGGGGCGGGCCTGGCCCCAGAGGGGCCCTACCTCTTCCTGGGCTGGAAGGGGGAGGTGGGGGAGGGGATGGACGTGCTGGACCTTGCCCTGCGCCTGGGGGGGATCACAGAGATGGAGGCCCGGCTTTTCCTCACGGACCTTAGCCTGGCCCTCACCCTGGCCTACCCTTGGCGGGGTAGCCTTTCCGCATGGGTGGGGGACCTGGGGGTGGAGGCGGGGTACAAGGAGGCCCCCTACCTCTGGGTCCGCTACGTTTGGAGGTGGATGGAATGAGAACCCCTTGGTGGCTCCTTTTCCTCTCGGCCCTGGCCCTGGCGCAAAGCCCCGAGGCCATCCTGGAGATGGTGGAGAAGAACCTCTCCACTCCGTGGCAGGCCGAGGTCCAGGGCCAGATCCAGGGCCCCTCCGGGGAGGAAACCCTGAGGGCTAAGGTCTACGCGGTGCCTGCGGAGAAGGTGTTCCGCATAGAGTTTCTAGAACCCGGCGCCCTGGAAGGGAACTTCACTGTGGTCACGGAGAAAGAGGTCTGGAACTACCTCTACCTCACCAACCAGCTCATCATCGCTCCCAAGGAGAAGGCCCAGGTCCAGAACCTAGGCTTTAGCCCCCAGGCCTTCGGCGACCTGAAGGCCCTTTCGGAAAAGGTGGCCTTCATCCTGGAGGGGGAGGAAACCCTCCCCGAGGGGGTGGTCTGGCGGCTTCGAGGGAAGGCCAAGGAACGCCTGGGTTTCCAGGAGGCCGTCCTCTACGTGCTCAAGACCGACCCGCGTCCCGTGCGCTTCCTCTTCCGGGATGAGGGGGGCAAGACCCTGGCCGATCTAAGGGTGGTGGCCCTCAAAAAGACCCCCCTCCGGGCCCAGGACCTGAAGCGCTACCCCAAGGACGCCCAGGTGGTGCGGCGCTGAGCACCCCATAGACGCCGCCAGGCTACCTTGACCTTTGTTCTGGGGCCTCCACCGAAGCGAAAGCCTCGGTGGGGTACTTAGCCCTCCGCGTAGAGGGGGGTGCTCAGGTACTTCCACCCCCCGTCTGGGCTGATGCAGGCCACCCGCTTGCCGGGGCCGAGCTCTCTCGCCACCTGCAATGCGGCCCACACGATCCCCCCCGAGCTCATCCCTAGGAAAAGCCCCTCCTCCCGGGCAAGCCTGCGGGCCAGGGGAAAGGCGTCCTCTTCCCAGACCTGGATGACCCCGTCCAGAAGGCTGAGGTCCAGGTTCTCGGGGATGAAGCCCGGGCCCATGCCCTGGAATTGGTGCTGGCCCATTTTCCCCCCGGAGAGCACGTTGGAGCGGGCGGGCTCCACCGCGTAGACCTTGACCCCGGGGATGCGCTCTTTCAGGTAGCGCCCCACCCCCGTGATGGTCCCCCCCGTGCCTGAGCCGTAGACGAAGGCGTCCACCCGCCCCTCCAGGGCCTGGTAGAGCTCGAGCCCCGTGGTCTCGTAGTGGGCGCGGACGTTGGCGGGATTGGCAAACTGGTCGGGCATGAAGGCCCCAAGCTCCTCCTTGAGCCTCAGGGCCTCCTCCCTCGCCGCCAGCATCCGCCTTTCGGGGTCGGTGAGGACAAGCTCCGCCCCGAAGGCCCTAAGGGTGCGCTTCCTCTCCTCCGACATCTGGGCAGGCATGGTGAGGATGAGCCGGTAGCCGCGGCTTGCGGCGATCATGGCCAGGCCGATGCCCGTGTTGCCGCTTGTGGGCTCCACGATGACCTGGCCCGAGCCCGGCCTTAAGAGGCCCCTTTCCTCCGCGTCCTTGATCATGTACCAGGCGGGCCGGTCCTTGATGGAGCCCCCGGGGTTTAAGCCCTCCAGCTTCACCCACACCTCGGCCATGTCCGGCTCCACCACCTTAAGAAGGCGCACCACCGGGGTCCTTCCGATGACCTCCTCCACCCGCATGCCTCCCACTATAGACCGGCCGGGTTTGGTAAAATGGGAGGAGCAAGCCTAAGCTTGCGAAAGGAAGCGCGATGAAGGTTGAACAGGACAAGGTCATCACCATTCGCTACACCCTCCAGGTGGAGGGTGAGGTTTTGGACCAGGGGGAGCTGGCCTACCTCCACGGCCACGGCAACCTGATCCGGGGCCTCGAGGAGGCCCTGGAGGGCCAGGAGGAGGGGGCGAAGCTCTCGGTCCGGGTGCCTGCGGAGAAGGCCTACGGCCCCCACGACCCCGAAGGGGTCCAGGTGGTCCCCCTTTCCGCCTTCCCCGAGGACGCAGAGGTGGTCCCCGGGGCCCAGTTCTACGCCCAGGACATGGAGGGCAACCCCATGCCCCTCACCGTGGTGGAGGTCCAGGGGGAGGAGGTCACCATTGATTTCAACCACCCCCTGGCGGGCAAGGACCTGGACTTCCAGGTGGAGGTGGTGAAGGTTAGGGAGGCCACCCCCGAGGAACTCCTCCACGGGCACGTGCACGAGGGCGGGCACCACTAAACCCTAAGCCGAGGCCGAGGTCAGGCCCCTTAAGGGCTTGACCTTTTTTCTTTTCCATGCCATGATAAGGAGTCCCCGGAAAACCCACGGGTTTTTGCGGACGAAGGAGAAGCATGAAGAAGGGTACCGTTAAGTGGTTCAACGCGGAAAAGGGGTACGGGTTCATCCAGCAGGAAGAAGGGCCCGATGTGTTCGTGCACTTCAGCGCCATTGAAGCCGAAGGCTTTCGCACCTTGAACGAGGGCGAGCAGGTGGAGTTTGAGGTGGAGCCTGGCCGGGGCGGCAAGGGCCCCCAGGCCAAGAAGGTCCGCCGCATCTAAAGGAGCCCTTTCCGCCCGCGGGGGTAAGCCCCCCGCGGGTTTTGCGTTATAGGCTTAGGGCATGCGCATCCTGGTGACCAACGACGACGGCATCTTCTCCCCAGGCATCAAGGCCTTGGGGCTGGCCATGGCCGCGCTGGGGGAGGTCTACGTGGTGGCCCCGGACGTGGAGCAGTCCGCGGTGGGCCACGGGATCACCGTGCGGCGCCCCTTGCGCTTTAAGCACACCCAAAGCGCGGGCTTCGGGGAGATCCCCGCCTACCGGGTGGACGGCACCCCCGCGGACTGCGTGGTGCTGGGGGTGCACCTTTTGAGCCGGCCCGATCTCTTGGTCTCGGGGATCAACATCGGGGTCAACCTAGGGCTGGACCTCACCCACTCGGGCACCGTGGCCGCAGCCCTGGAGGGAACCTCCCTGGGCATCCCCTCCATCGCCTTCAGCCTGGACACCTCCGGAGAGGAGCTGAACTTCACGGAGGCCGCCCGCTGGGCGGTGCGCATCGCCCGGCTGGTGGCGGAGGAAGGCCTGCCCAAGGGGGTGCTCCTCAACGTGAACTTCCCACCGGGGAAGCCCAAAGGGGTCATGGTCACCCGGCTTTCCACCCACCGCTACGAGGACACGGTGGTGGAGCGGCTGGACCCCGAAGGCCGGCCCTACTACTGGATCGCCGGGACCCCTGTGGGGGAGGAGGAGGAGGGGACGGACCTCTTCGCCGTGCGGCGGGGGTACATCTCCCTCACCCCCGTGAGCCTGGACTTCACCGCCTACGGCCTCCTAGAGAGGCTCGCCGCCTGGAGGGAGCGCCTCGAAGCGGACCTCCATCCCCTCCACTAGCCTGAGGGCCTCCCGGGCGTTTCCCCGGTTTAGGGCGATCTCCAAAAGCCCCCCACTTCCCAGGTAGGCCACGGCCTGGCCCACGGGCACATCCCCAAAGGTGCGGCGGATGGGGACCCTATGCCTCCCCACCCTAACCCACCCCCCCAGGGGGGCCTGGGTGAGGGTGGCGATGGCGTTCCCGAAGCGGTCAAAGGTGAGGACCTCCCCCCGGGGCCCGGGGCCAAGGGCGAGGGGCAGGCGCACCAGGGCTTCCACGGGGACCTCGGGCCCCAAGGCCTCCGGGGCAAGGCCCAAGGCCAGATGGGCCGCGGCGGGGGCGAAGCGGTCGCGGCCGTGGAAGGTGTGCCCCCCGGGGGCCCAGCCCAGAAGGGGGTCTATCCCTTGGGGCTTAGGGGGCCTTACCCCTTCCAGGCTGAAGGCCCTTCGGGGTGGGTCCAGGCGCCAGGCCAGGGTGAAGAGGCCGTTATCCGGGCCCACGTAGAGGCGCCGGCCTAGGGCGGCGATGGCCCGCCTTTCCGTTCCCACCCCGGGGTCCACCACCGCCAGGACCACCGCCCCTTCCGGCAGGTAGGGCAGGGCCTCAAAGAGGGCGTAGGCCGCCCGGCGCAGGTCGCCTGGGGGGAGGCCGTGGGCTAGGTCCACCACCCTGGCCCCTGGGGCCCGCGCCCGGAGGACTGCCCGCACCACCCCCGCGTAGGGGTCCTCGAGGCCGAAGTCCGAGAGGAAGAAGACGGGGCGCATGGCCTAAAGGCGCCGGAGCCAGGCAGGGGGGAAAAGGGCGAGGACCACCCCCGCCACCACAAACCCCAGGCCCAGGCCCAAGGTCCCCTGGACCCGGGGCCTAAGCCAGAGGAGGCCCGCGCTTAGGAGGAGGAGGAGCACCGTGGGCCCTGGAAGGAGGAGGGGATAAAGGAGGGCGGAAAGGTAGGGCCCAAGCTCGCGGTACCGCTCCCCGTAGGCCCGGGGCACGAGCCCCCGGAAGAAGGGCTCCATGAGGCTTAGGCCCAGGAAGGTGAGGAGGTGGAGGGGCAGGGTGGGAAGGCCGAGGAAAGGGCGCACCAGCCCAAACAGAAAGAGGAAAAGGAGGAGCAAAACCCCTACAGGAAACCCCTCGGTCCAGGCGGACCAAGGCCCGAGGAGACGGGGAAGAAGCGGACGGTGGAAAAGGAGCACCACCCCCAGGAGAAGAAGGCCGTAGGTCAAGTAGAAAAGGGGGAGCACCTCCCCCGCCTGGTGAGGGGTGGCCAGGGCGAAAAGGTTCCCGTACACGCCCTTGCCCCAGAAGAGGGCCACAGCCAGGGCCAGGGCCAGGACGGCCAGGGCCTGGAGGAGGAGGGTCCCCGGGCCCGGCCAGGCCTCGGGGACCATCTCCACCGTGCGCAGGGGCTCAATGCGGCTTTCCCCGTAAAGGACCAGGACCAAAAAGAGGAGCAGGGCCAAGAGCCAGGGCCAGGCCTTGGCCAGGAAGAGGGCGGGCAGGTTCACCACCCGGGCAAGCTGGCCCAAGGCGGCAAGGCCCCGGCCCCAGTCCCCCTGGCCCAGGTAGGCCCAGGTGAGGGTGGCGAGGGCCTCCCGGTAGAGGGCCGGGCTTTGGGTGAGGCGGGGGAGGACCTCCTCCAAAAGGGCCGCCGCCTCCCCAGGCCGGCCCAAAAGGAAGAGGAGCCGCCCCCGCAGGACCTCCTCCTCGAGGCCCATCCCAAGCCGGCCCAGGGCCTCCTCTGGCCGCCCCAGGGCCAGGAGGAGCCGGGCGGAAAGGAGGCGGACCTCCCCCGTGGGCGGAAGCCCCTCCGCCTCCTTCAGGGCCTCCTCGTAGCGCTTTAGGCCCTCCAGGGCGCGGGCCCTCAGGAAGCGCCCCTCGGGGGTTTCGGGAAGGGGCAGATCCAGGACCTCCCGAAACCGCCCCTCCAAGAGGTAAAGCCGCCCCCGGAGGAGGGGGGCCTCCGGATCCTCCCCCAGGCGCTCCAGGTGAGCCCGGGCCTCCGCCAGGTTGCCTTCCTCCAGGTGGATGCGCACGAGAAGCCTTAAGGCCGGCTTGAACCCAGGCTCGCTCGCCAGGGCCAGCTCGCAGGTGGCCCTGGCGCTTTCCAGGGCCCCGGTCTGGTAAAAACGCAGGCAGCGCGCGGAATACTCCTGGGCGGTTTGGGCCAGGGCCAAGCCCAACCCCACCGCCATCGCCCAAATGGCCCTCATGGCCCCCAGTCTACAGCCCCTTTAGGCTTGGACCTGGTATAATCCCGCCCGGGTGAACCCCATGAAGCGTTGGCCCCTGCTTATCCTCTTCCTGGCCCTGGCCTTGGCCCAGGGCTCCATCGGTAGCCTTTTGGATGCGGGCAGGTACCGGGAGGCCTACGAGGCGGGCCTGGGTGCGGGCACCGCGGAGGCCCTGGCCCTGGCGGCCCAAGCGGCCACCTTCTACGCCCTCTACCAGGCCCCCGAAGGGGAAAAGCGGGCCTGGTTTGAAAAGGGAGAGAAGGCGGCGAGCCAGGCCATCGCCAAGGACCCCAACTACCCCGAAGGGTACTTTGAGCGGGCCCGGGCCCTGGGGCGGCTTTCCCAGTACAAGGGGATCCTCGAGGCCCTGGCCGAAGGCCTCGCCCCCCGGATCCGGGGCGACCTGGAAAAGACCCTGAAGCTCAACCCCAACCACGCGGGAGCCATGGTGGCCCTAGCCCTCTGGCACTTTGAGCTGGTGCAGAAGGGCTGGCTGGTGGCGGCCACCCAAGGGGCGGACCGAGGCCAGGTGGAGCCTCTCATGCAAAAGGCCATCGCCCTGGAACCCGCGGTCATCATCCACCGGGTGGAGTACGCCAAGGTCCTGGCGGCTTGGGGCAAGAAGGAGGAGGCCAGAAAGCAGCTGGAGGTGGCCCTTTCCCTCCCCGCCAAGACCGCCGCGGACCGCTACGACCAGGAGCGGGCCCGGCAAGAGTTGGCCAAGCTGAAGTAAGTCCCTCCTGGACCCCCACCCAAGCGAAGGCTTGGGTGGGGTATTTTGCCCCCTCCCCAAGGGGGTGGGGGTTTGGTAGGCTTAAGGGAAATGTTCCGGGTAGGCATCCTCACCGTTTCCGACAAGGGCTCCCGGGGCGAGCGGGTCGACACCACCCACCTGGCCCTGCGGGAGGCCATGGAGGGGGGGCCCTACCAGGTGGTGGCCTACGAGATCGTCCCCGACGAGCCCCCCCTCATCAAGAAGGTCCTGAGGCTATGGGCCGACCGGGAGGGGCTGGACCTCATCCTGACCAACGGGGGCACGGGCCTCGCCCCCAGAGACCGCACCCCCGAGGCCACCCGGGAGGTCCTGGAGCGGGAGGTGCCGGGGCTTTCCGAGCTCATTCGCCTGAAAGGCCTGGAGAAGACCCCCATGGCCGCCCTCTCCCGGGGGGTGGCGGGGGTTAGGGGAAAAACCCTCATCGTGAACCTACCGGGAAGCCCCAAGGGGGCGCGGGAGTCCCTGGAGGCCCTCCTCCCCATCCTGCCCCACGCCCTGAGCCTCCTCACGGGCAAGCCCTGGCGGGAGGGGCACCATGAGTAGGGTCCCCGAGCCCTCGGTCTTCCTGGTGGTGGACGAGGCCAAAAGGAAGGTGCGGGAAAGGGGGCTAAGGGTCATAGACCTCTCCATCGGCTCCACCGACCTCCCCCCGCCCAAGGCCCCCCTGGAGGCCCTAAAGAAGGCCCTGGAGGACAAGAGCACCTACGGCTACTGCCTCAAGGCCTGCACCCTCCCCTTCCTCGAGGCCGCCACCCTTTGGTACCGGGCCCGCTACGGGGTGGCCCTGGACCCCGGGCGGGAAGCCCTGGCCCTCATCGGCAGCCAAGAAGGCCTGGCCCACCTCCTCCTGGCCCTCACCGAACCCCATGACCTCCTCCTCCTCCCCGAGGTGGCCTACCCCAGCTACTTCGGGGCGGCCAAGGTGGCCTCCCTGGATTGCTTCCACATCCCCCTGCGCCCTGACGGCCTGGCGGACCTAAAGGCCATCCCCGAGGAGGCCCTGAGGCGGGCCAAGGTCCTCCTCCTGAACTACCCCAACAACCCCACCGGGGCCGTGGCCGACTGGGGCTACTTTGAAGAGGCCTTGGCCCTGGCGGAGCGCTACGGCTTCTGGCTGGTCCACGACAACCCCTACGTGGACCAGGTCTACGAGGGGAAGGCCCCCTCTCCCCTGGCCCTGCCTGGGGGGAGGGCACGGGTGGTGGAGCTCTTCTCCCTCTCCAAGAGCTACAACCTGGCGGGCTTCCGCTTGGGCTTCGCCCTGGGGAGCCAGGAGGCCATCGCCCTTTTGGAAAGGGTGAAAGGGGTCATAGACTTCAACGCCTACGCGGGCATCCTGCGCATGGGGGTAGAGGCCCTCAAGACCCCCGAGGAAACCCTAAGGGCCTACGCCGAAACCTACCGGCGGCGGGCCCTGGCCCTGGCGGAGGCCCTTAGAGGTGCCCTGGACCTCCTTCCCCCTAAGGCCACCATGTACCTCTGGGGCAGGCTTCCCCAAGGGGTGGACGACCTGGACTTCGCCCTAAGGCTTCTGGAAGAGGGGGTGGCCGTGGCCCCGGGCCGGGGGTTTGGGCCCGGGGGAAAGGGGTTCGTCCGCCTGGCCCTGGTGCGGCCCGAGGCGGAGCTTCTGCAGGCGGCGGAGGCCATCCGGAAAACCCTCACTGCCAGCGCTCCTCGGGGGGAAGCCCCTTAAGGCCCCTCAGGACCTCCCCCACCAGGTAGAGGCTTCCCGCCACCACCACCCGGGGGGCCAAGGCCAAGGCCTTTTCCAGGGCCTTAAGGGGCTCATCCTCCACGTGGGCCCCGGGGAAGAGGGGAAGGAGGGCCTTTGGGTCTTGGCTTCTTGGGGAAGCGTAGCGGGTGAGGACCACGGGGCCAAGGCCCCTAAAGGCCTCGGCCAGAGCCGGGTGGTCCTTGTCCCGGGAGAAGCCAAGGACCAAGGCGGAGGGGAGAAGGCCGTGGGCCTGAAGGGCCGCCCTTAGGGCCCAGGCCCCTTCCGGGTTGTGGGCCCCGTCCAGGACCACCTCCCCGCCCTTCCCCAAGGGAAGGCGTTGCAGCCGCCCTGGGTTTTCCGCCCGCGCCACCCCCCGGGCCACCGCCTCCCGGCCCGCCCCCAGGAGGAGGCCCCCGAGGGCGGCCAGGGCCAGGTTCTCCGCCTGGTGGGGGCCGAGGAGGGGGGTCTTTAGGCTAAGGCGCTCCCCTCCCGCCTGCAGGGTGAAGGCCAGGCCCTGGGGAAGGGGGCACACCCCCTCCACGAAGAAGTCCTCCCCCAGGACGGAAAGGGGCGTGCCCCGGGCCCGGGCCTCCTCCTTTAGGGCGAGAAGCCCCTCCCCCCGGGCAGCGGTGAGGGCGGGTACCCCCTTGCGGAAGATCCCCGCCTTTTCCCGGGCCACCTCCCTCAGGGTGGGGCCCAGGACCTCCAGGTGGTCGTGGCCGATGTTGGTGACGATGGAAAGCTGGGGCTCCGCGGCGTTGGTGGCATCCAGCCTGCCCCCAAGCCCCACCTCCAAAACGGCGAACCCCACCCCCTCCCGGGCGAAGTGGAGGAGGGCGGTGGCGGTGGCGATCTCAAAGAAGCTCGCCCCCAGAGCCTCCGCGTGGGGGCGGACCTCCTCCAGGAGGGCGCGAAGGTGCCCCTCGGGAATCCAGGCCCCCTGAACGGCGATCCGCTCGCGGAAGTCCACCAGGTGGGGGCTGGTGTAAAGCCCCACCTTAAGCCCGGCCTCCTCCAGGATGGCCGCCAGGGCCCGGGCGGCGCTCCCCTTGCCGTTGGTCCCTCCCACCAGGGCCACAGGGTAGGCCCCTTGGGGGTCCCCCAGGCGGGCGAGAAGGGCCCGAACCCGCTCCAGACCCGGGCTAAAGAGGCGCTGCCGGGCGTAGAGCCAGGCCAGGGGGCCCATCAGCCCTGGAGGGCCTTCTGGCAGGCGGGGCAGAGGCCCCTATAAACCACCTCCGCCCCCTGGACCTCGAGCCCGGGGTAGGCCGCCCGCACCGGACGCAGGAGGTCGGGGAGGTCCACCTCCAGGTCCACGATCTCCCCGCACCGCTCGCAGACCAGGTGGTGGTGCGGGTGGAGGCGGGCGTCGTACCGGGTGGCCTCCCCTGCCCGGGTGATGGGGACCAGGTAGCCCTCCTCCACCAGGGCCTCGAGGGTGCGGTAGATGGTCCCCAGGCTTACGTTGGGCACCAGCTTGCGCACCTCCTGGTAGATCCAGGCGGCGTCGGGGTGGTGGTGGGCCTTCTGCACCACCTCCAGGACGGCCTTGCGTTGGCGGGTCAAGCGCTTCAGCGCCATCTACCGGCCACTATACCCCAAAGGGGGGCAAAACTCCAGTGAACCGCTCGCCTTTTGGGGTTAAAGGCTCTTGGCCAGGATCTCCCGCCCCCCCTGCTCCAGCACGTCCTGGGCGAGTTCCAGGCCAAGCTCCTCCGCCTCGGAGGCCTCACCCTCAATCTCCGCTCGCAGGAAACTCTTGCCATCGGGGGAGAGGAGGATGCCCTCCAGGCGCAAAAGCCCGTCCTCCTCCACCTGGGCCAAAGCCCCCACCGGGGCCAGGCATCCGGCCCCAAGGCCCTTCAGGAAGGCCCGCTCCGCCCGCACCCGGTCGTAGGAGGGGTGGTGGTGGAGGGCGTAGACGAACTCCTCCGCCAGGTCGTCCCCCTGGCGCACCTCCAGGGCCAAGGCCCCCTGGCCGGGGGCGGGGAGCATGACCCCGGGGTCTAGGAACTGGTCTATGCGGTTCCTGAGGTCCAGCCGGATGAGGCCCGCGGCCGCAAGGATGATGCCGTCGTACTCCCCGTTGCCGAGGGCGGCCAGACGGGTGTCCACGTTGCCCCTAAGGGGCCGCACCTCCAGGTCCGGACGGTGGGCGAGGAGCTGGGCCTTGCGGCGCACGGAGCTCGTGCCCACCACCGCCCCCGTAGGCAGGTCCTCCAGGCGCTTGTAGGTCTTGCCCAGGAAAACGTCCCGGGGGTCTTGGCGGCGGGGCACCGCGGCGATCTTGAGCCCTGGAGGTTCCTCCGTGGGCAGGTCCTTGAGGGAGTGGACGGCGATGTCAATCTCCCGGGCGAGGAGGGCTTCCTGCAGCTCCTTGACGAAGATGGCCTGCTCCCTGGGACTAGCCCCCTGGTCCCCCCGGGTCTTGATGGTCTTCACCTTGAACTCCGCCTCGGGCCAGCTCTCCTTCAGGCGCTCCACCACGAAGCGGGTCTGGGCCAGGGCCAGGGCACTCCCCCGGGTTCCCACCACGATGACGCGCATACTTTCCCATAGTACAAGACCGGAGGGCGGGCGGGGCCCTCCCCTTTAGACCCCTAGAAAGGCCTCAGAAGGGCACAACCTCCTCCTTGGGGCCGCCGTTCGGCCCCTGGAGGAGGGGTTCCCGGTCGGGGAGGAGGTAGGCGCGGAAGCCCTCGGCCTCGAGGAGGGGCAGGACCGCCTCGGAAACCCGCACCTCCCTCAAGGCGAAGACCGCCTCCCCAAAGGGCGCCTGGACCCTAAGGTAAAGGGGAAGGTCGCCAGGGTGCTCGTCCAGGAGGCTTTTCAAGTGGGCGATACCCCGCTCGTCCAAAAGGGCGTGGTCCGCCTCCACCTCTATGGCCCTCGGCATCTCCTGGAGCTCCTCGTAGGGCCAGACGGAAAGGGCCACCACCCGGAGGTTTTCCTCGGTGCGCTCCACCTCCGCCAGCACCAGGACAGGGAGGTCCTCCTTGAGCTTGGGGGAGACGAACTCGTAGAAGCGGCCGAAGGCCACCACCTCCTGGGCCCCCGTCTCGTCGGAGAGGGTGAAGCGGACCATCATCCCCCCACTCCGGGTGGGCTTGCGCACCACCTCCTCCACCATGCCCGCAAGGAGGAGCCGGGGCCGGCCGGGCCCCTTGGCAAACTCTTGAAGCTCCTCCAGGGTGCAGGTGGCGGTCTCCCTGAGGCCCGGGTAGCGGAGCACCGGGTGGCCGGAGACGTAGATCCCTAGGGCCTCCTTCTCGTAGCGCAGGCGGGTGATCTCGTCCAAGGGGGGGACGGAAAGAAGGGGGGGCTCCGCCACCTCCTGGAAGAGGCCCATCATCCCCGAGCGGGCCCTTTCCCGCTCCTGTGCCGCCCATTTGAGGAGGGCCTCGAGGGAGGCGAGGAGCCTCGCCCGGTCCCCAAAGGCGTCCAGGGCCCCGGCCTTCACCAAGGACTCTAGGGCCCGCTTGTTCACCACCTGTTCAGGGAGGCGCTTTAGGAAGTCCCCAAGGCTCCGATAGGGACCCCCCCGCTCCCTTTCCTCCAGGATGGCCCGGGCCGCAGCCTCCCCCACGTTCTTCACCGCGGAAAGCCCGAAGAGGATCTCCCCCCCCACCACCTTGAAGTCAAAGCCTGAGCGGTTCACGTCGGGGGGCAGGACGGGGATGCCCATGGCCCGGGCGTCCCGGATGTACTCCGCCACCTTGTCGGAATCGTGCCGCTCCACGGAGAGGAGGGCGGCCATGAACTCCACCGGGTAGTGGGCCTTCACGTAGGCGGTCTGGTAGGAAAGGAGGGAGTAGGCGGCGGCGTGGCTCTTGTTAAAGCCATAATTGGCAAAGGCCTCCAGCATGTCAAAGAGCCGGTTGGCCTCCTCCTCGGGCACCCCCCGCTCCGCCGCCCCCCGGACGAACCGGGCCCGGTGCTTCTGCATCTCCTCCACTTTCTTCTTCCCCATGGCCCTCCGGAGAAGGTCCGCCTCCCCCAGGGAGTACCCCGCCACCTGGGCGGCGATCTGCATGATCTGCTCCTGGTAAACGGGGATGCCGTAGGTCTCGTCCAGGATGGGCCTAAGGTACTTCTCCGCATGGGGGAACTCCGCGTAGTTCACCGGCTCCTGGCCATGGTGGCGGCGGATGTAGGTGGGGATGTGCTCCATAGGCCCCGGGCGGTAAAGGGACACCAGGGCGATGATGTCCTCCAGGCGCCTAGGCTTAAGCCCCCGCACCGTGGCCGTCATCCCCCCGGACTCCAGCTGGAAGACCCCCTTGGTCTCCCCCCGGGCCAGGAGGGCGAAGGTCTTGGGGTCGTCCAGGGGGAGGCGGTCGTAGTCCAGCTCCACCCCTTTGGACTCCTTCACGATGCGCTTGGCCTCGTCCAGGAAGGTGAGGGTCCTTAGGCCCAGGAAGTCCATCTTCAAAAGGCCCAGGGCCTCCACCGCCCCCATGTCGTACTGGGTCACCACCGCCTCCCCGCTGGTGTCCCGCATAAGGGGGACCAGGTCCGTGAGGGGCTCCGCGGCGATGACCACCCCGGCGGCGTGCACGGAGGCGTGGCGGTTCAGGCCTTCCAGGCGCATGGCCACCTCCAGCACCTCCCGCACCTTGGGGTCTTTTTCCATCTCCGCCCTGAGCTCCGGCACCACCTGGATGGCCTCCTGCAAGGGTTTGGGCTTGCCAAACTGCACGGGGATGAGCTTGGCGAGCTCCTCCGCCCTTTTATGGGGGATCCCGTAAACCCGGGCCACGTCCTTGAGGGCCGCCTTGGAGGCCAAGGTCCCCAGGGTGCCGATCTGGGCCACCTTGTCCTCCCCGTAGCGGGCCTTCACGTACTGGATGACCCGGTCCCGCTCCCGGTCGGAGAAGTCGGTGTCAATATCCGGCATGGACACCCGCTCGGGGTTCAGGAAGCGCTCAAAGAGGAGGCCAAAGCGCAAGGGGTCTATGTTGGTGATCCCCACCGCGTAGGCCACCAGGCTCCCCGCGGCGCTTCCCCGGCCAGGCCCCACGGAGATCCCGTTCGCCCGGGCCCAGTTGATGTAGTCCTGCACGATGAGGAAGTAGCCGGGAAAGCCCATCTTCTCAATCACGGATAGCTCATACAGGGCCCGGTGGAGGATGGCCTCCGCCGTCCATTCCTCCACGCCCTCGAGGGGGGGAAGCTCGGCCCTAAGCCCCTCCCACACCCCCCAGCCCACCTGGGCCAGGGCCTCCGCCATGGCCTCCCCGTCCCCGTGGGGGGGAAGGAGCCCCAGCCTGCGGAAGACCTCCCGGTAGAAGGCCTCGGTGATGCGGTCGGGGTAGCGCTTGAGGAGGCCCTTCAGGGTGAGCTCCATCAGGTACTGGGCCTCCGTGCGCCCCTCGGGGAGGGGGTAGCGGGGGATGCGGTAGACCATCTTGTCCCCGATGGGCAGGTCCACGTTGCACATGCGGGCGATCTCCACCGTGTTGTCAAAGGGCTCATCCCCCCACTCCTCCTTCGGGAGCACGGCCCGCATCTCTTCAGGGGTTTTCACGTAGAACTCGTCGCAGGGAAAGCGCCAGCGGTCCTCATCGTCCAGGGTGCTCTTGGACTGGATGGCGAGGAGCACCTCGTGGGCCCGGGCGTCCTCCTTGCGCACGTAGTGGCCGTCGTTGGTGGCCACCATCCCCAGGCCGTACTTGCGGGCAAACTCCTTGAGGACCGCGTTCACCTTCCCTTGCTCGGGGAGGCCGTGGTTCTGGATCTCTATGAAGAAGCGGTCCCCGAAGATGGAAAGGTACTCGTTTAGGCGGGCCTCCGCCAGGTCCAACCGGTCCTGGAGGATGAACTGGGGAATCTCCGCCCCCAGGCAACCCGAAAGGGCAATGAGCCCTTCCGCGTGCTCGCGGAGGATCTCCCGGTCTATGCGGGGCTTTTCGTAAAATCCTTCCAGGTAAGCCCGGGTGGCGAGACGCACCAGGTTCTGGTAGCCCTTGAAGTCCTTGGCCAGGAGGGTGAGGTGGAAGTAGCCGCCGTCCAGGCCCTTCCCCCGCTTGCGGTCAAAGCGGCTTTCCGCGGCCACGTAGGCCTCGTAGCCGATGATGGGCTTCACGCCGAGGGCCGTGGCCTTCTTGTAAAACTCCAGGGCCCCGAAAAGGTTGCCGTGGTCCGTCATGGCCAGGGCGGGGTCCTCAGGGGAGACCTCCTTCACCCACTGGAGGAGGTCGGAAAGCTTGGCGGCCCCGTCCAGAAGGGAATACTGGGTGTGCTGGTGGAGGTGGGCGAAGCGGAGCTTTTGGCCCATGGCTCCCCTAGTGTAAACTCCCCCTTGGGAGGTGGGGCATGGGGGTGCGGGAGGGCTCAGTCTTTACCCTAGAGAAGGCTCCACCCGAAGAGCAACCGCTCTACACCCTTAAGGAAGCCGCGCGCCACTTGGGGCTTTCCGAAGCCACCCTCCGCTCGTGGGTGCGCGGGCGGTCCTACCCCACGCGGGAAGGCGAGCGCCGTTCTCCTCCTCTTATCCACCCACCGGGGGAACTCCTTTCCTTCAACAACCTTATAGAGGCCAACGTCCTCGCCGCCCCACGGCAGGTTCATGGCGTATCTATGGCCCGGGTGCGAACAGCCCTGGAGCATGCACAGAGACTGGGGTATAAACGCCCTTTGCTCTTAGACCTGAAGGCGGGCCTGAGGGAAATCTTCATAGAGGAAGGGGGAAACCTCCTTGCCCTTTCCCGAGGCAGCCAGCTGGCCCTTCGGGAAATCCTGCAAGAGTACCTGGCCCGCGTGGAGAGGGACCCCAAAGGCCTACCCCTCCGGTTTCACCCCAGAGGCAAAGCACACCGGGTGCTTTTGGATCCCAGGGTGGCTTTTGGAAAACCTGTGGTGCGGGGGGTGCGTACCCAGGTCATCGCCTCCCGCTTTGAAGCCGGAGAAAGCCCGGAGAGCTTGGCAGAGGACTACGGCCTTAGCCTGCAAGAAGTTCGGGAAGCCATTCTCTTTGAAAACCTGGAGGGCTTACCCCAGGTGGCATGAGCCTGGTTTTCTTCTGTGACCGAAATCTCGGAAAACAATTTGGCCAAATAAGGGGCCTAGGCCTTGTGGTAGAACTTCACGATGAGCATTTTCCACCGGATCATCCCGACGAAGCTCTTCCTCTAGAGATTGCCGGGCGGGGCTGGATCCTTCTAACCTTTGACCACCGAATGCACCGCAACCCCGTGGAAAAGAGCACTCTGCTTCAAACCCAAAGCCGGGTTATCCTGCTGCCCCCGCCCAAGCATGGGAATTGGGCCAACGAGCTGGCCTCAGCCTTCCACCAAGCCCAAGGCAAGGTGGAGGCCTTTTTTCAACGCTATCCCCCACCGGTGGTGGCTCGCTTTGAGATTAACCTAAAGAAGGTGGGCAAAAGCCGCTTCATCTTGAGGAGGATTTTGTGACCCCAGGCGAGCTCCGGGAAGAGGTCTGGAACCTTCTCGCCCGCCACGACCTGGCCCTCCACCCCACCCCGCCCCATGGCCACCACCCCAACTTCAAGGGGGCGCGCCGGGCGGCGGAGCTCCTCCTGAACACCCCAGAGTTCCAAAGGGCGCGGGTCATCCTCGCGGGGATGGACGCCGTCCTGAAACCCTTGCGGGAGGCCGCCCTAAGGGGGGGCAAGGTCCTCCTCCTCCCCCACCCCGACCGGCCGAGGGCCTTCCTACGCCTCAAAGACCTAGACCCCAGGCGCCTAAAGCGGGTGCGGGAGGCCTACCGGTACGGGGAGGCGGTGGACGTGGAGAAGGAGCCCATAGACCTGGTCCTCATCGGGGCGGTGGCGGTGGACGAGGAGGGGGGTTGGGTGGGCAAGGGCTACGGCTTCCCCCAAAGCTGGCTTAGGGTGGAGGCCCCCTTCGCCACCCTGGCCCACCCGGTGATGGTCTACCCCAGGCTTCCCGTGGAGCCCGAGCGGCGGGTCCAGCTCCTCGCCACCCCGCACCGGCTCCTCCGGTTCTGAGGGTTCCCTGGGCTTTCCAAGGGAGGGGCGCTTGGGTATCCTCTTGGGGAAGAGGGGGACGATGCTGGAGGAAGCGCTTTCCGCCATACAAAACGCCCAGGACCTCGAGGTCCTAAAGGCCCTAAAGGCCCGCTACCTGGGCAAAAAGGGCCTCCTCACCCAGGCCCTTAAAGAGCTCGCCCACCTGCCCCTGGAAGAGAAGAGGCGGAAAGGGCAGGAGCTGAACGCCCTAAAGGAGGCCCTGGAGAAAGCCCTGGAGGAGCGGGAAAGGGCCCTGGAGGAAAGGGCCCTGGAGGAGGCCCTTAAAGGGGAGCGCCTGGACGTGACCCTCCCCGGGGCGCGCCTCTTCGTGGGGGGGCTCCATCCCATCACCCTCATCACCCGGGAGCTCCTTGGCGTCTTCCGCGCCCTGGGGTACCAGGCGGTGGAAGGCCCCGAGGTGGAGAGCGAGTTCTTCAACTTTGATGCCCTGAACATCCCCGAGCACCACCCCGCCCGGGACATGTGGGACACCTTCTGGCTGGAGCCCTCGGAGGCCTTCACCCTAAGGGGCCCCTGGGGGGAGAAAGCGGAAGGGAGGCTTCTCCTTCGCACCCACACCTCCCCCATGCAGGTGCGCTACATGGTGGCCCACACCCCCCCTTTTCGCATCGTGGTGCCGGGGCGGGTCTTCCGCTTTGAGCAGACGGACGCCACCCACGAGGCGGTCTTCCACCAGCTGGAAGGCTTGGTGGTGGGGGAGGGGATCACCATGGCCCACCTCAAGGGGGCCATCTACGAGCTGGCCCAGGCCCTCTATGGCCCAAAGTCCCGGGTGCGCTTCCAGCCCATCTATTTCCCCTTCGTGGAACCGGGGGCCCAGTTCGCCCTCTGGTGGCCCGAGGGGGGGAAGTGGCTGGAGCTTGGGGGCGCGGGGATGGTCCACCCCAAGGTCTTCCAGGCGGTGGACGCCTACCGGCAAAGGCTGGGCCTTCCCCCCGCCTACCAGGGGGTCACGGGCTTCGCCTTCGGGCTTGGGGTGGAAAGGCTCGCCATGCTCCGCTATGGCATCCCCGACATCCGCTACTTCTTCGGGGGCCGGCTTAAGTTTCTGGAAGCCTTCCCCCCCCCCTCATGAGGGTGCCCTTCTCCTGGCTTAAGGAATATCTGCCCGAGCTGGAAAGCCCCGAGGTCTTGGAGGAACGCCTTGCGGGCTTGGGGTTTGAGACGGACCGGATGGAAAGGACCTTCGCCCTGCCGGCCGGGGTGGTTTTCGCCCGGGTCCTCGAGGCCCACCCCATCCCCGGCACCCACCTAAAGCGCCTCCTCCTGGACGCGGGGCGTGCGGTGGAGGTGGTCTCGGGGGCGGAAAACGCCCGGGAAGGGATAGGGGTGGCCCTGGTCCTCCCGGGGACGGAGGTGGGGGGGATGCGGATCGGGGAGCGGGTCATCCAAGGGGTGCGCTCCCACGGCATGGCCCTCTCCCCCAAGGAGCTTGGGGTGGGGGAGTACGGCGGGGGGCTTCTGGAACTCCCTCCGGACGCCCTCCCCCCAGGGACCCCCCTGGCCGAGGCCTGGCCCGAGGAGACCGTTTTGGAGATTGAGGTCACCCCGAACCGCCCGGATGCCCTAGGGCTTCTCGGCCTCGCCCGGGACCTCCACGCCTTAGGCTACGCCCTCCACATTCCCGAGTTCCCCCTAAAGACCGAGCCTGTCCCCCCTCCCTTCGGCCTAAGGGTGGAGGACCCCGAGGGGGCCCCCCGCTTCACCTTGGGCTACGCTTTCGGCCTAAGGCTAGGCCCAAGCCCCCTTTGGCTCCAGCGCCGCCTCTTCGCCGCGGGGATGCGCCCCCTCCTGAACGCGGTGGACGTGACCAACTACGCGATGCTGGAGCTCGCCCAGCCCATGCACGCCTTTGACCTGCGCTTCATTGGGGAGGGGATCCTGGTGCGGCGGGCCCGGCCGGGGGAAAGGCTAAGGACCCTGGACGGGGTGGAGCGGACCCTCCACCCCGAGGATCTGGTCATCGCCGCCTACCGGGGGGAGGAGAGCTGGCCGGTGGGCCTTGCGGGGGTCATGGGCGGGGAGGAGAGCGAAGTGCGGCCGGACACGGAGGCCATCGCCCTGGAGGTGGCCCGCTTCCACCCCCTCTTCATCCGCAAGACCGCCCGCCGGCACGGCCTGCGCACAGAGGCCAGCCACCGCTTTGAGCGGGGGGTGGACCCCATGGGCCAGATCCCGGCGCAGCGGCGGGCCCTGGCCCTCCTCCAGGCCCTCACGGGGGCCCGGGTGGCGGAAAGGGTGCTGGAGGCGGGGGAGGACGAGGCCCCTGGCCCCATTCCCTTTAGCCCCGAGCGGGCGAACCGCCTTCTGGGCACGACCTACCCAGAAAGGGAGCAGCTGGAGGCCCTAAGGCGCCTGGGCTGCCTCGTGGAAGGGGAAGGCCCCTATAGGGTCACCCCCCCAAGCTGGCGGCTGGACCTTAGGGGGGAGGAGGACCTCATAGAGGAGGTGGCCCGGCTCCAGGGGTACGAGACCATCCCAATGGACCTCCCCGCCTTCTTCCCCGCCCCGGACAACCGGGGGGCCGAAAGGCCTTACCAGAAGGAGGAGGCCCTAAGGGACCTCCTTGCGGGCCTGGGCTTCCAGGAGGTCTACACCTATAGCTTCATGGACCCAAAGGACGCCCTCCTCTTCCGCCTCCCCCCGCCCCCCTTGCACCTCAAAAACCCCCTGGCCCCGGAGAAGGCCGCCCTCCGCACCCACCTCTTCCCTGGGCTCGTGCGGGCCCTGAAGGCCAACCTGGACCTGGACCGGTTGGAGAGGGCGCTGGTCTTTGAGCTGGGGCGGGTCTTCCAGGAGGAGGAGAGGACCCACCTGGCGGGCCTCCTCCTGGGGGAGGGGGTGGGGCTTCCCTGGAAGGGGGAGGCCCTTGGGGGGTACTACCTCCTTAAGGGGTACCTCGAGGCCCTCCTGGCCCGGATGGGCCTGGGGCTTGCGGTGGAGCCCCACCCCTTCCCCTTCCTCCACCCCGGGGTTTCGGGGCGGGTCTTGGTGGAGGGCCAAGGGGTAGGGTTCATGGGAACCCTCCACCCCGCCATCCAGAAGGCCTTGGAGCTTCCCCCGGTGCACCTTTTTGAGCTCACCCTCCCCCTTCCCGAAAAGGCCTTCCGCTTCCAAGACCCCTCCCGCCATCCCCCTGCCTTTCGGGACCTGGCGGTGGTGGCCCCGGAGGAGACCCCCTACGGCGAGGTGGAAAAGATCCTGTTGGAGGCCGCGGGGCCCTACCTGGAAGAGCTTTCCCTCTTTGACCTCTACCAGGGCCCGCCCCTCAAGGAGGGCACCAAGAGCCTGGCCTTCCACCTCCGCTTCCGCCACCCCGAGCGCACCCTGAAGGACGAGGAGGTGGAGGAGGCCATGGGGCGGATCCTAGCCGCCCTAAGGGCCCGGGGACTGGACATCCGGGGGTAAACTGAGGGCATGCTCACCTGGGTGGACCTCCTGGCCCTCCTGAGCCTGAGCCTGGGCCTGGCCCTCGGGGTCCGGGTTGGCCTCCCCTTCCTGGGGGCGGGGCTTGGGGTCTTGCTCTACCTCCTCCTGGCCACGGCGGGGCTTGGGGGGTGGGGGTGGGCCCTGGGGCTTGGCCTCCTCTTGGGGGCGCTTTCCAAAAGCCTCCCCCTTCCCCCCCTAAGCCCTCTCTGGGAGCGGGTCCTTGGGGGGCTGGGCGGAGGGGTGCTGGGCCTCTTCCTGGCCCTGGTGCTCTGGACCGCCTTCCCCTTTGAGGTCCTGCCTGGGGCGGGGGTGCGCTACCCAAGCCTCCGCCTCCCCACCCCGGTGTACGAGGGGGTGGGGCAGAGCCCCTTTGCCCGGGCCGCCTTCCGCTGGGCCTGGGAGACCCCTTGGGCGCGGAAGGCCTTGGGGCTTGACCGCCACCCCTAAAGGGCCAGGACGCGGGAAAGGGCGAGAAGATCCCGGCGGATGTCCTTCCTCCGCTCCACCGCCTCCTTGAGGGGGGTGATCTCCACCTCCCCCTCCACCTCCCCCACCATGACCCCGCTGGCCCCTCCCGTGAGGGCCTCCACCGCCGCGGCCCCCAAGCAGCTCGCCAGCACCCGGTCCTTGGCCGTTGGGGAGCCCCCTCGTTGGATGTGGCCCAGGACCGTGACCCGGGCCTCCAGGGCCATGTGGGCCTGGATGGCCTTTAGAAGCCCCAAAGCCCCTTCAGGGTAGGCCCCTTCCGCCACCACCACGATGGAGCTGGTCTTGCCCCGGGCCTGGGAGGCGGCCAGGGTTTCGGCCACGGTCTTGGGGTCCAGGGGCTCCTCAGGCAGGGCGATGACCTCCGCCCCCCCCGCCAGGCCCACCTCCAGGGCGATGAAGCCCGCGTGGCGCCCCATGACCTCTATGAAGAAGACCCGCTCGTGGCTTGCTGCGGTGTCGCGGATGCGGTCTATGGCCTCGAGGGCGGTGTTCACCGCGGTGTCAAAGCCGATGGTGTAGTCCGTACCGTAGAGATCGTTGTCTATGGTGCCCGGCACCCCCACCACGGGGATGCGGTGCTCCTCCAAAAGGCGCATGGCCCCCCGGAAGGTCCCGTCCCCCCCGATGGCCACCAGGCCCTCTATCCCCGCGGCCCTCAGCTTCTCTGCCGCCTTGGCCCGGCCCTCCTCCGTCATGAACTCCTGGCTCCTCGCGGTGAGGAGGATGGTCCCCCCCCGCTGGAGGATGTTGGCCACGTCCCGCACGCCCAAGGGGAGCATCTCCCCCAGGATCATCCCTGCGTAGCCCCGCCGGATGCCGATGACCTCCACGCCCAAGGCGTAGGCCTGGCGCACCACAGCCCGGATGGCCGCGTTCATCCCCGGGGCATCCCCGCCGCTTGTGAACACGCCGATTCGCTTCATTCCTCCTCCATGGCCATTCGGTAAGCCTCGTTCCGGGAAAGGCCCCGCTCCACCAAAGCCTTCACCAGCGCCTTCCCCTCAAGCCCCTCCCTCCTTAGGGCCTCCAGGAGGGCCCGCCCCTCCGGGGGCGCCTCCTCCTTGGGGGCCAGGACCAGGACGAACTCCCCCTTGGGCTTTTGGAAATGGGCCAAGGCCCCCTCCAGGGTGCCCCGGTAGACCTCCTCGTGGAGCTTCGTAAGCTCCCGGGCCACGGCCACGGGGTGATGGGGGCTGTAGACCGCGAGGAGGTCCTCCAGGGTCTTTCGCAGGCGGTGGGGGCTTTCGTAGAGCACCGCGGTCCGCCCCTCCCGGGCCAGGGCCTCGAGGCGGGCCCTCCGCTCCTTCCCCCCCTTGGGCAGGAAGCCCTCAAAGGTGAAGCGGTGGGTGGGAAGGCCCGAGACCACCAGG
>NZ_JBBIMD010000013.1:0-41603 GCF_037444525.1 Thermus sp. | reverse complement strand
ACCACCACCCGCCCCTCCACCCCAAAGCCCCTGAGCCACACCGTCTTGGCCCCCGCCTTGATGGCGTTGGTGAGGAGGTTGGCGAAGACCTGGTGGAGCCGGTCCCTATCCCCCAAGACCCAAAGGTCCGGGGAAGCCTCCACCAGGATCTGCCCTTCAAAGCTCCTGGCAAACTCCTCCTTCACCTCTTCCAAAAGGTCCAGGAGGCGCAAGGGGGCAGGCTCCAGGCGCCAGCTTCCCGTCTGGGAAAGCTCCAGGAGGTCCGAAACCAGCTTCCCCATGCGCTCCGCCTCCCGCTTCACCACCTCCAGGCTCTCCCGCTGGGCCTCCGTGAGGGGGGTGCGGCGGAGGAGGTAGCCCACATGGCCCAGGATGGCCGTGAGGGGGGTGCGGAGCTCGTGGGAGGCGTCCTGGAGGAAGCGCACCTGGGCCTCGAGGGCCTTCTGCAGGCGGGCCAGCATCCCGTTCAGGGCCCGCACCAGGCTCCCCACCTCGTCCTGGACCAAAGGCTCGGGCAGGGGCTCTATCCGTCGGGGAAGGGCGCCCTCGGGACCCACCAGGGTGCGGGCCTTGACCGCCACCCATTCCAAGGGCTCCAGGGCCCGGGCCAAAAGGGGGCGGAGGAGGAGGAAGGTCAAAAGGAGGACCAGAAGGGCCGTGGCCGCGTAGAGGCGGGCGAACTGGGCCAAGGTGGCCCGCACCCCCTCCACGGGACGGGCCACCAGGAGGAGGCCCTTCCAGGGGGTATCCCCCACCCGCACCTCCACCTTCCGGCCATAGACCAGAAGGCGCAAGGGGGCCCCTTCCCGCGGCAGGGCCACCTCCGTCCAGACCTCCCCCGTCTCCAGAAGAGTTCTGTAGGCCTCCTCCTCAAAGAGGAGGCGATGAACGCCCAGGGCAGGGCTTTTCTGCAGGCTGATCCCCCCCTCCCGCGCCAGAAGGGCGGGGTCCTCCTCCACAATGAGCTGGATCTCCGCGTAGAGGTCCGCTGGGAGCCCCGCCTCCAAAAGGGCCTGCCCCCCCAGGTTGAGGAGGCGGACCACCTGGGCGCTGGCCTCCACCAGGTCCCGCTTCAGGCTCCCCAGAAGGAAGTTCCCGAGAAGGCCGTGGAGGGCTACCCCCAGGAGAAGAAGGGCCACCAGGAGGAGGCCCGTGGTGAGCAGGGTGATGCGGGCGCGGAGGGTCAAGGGGCCTTAGTCCTCCCGGAGCACGTAACCCACCCCCCGGATGGTGTGGATGAGCCTCCTTTCCCCTCCCGCCTCCAGCTTCTTGCGCAGGTAGCCGATGTACACGTCCACCACGTTGCTTCCCCCCTGGTAACCGGGCCAGACCTTCTCCTCTATCTCGTAGCGGCTGAAGACCTTGCCCGGATTTCTCGCCAGGAGCTCCAGGAGCTCAAACTCCTTGTTGGTGAGCTCTATCCGGCGGCCTTGGCGGAAGACCTCCCGGCCCTCGAGGTTCAGGATGAGGTCCGCCACCCGGATCTCGCCGCTGATGGCCGGGGTCACCCGGCGCAGGTGGGCCCGCACCCGGGCCAAAAGCTCCTCAATGGAAAAGGGCTTCACCAGGTAGTCGTCCGCCCCCGCGTCCAGGCCCTCCACCTTGTCCTCCACCCGGTCCTTGGCGGTGAGGATGAGGATGGGCACGTTGGAGGTCTTGCGGATGCGCTTGGCCACCTCAATCCCGTCCATCACCGGAAGCATGAGGTCCAGGATGACCAGGTTGGGGCTCACCTCGCGGAACTTGGAGAGGCCGGTGATGCCGTCGTGGGCCACCTCCGTGCGGTAGCCCTCCGCCTGGAGCTCCAGCTCTATGAAGCGGGCGATGTCCTTCTCGTCCTCAACGATCAGGATCAGAGGGGGTTCCATGCCTCCAGGGTACTCGCTTTCTCATGAGAAAGTAAAGGCGGGCTTAAAGGTAGAGGCTGAGGACCGCGAGGTACATGAACAGGCTTCCCAGGAGGACAAAGAGGTGCCAAAGCCCATGGAAGCCCACCCACCCCGGCCAGGGGTTGGGGCGCTTCCTGCCGTAGACCACCGCCCCCAGGGTGTAGAAAACCCCGCCCAGGGCCATAAGGCCAAAGGTGGGAAGGGCCAGGTCCAGCCGGGGTAGGAAGAAAACGGAAAGCCACCCCAGGCCCAAATAGGCCAGGGTGTAGAGGAAGCGGGGGGCTTTTAGGAAGAAGAGGCGGAAGAGGACCCCGAGCAGGGCGAGGCCCCAGACGAGGCCCAGGGCCCAGGCCCTAGACCCCTCCTCCAGCCCCTCCACCAGAAAGGGGGTGTAGCTCCCGGCGATGAAGAGAAAGATGGCCGCGTGGTCCAGCCGGCGGAGCCAAAGGAGGGCCCGCTCCCCCACCCTAAGGGCGTGGTAAAG
The DNA here is from genome assembly GCF_037444525.1 of Thermus sp. Lineage (GTDB taxonomy): Bacteria > Deinococcota > Deinococci > Deinococcales > Thermaceae > Thermus. The sequence goes on along the minus strand of NZ_JBBIMD010000013.1, from coordinate 39,230 downwards.
GGCGCTGGCCGCGAACATCAGGGCCATGGAAAGGCCGAAGACGAAGAGGGCGGGCCAGGCTTCCCTGGGGGCCAGGAAGAGGAGCAAAAGGCCCCCCACCAGGGCCAGGGGCACACCCAAAGCGTGGCTTAGGGCGTTAAAGGGCTCGCGCAGCACACCCTAGCTTACCCCAAGGCGGGCCTCCAGCTCCGCCACCGTCCGCACCGTGCGGAGAAGGGCATCGGGGTTGAGGCTTAGGGAGTCTATCCCCTTTTCCACCAGGAAGGCCGCAAACTCCGGGTAGTCCGAGGGGGCCTGGCCGCAGATGCCCACCCTCCTCCCCTGGGCGTGGGCCTTCTCTATGAGGAGGGCGCAGAGCCTTTTCACCGTCTCCCGGCGCTCGTCAAAAAGGGGGGCCACCCGCTCCGAGTCCCGGTCCAGGCCTAGGGCGAGCTGGGTGAGGTCGTTGGAGCCGATGGAGAAGCCGTCAAAGAGCTCGGCGAAGGCCTCGGCCTCGAGGACGTTGGAGGGGATCTCCGCCATGACGTAGACCTGTAAACCGTCCTCCCCCCGCCTAAGCCCCCCCTCGGCCATGGCCTCCAGCACCTTGGCCCCCTCCTCCGGGGTGCGGCAGAAGGGCACCATAACCATGAGGTTCTTAAGCCCCATCGCCTCCCGCACCCGCCGCACCGCCGCCGCCTCCAGGAGAAAGCCCTCCTTGTAGTCCGGGTGGTAGTAGCGGCTCGCCCCCCGCCAGCCCAGCATGGGGTTCTCCTCCTTGGGCTCAAAGAGACGCCCCCCAATGAGCCGGGCGTACTCGTTGGTCTTAAAGTCGGAAAAGCGGAGGAGGACGGGCCGGGGGTAAAAGGCCGCGGCGATGAGGGCGATGCCCTGGCTTAGGGTGTCCACGAAGTAGGCCCGCTTGTCGGGATAGGCCTCGGTGAGCTCGTCCACCTGGCGGCGCACCTCCTTGGGCAGGGTCTCGTAGCGGGTGAGGGCCAGGGGGTGGACGCGCACGTGGCTGGCGAAGATGAACTCCATGCGGGCCAGACCCACCCCATCCGTGGGGAGGAGGCTCGCCTTTAGGGCCTCCTCCGGTGTGCCCACGTTCACCAGGATCTGGGTGCGGGTCTTGGGCAGGGCCTCGGGGCGCACCTCCTCCACCTCAAAGGGAAGCCGGCCCCGGTAAACCCGGCCCACCTCCCCTTCGGCGCAGGAAACCGTGACCTCCTCCCCCTCAGGGACCGCCCGTATGGCCCCCACCGCCCCCACCACCGCGGGCACCCCCAGCTCCCGGGCCACGATGGCCGCGTGGGAGGTGCGCCCACCCCGCTCGGTGACGATGGCCGCCGCCTTCTTCATGATGGGCTCCCAGTCGGGGTTGGTGGTTTCCGTGACCAGAACCTCCCCCTCCTGGAAGCGGTCCATCTCTTTGGGGTCTTTGAGAACCCGGGCCCGGCTCGAGGCGATGGCCTCGCCCACGGCAAGCCCCTCCGCCAACGCCTCCCCCCGGGCAAGGAGGCGGAAGACCCGGAGGACCGGGGCCTTCTGGGCGTGGACGGTCTCGGGTCGGGCCTGGACCACGAAGAGCTCCCCTGTAATCCCGTCCTTGGCCCATTCAATGTCCATGGGGGTGGGGGCCCCCCGCTTCCCGGAGTAGTGGTCCTCTATGCGCAAAGCCCAGTCCGAAAGGAGAAGGGCTTCCTCGTCCTTGAGGGCAAAGGTGTTCCGCAGGTAGGCGGGGGTGGGGCGGTTTTTCAGGCGGCCTTCCTCCGGATCGTAGGCCAGGGTGAGCTCCTTGGCCCCCAGGCGCTTGGCCACCAGGGCCTTGTAGCCCTGGCGTAGGGTGTCTTTGTGCACGTAGTACTGGTCGGGCCCCACCCGCCCCTGGACGATGTTCTCCCCCAGGCCGAAGATGGCGGTGAGGTAGACGAAGCCCCGGTGGCCGGTGTCCGGGTCCAGGGTGAAGATGACCCCGCTGGCCCCCCGGTCTGCCCGCACCATGCGCTGGACCCCCACGGAGAGGGCCACCTTCAGTTGGTCAAAGCCCATGTGGGCCCGGTAGCTGATGGCCCGGGCGGTGAAGAGGCTGGCCATGGCCCGCTTCACGTGGAGGAGGAGGTCCTCCTCCCCTTGGACGTAGAGGTAGCTCTCCTGCTGGCCAGCGAAGCTGGCGGTGGGGAGGTCCTCCAGGGTGGCGCTGGAGCGCACCGCCACGGGGAGGGCCTCCTCCCCTGCCCGCTCGCTTAAGGCCCGGTAAGCGGCGAGGATTTCCGCCTTAAGGTCCTCGGGGTAGGCCCCCCGGAGGATGAGGTTCCTAAGGCGGCGGCTTGCGCTTTGGAGGGCCTTGGGGTCCAGGAGGTCCAGGGCGGAAAGCTCCCGGGCCAAGGCCTCTTCCAGGCCATTGGCCTCCAGGAAGTAGCGGTAGGCCTCGCTGGTGGTGGCGAAGCCCTCGGGCACCCTCACCCCTAGGGGGGTGAGGGCGCGGATCATCTCCCCCAGGGAAGCGTTCTTCCCCCCCACCAGGGGCACGTCCTCGAGGCCCACCTCCTCAAAAAACCGGACCCACCTCACGGCACGCCTCCTTTCTTTAAGGCCTCCTTAAGGATGGCCTCCTCCTTCTCCCCCTCGTACATGGCCTCCTCTGTGAGGAAAAGCCGGTGGGGCAGGGCCAGGAGGGCCGCGTCCCTAAGCTCCTTCCAGTCCACCAGGGGCTTGTTCCGCAGATAGGCCAGGGCCTGGGCCAGGGCCAGCCAGGCCTTGGCCCCCCGGGGGGAGAGGCCCATGCGGAGCCTCCGGTCTTCGGAGAGGAGGAAGGCCACGTTCACGATGGCCTCTAGGGCCTCCTTGGCCACCCGCACCCCTTGGGCCTCCCTCCGGGCCTGGAGGAGGTCCACCCCCTGGGGCTCCGGAAGGGCCGGGGCCTCGGTAAGGATGCGGAACCAGACCTCGCGCCTGGGGGGGCGGAAGGGGATCTTGGCCATGAAGCGGTCCAGCTGGGCCTCAGGTAAGGGGTAGGTGCCCTCCAGCTCCAGGGGGTTTTGCGTGGCCAGGACGAAGAAGGGCTCGGGCAGGGGGTGGCGCACCCCCCCCACGGTGACCGCCCCTTCCTGCATGGCCTCGAGGAGGGCGGACTGGACCTTAGGAGGGGCCCGGTTCACCTCGTCCGCCAGGACCACCTGGGCGAAGAGAGGCCCCTTTACGAACACAAAGTGCCCCTCTCGGAAGACCTCGCTCCCCGTGAGATCCTGGGGGAGGAGGTCGGGGGTGAACTGGATGCGCTTATGGGTAAGGCCGCTTGCCCGGGCGAAGCCCTCCGCAAGGAGGGTCTTCCCCAGGCCCGGCATGCCCTCCAAAAGGGCGTGCCCCCCGGCGAGGAAGGTGGCGAGAAGGGCCTCTATGACCTCCTCCTGGCCGAAAAGCACCCGGGAAAGGGCCGCCCTTAGGGCCTCCACTTAGGCCTCCCGCCTTTCCTGCACGATCTTCTGGGCCAGGTGGGGGGGCACCTCCTGGTAGTGGCTGAACTCCAGGGTGTAGGCCCCAGCCCCTCCAGTGAGGCCGGGAAGAGCCTTGTAGTACTCCAGGACCTCCGCCAAAGGCACCTCCGCCTGGACCACGCTTAGGGCGCCGTCCTGCTCCATGCCCAGGATCCGCCCCCTCCTGGCCTGGAGGTCGGAGAGGATGTCCCCCACCCGCTCCTGGGGGGCCACCACCTTAAGGCGGTAGATGGGCTCCAAGAGGGTGGGGCTTGCCATCTCCATTACCTTCTTGAAGGCCATGCTGGCGGCGATCTGGAAGGCCAGGTCGGAGGAGTCCACCTCGTGGTAGGAGCCGTTATAGACGATGGCCTTGAAGCCCATCACCGGGTAGCCCGCTAGCACCCCCTTCTTCGCCGCCTCCAGGATGCCCTGCTCTATGGCCTCCTGGTACTTGCTGGGGATAACCCCGCCGGTGATGCGCCACTCAAAGCTGTACTCGGGGGCAGGCTCCAGGCGGAGCCACACGTCCCCGTACTGGCCGTGCCCTCCGGTCTGCTTCTTGTACTTGCCCTGGCCCTCGGCCACCTTCTTGATGGTCTCCCGGTAGGGCACCTTGGGCACGGAAAACTCCACCTCCACCCCGTAGTCCAAAAGGCGCTCCCGGGCGGTGGTGAGGTGGAGCTCCCCGTGGCCCCAAAGGAGGAACTCCCCGGTCTCCTCCTGGCGCTCCAGCTTGAGGCTGGGATCCTCCTCCAAGAGCTTCCTTAAGGCCTCCCCCAGCTTGGCCTCGTCCGTGCGCCCCTTGGGCCTGAGGGCCACAGGCACGTTGGGCTCGGGCAAGCGGGCAAAGGGCACGGCCTCGCTCTCCGGCCTTTCCCCCTGCCAAAGAACCATCCCCCGGTGGAGGCTTTCCGCCTTGGGGAGAGCCAGAATGTAGCCCGCCTCCGCCCGCTCCACCTCCAGGAGATCCTTGCCCATGGGCACGTAGAGGTGGGGCAGGCGCACCGGCCCCGCCCCGCTTTGGAGGGTGTCGCCAGGCAGGAGCTGGCCCCGATACAGGCGAGCGTAGGCCACCTGGCCCATGAAGGGGTCCACCTGGACCTTGAAGACCTTGGCCAAGGGGGGGCCTTCCCTGAAGCGCTCCTCCGGGGAGGGGAGGGCCTCCAGGATGAGGTCCAAAAGGGGCAGGACGCCGATGCCCGTAAGGGCCCCGGCAATGGCCATAGGGTAAAGGAGGCCCCGGCGCACCGCCTCGTGGAAGGCCTTTTCCAGGGCCTCCCCCGTGACCTCCTCCCCTTCCAGGTACTTTTCCAGAAGGCCCTCGTCCGTCTCCACAATGGCCTCGAGGACCTCCTGCCGGTAGCGCTCCGCCCGCGCCCTTTCCGCCTCGGGGATCTCCGCCTCCACCTCCTTGCCCCCCTGGTAGCGGTAGGCCTTGCCGTGGAAAACGTCTATCAGGCCCACCCATTGCCCTCCCTCATACATGGGCAGGTCTATGGGAAGGATGGAGCCTAAGGTGGCCCTTAGGTCCTCCAGGAGGGCGTAGTAGTCCCCCCCCTTGTCCAGCTTGGTCACCACCACCATGCGGGGAAGGCCGAGCCTTTCCGCCACGGTCCAGGCCCTTTCCGTGCCCACCTGGACCCCGCTTTCCGCCGAGACCGCTACCAAAGCGGCGTCCGCTGCCTCCAACGCCCCCCGGATCTCCCCCACGAAGTCCCCGTAGCCGGGGGCATCCAGAAGGAAGACCCGGTGCCCCCGATGCTGCAAGGGAACCACCCCCGTGCGCACCGTGGTGCGGTGGAGCTTGGCCTCGGGGGTGTAGTCCGTGGTGGTGGTGCCCTCCTCCACCCGGCCCATCTTATCCTTGGCCCCGGTTGCAACGAGCAGGGCTTCCGTGAGGGTGGTTTTGCCGCTTCCCGCATGGCCCACCAGGGCGACGGTTCGGATCATGGTCCCTCCTTCTTGGTGCCCATAGTATAGGACGGAAGGAGGGCGTTTTGTCCCAGGCCATCTACATCCCGAGACCCCTTCTGGAGGAAACCCGGGCCCATCTCCTCAAAGAAGCCCCCCGGGAAGGGGTGGGGCTTTGGGGGGGCAGGCGGGTGGTGGAGCGGGTTCTGCCCCTTCCCAACGTCCACCTCAGTCCCCTCACGGGCTACCTGGCCGAGCCCAGGGCCCTTCTCAGGGCCCTCAAGGCCCTGGAGGCGGAAGGGATGGAGCTTTTGGCCATCTACCACTCCCACCCCAAGGGCCCCGCCCTCCCAAGCCCCACCGACCTCCGGGAGGCCCGCTGGCGGGTGCCCTACGTGATCTTTGGCACCGACGGGGTAAGGGCCTTCCTCCTCCCCGAAGGACGGGAGGTGCCCCTATACCTCCTCGAGGCCCCTTAGGGTGGAGAGCAAGGCCTCGTGAATGCGGCCGTTGGTGGCCACGATGTAGCGGTGGCCCAGGCGGTAGGGCTTGCCCTCCAGGTCGGTCACCCGCCCCCCCGCCTCCTCCACCAAAAGCCAGCCCGCGGCCACATCCCAGGGGTTCAGCTTCACCTCCCAGAAGCCTTCTAGCCGGCCCGCGGCCACGTAGGCCAGGTCCAGGGCTGCCGCCCCAGGCCGGCGCACGAGAAGCCCTTTTCTCAAAGCCCTTTCAAAATAGGTGAGGTTCTCCGGGTCCTTGGCCACATCGTAGGGAAAGCCCGTGGCCAGGAGGCTTCCCAAAAGCTCCGCCCGCCCCGTAACCCGGATGGGGCGGCCGTTGAGGTAGGCCCCTTCCCCCCTTAGGGCGAAGAAGACCTCCTCCCGGGCGGTGTCCATGACCAGGCCCATCTGGATGGCCCCTTCGGCCTCGAGGGCGATGGAAACCCCGTAGAAGGGGAAGCCGTGGGCGTAGTTCACCGTGCCGTCCAAGGGGTCCACGATGAAGCGGAAGGTGCCGCTCCCCTCGCTCCCCCCCTCCTCCCCGAAAAAGCCCGCCTGGGGGAAGCGGGCTAGGAGGAGGGCCTTTATGGCCTCCTCCGCCTCCCGGTCCGCCTGGGTGACGAGATCGGTGGGGCCGGACTTGGTGCCCTGGGTGAAGCCCTTCTCCAGGTAGTAGCGGTGGATCCCCATGGCTAGGTGGGCGGCCTCTAGGGCCGCTTCCAGGTGGGGGTAGTAGGGGTGGCGCCGGTTCATCCCCTTATCTTAAGCTGGGCGAAGAGGGCCCTTAGCTTCTTCGGGCTCTTTACTCCAGGGCTCTCCTCCACCCCGCTGGAGAGGTCCAAAGCGTAGGGCCCAAGGGCCAGGACCTCCTCCAGGTTTTCCGGGGTGATCCCCCCCGCCAGGATGATGCGCAGCCCACGCCCCAAAAGGGGCCGGGCCCAGTCCCGGGGGTAGGCCTCCCCGCTCCCCGGGGCGCGGCCGTCCAAGAGGAGGGCCTGGGCGGGGTAGTGGGCCCAGTCGGGCCGCGCCGGCCCCTCCAAGCGGAAGGCCTTGATCACCGGGTAAAACCGCCCCACGGCCTCCGCCCACTCCGGGGGCTCGTCCCCGTGGAGCTGGGCCACCTGGAGCCGGGCCCGGTCCATGAGCCTTAGGACCTCCTCCGGAGGCTGGTCCTGGAAGACCCCCACCCGCACCACGAAAGGCCCTAGAGCGCGCCCCATGGCCCAGGCGGCCTCCGGTTCCACCCGCCTTTTGGACCGGGGGGCGAAGACGAAGCCCAAGGCCCAGGCCCCTAGCTCCTCCGCCAAAAGGGCATCCTCCAGGCGGGTGAGACCGCAGATCTTGACCCGCATAGGCCCAGCCTGGAGGATGCCTCCCTTGGCCGTCAAGAGAGGAACCGTCAAGAGAGGAAGGTGTATACCCGGTAAAAGGTGGCCGCCACGATGAGGAGGCCGAAAAGCTGCCTCATCCTATGGGGTGGAAGATAAAGGCCGGTGAACCTCGAGCCCAGGTAGCTCCCCACAGCCCCCGCCAGAACCAAGGCTAGGGTAAGGGCGGGGTCCAAGCGGGCGGTGGCCAAGTGGGGAATAAGGCTAGAAAAGGAAGAGGGGGTTACGGCCAAGGCGTTGATGGCCGCGGCCCGCTTGGGCTCGTGCCCGGTGAGGACAAGGGCGGGAAAGAGCAAGAACCCGGAGCCCACCCCCAAAAAGCCCGCCACCACCGCGATGGGAACCGCCAAAAGGAGGGCTAAGGGAAAGTTCTCCCGGGGTAGGGTCCGTTGGGAAGGGCGGAAAAGGTTGAAGGCCAAGTAAACCACCGCCCCCAGGTAAAGGAACCACACCCAGCGCACAGGCACCGCCTGGACCCACCAGGCCCCTAGGGGTGCGAAAAGGGTGGTGACCAAGGCCAGAACCAGGCCCTTTCTCCAGTCCAAAAGGCGGCTTTGGGCAAACCCCACCACCGCAAAGGCCGCGGTCACCCCGTTGAGGAGAAGGGCCAGGGGCTGGACCTGGTGGACCAGGTCTTCCAGAAAGAAGGAGAGAAAGGGCACGGCGGCAAAGGCCACCCCCAGGCCCAGCATTCCGGAAACCAGGGAAAGGACGAAAAGACCAAGGGCCATCCCTAGCATAAAACCTCCTCTAGCTCCACGGTCATGGGAACGGCCCCGACCGGGGGTTAGGCCTTCCTGGCCTATGCCCGGATCTCAGCCCCGGATGGCCTTTACCCGCACTTGGAATACCCACAGGCCTTACAAGACCAGCACCCCTCCTCCCGCACCAAGGCCTTTTCCCCACAGGAGGGGCAGGAAGAAGCCCCCTCCAAAAGGGTTTCGCCCGCCATCAGGCCCCCCCCTGAGAGGGCTGGCCTTTCCCAAAGGCCCTCGAGGAAGGCACCCTTCAGGTCCTTAGGCAAGGTCTCCAGGGCCACGGCAATGAGGTCCGCCTTGCTGGACACCAGCCGCCCCTGATAGGTACCGTAAAGCCCTCCGCTGATGCCCCTCAGGGTGCGCACCAAGGCCTCCGGGGGCACCCCGTACTGGAGGGCGATGGAGACCACCCGGCCTAGGGCTTCAGAGTCGGCGTTGGCCTCGTCCCCCGCCTTGCCCGAGGTGAGGATGACCTCAATGGGCTTCCCCTCCAGGACGTTCACCGTGATGAGGAAGCTCCGCTTGGTCCCCTCGGGGGTGAGGAGCTTGACCATATCCGTGAAGCCCATAAGCCGCCCAGGACGCTCGTAGAGGAGACCGGTGGGCTCGGGGAGCTTGGGAGGGGCCTCGGTGTCGGTGGGCTCAGGGGTTTCCTTCGCCTCCTTTTTGGCCGCCTTATCCTCCTTCTTCACCGCAAGCACCTGGAACTCCCGGCTTCCATCCCGGTAGACGGTGATGCCCTTGCACCCCGTGCGGTGGGCCTCGAGGTAGGCCTGGAGGACGTCGTCCACGCTCGCCTCGTTGGGGAGGTTGATGGTCTTGGAGATGGAGTTCCCAGCAAAGCCCCGCCCGTCAAAGGCCCGTTGCACGGTGGCCTGCATCCTTACGTGGTCCAGGGGAGAGATGTCGTGGGCGGAGCGGAAGACCCCCCGGATGGGCTCGGGGATGAAGGGGAGGTTCTGCACGGAGCCGTGCCCATCCTTCTGGATCTCCTCCACCACCTTCGCCCAGTCCCAGCCTCCGTCCTTCTCGAAGCCGGGGGCAGGAGGGTAGGCCTCCATGAGCTCTTTGAAGAGGGGGTGGAGGAGGGGCTTGTACTCCGCCCCGATCCTGCGCCAGATGAAGGGGCTGAACACGGGCTCCACCCCGGAGGACACCCCCATGATCATGCTGGTGGTGCCGGTGGGGGCCACGGTGAGGAGGGCCACGTTGCGCCTCGGCGGGATCCCCTTTTCCCGGAAGAAGGCCTCGTGCTCGAGGTAAGCGGGGAAGGGACCCCGCTCCTTGGCGAGCTCCTCGGAAGCCCTAAGGGCCTCCTCCCGCATGGCGGAGATGATCTCGTAGACCTTGGCCCGAGCCTCCTCGGAGTCGTAGGGCAGGCCCATCTTGATGAGAGCATCCGCCAGGCCCATCACCCCAAGGCCCAAGCGCCTTAAGGCCTTGGCCTTGGCCTCGTTGTCGGGCAGGGCAAAGCGGTTCACGTCCAGGACGTTATCCAGGAAGCGGATGGCGGTGTGGACATCCTCCCGGAAGGCCTCGAGGTTGAAGGCCCCTCCCTCCACGTAGGCCGCAAGGTTCAAGGCCCCAAGATCGCAAGGTTCGCCCACGGTGAGGGGGATCTCCCCGCAGTTGTGGGCAACGATACCATTGGCTACCAAGCTGTGGGTTACTGGCTCGGTCAAGTCATAAACCGGCACCTCGCCCGCAGGCTCTACCCTCGCCACCGTAGCCCAAAAGGGCTTTTGATAGGTTCCCTTCCGGCGCTTATCCAAGTAAGCCAGAAGCCGGGCCTGTTTCTCAGGCTGCAGAAAACCCACCACCTCAGCAAAAAGGTCTCTGTTCTGGGCTCCTAAGATCAACTCGTAGTGCTCGGCCACTGGATAGGTCTTTAACCCGCCCCGCCCATCGGGAAGCGCCTTAACCCCGGAGGTGCGGCGCTTATGGATCTTCCCCCAAATGCCAAGGTTCAGGAGGAGGAGTTGAACGTCTTGAAGGAGGCCCAGGCTAGAGGAAGCGAGGCGCACCGTGGCATCCTGCTTTTTCTCATTGATTTGGACCGAGCCGTCCGCACTGAAAAGGCCTTGGAGGAATCCCACCACCGCTTCCCGTGGCGCCCGGAAAATGCTTTCCGGAACGCGTTTTTCCGTGGCCTTGGCCACCTTGAACCCAAGGGCCTGGAAGAACTCCGCCGGTATCCGCCTGAAGTGAAGATGGTAGGTGTTGGAAGGGGTCTCTTGAAGCGAGCCTCCACCGAACCAATCCTGCAAAAGATCAGGGAGCCAAGAGATAGCCCGGAAATCCTCCTTGGAGAAATAGAAGCCGACCCCATCCTCCCGCAGGTACCCATCTCCCAAAAGCCAACCCAGGGCCACGCCCAACTCCCGGCTCCAGCGGGTAGGCAAGTTGGCGTACTTAGCCTTCACATCGACCCGGCCTCGCCCACCCCGACCTCCCGCAGTGGCCACACGCTCTTGGAGCCGAAGGACGGCGGCTTGAGGAAGCGCATCTTCCTTAGAGAAGAGCCCTTCACCACTTTGAACAAGAAGGCGATCCCCTGGGCGAAGACTCCCCGCCTCCTTATACCCCTTAGGGGTAATAAGGAGGTGATCCGGCGTCAGCACAAGTTCCAACCCCTCCCGTGTGGCCAGGCGAACCACGGTCTTGACCCCAGTGAAGAAAGCCATGGCCGCCTTACGAGCCGTGGTACCTTCACGGCGAAGGGGCAGACCCACCCCTCCAAGGGGCGCGCGGTTATCTGTGACCACATAGAAGTTCCCCTTGCCCTGTAGCTCGGCAATAGGAACGAGACCGTACTCGGTGGAAATCCGCACGGAACCTGCGAAACACGGGTTAGTTGAACGGATTACGAACTCAGGATCAAGTCCATTGACGGCGGAAAAGGCGTTCACCCGGTCAATGAAGATGAGCCCCGGCTCCCCCGTAGCCCAGGCGTGCCAGGCGATCTCCCGGAAAAGCCAACGCGCAGGAACCCCGCCCTCGTAAATGGGCACCGCCTTGGCCCCGTCCTCCCTTTCGGGGAGAGGGGGAAGCATCCCCTTGTACTCGCCTTCCAGGGGATAGGGGTAGTACTTCCCGGGGATCTCCTTGGGGTGAACGGGCCAAAGCCCGTCCCGCTCCACGGCCTCCATGAAGTCCTCCGTGGCCAGGATGGAGATGTTGAAGGTGGAGATGTCCCCTTCCGCCCTTTCCCGGTCCAGGTCCTTGGCGGTGAGGAAGTCCAGGACATCTCCGTGGTCCACGGAGAGGGTGGCCATGCCCGCGCCCCTGCGGGTGCCCCCCTGCCTCACCACCCGGAGCACGGGCGCGTAGACGTAGCGCAGGGTGGCTACAGGACCTGCATGCTCGGCACCCAAGGAGGCCCACTCCAGGAAGTTGTCGAAAAGCTCGACGAGGAAGCTTACGGGACCAGAGCTCGTGCCCCCAGAGCCCCGGATAGGCGAGCCCTCAGGGCGGAGGAGGGAGAAGTCCACGTGGGGGACCCTTCCCGAACGGGCCTGGCAGGCCGCCTCAGCCGCGGCGTCCACGATGCCCCCCATATCGTCGGGGACGAGGATGGCCCCTTCAGGGGGTGCGTCCACCACCTTCACCCCGTTCTCCCGGGCAAGGGCCATAAGCTCGGGGTCCGGCTTGCCGTAGAGGACGCGCAGGAAGTTCTTTAGGGCCACCTTCTCCTTCTCCCCCTCGGGGTTGGTGGGGGGGCGCATGAGGCCTAAGACGAAGTCCCGGGCATCCTTGTGGTCCGCCCGGAGGTAGGCCACCCCCTGGACAAACCGGCGCCCCTCTCTCTCCCTGGGGGGGTAGGGGTCCAGGTTGACCCCGTTCCCCCCGCCCACCTTGGTGACCAGGGCGAGCTTCCTCGCCACCTCCATAACCCCCTCGAAGCTCTCGGGGAGGTGGTCCGTGGCCCCTTGGACGAAGCAGTTCAAGAGATTCCCGTGGGCCGTGCCCGCTCCCGCCAGGATCCTCCCCCCAGGGGAGAAGCGCTTAGAGGCCATGAGCTGATAGAACTTCTCCTCCCAGTGGGCCCTAGCCTCAGGGGCTTCCACCTGGGCGATCTCCCGGGCCACCCGGCGGAACATGCCGAGGATGTCCCCGTCCCCCTCTTGCAGGTACTGGCGCTTGGCGATAGCCTGGGCGTGCTCGTCAAAGAAATACCTTTCCATAAATCCTCCAGAAGGCACCCTGCCCCTCGGGGCTTCACCCCACATCTTGGGGCTGACGCAGTGGATACTACAACTTCTTGGTGGGGGTTGGCAAGGAGGCGGGTTTACAATACGCCCCCTGCCGTTGACGAAGCCCTCTTTTCCCCCAAGAATGGGAAGGATGCGCGCCGCCTTCCGCACCCTAGGGTGCAAGGTCAACCAGGTGGAGACGGAGGCCCTCCTGGGGTTCCTAAAGGCCCTAGAGCCCGAGGTGGTGCCCCTCGAGGCCGGCGGGGCCGAGCTTGTGGTGATCAACACCTGCGCGGTGACCACCACCGCGGAGGCCGACGCCCGCAAGGAGATCCGCAGGGCCCGGCGCCTGAACCCAGGGGCCTTCATCGTGGTCACGGGCTGCTACGCGGAGCTTTCCGGGGAGGCCCTAAAGGAACTCGGGGCGGACGCGGTGGTGCCCAACGCCCGCAAGGGCGAGCTTGCCAAGGTGATCCTGGAGCACTTCGGCCTCCCCTCGGACCCCATCACCACCCCCCCCAACGAGTTCTGGGGCGCGGGGGAAAGGGGGCTTTTGAATAGCCGAGTCCGGGCCTTCTTGAAGGTGCAAGACGGCTGCCAGGCGGGCTGCGCCTACTGCATCATCCCAAGGCTAAGGGGCAAGGAGCGCCACCGGAACCACAAGGAGGCCCTGGCCGAGGCGGAAGCCCTCCTCCGGATGGGCATCCGGGAGATCGTCCTCACGGGGGTGCGGCTTGGGAGCTACCAAGGCCACCCCAGGGGCCTTGCGGGCCTGGTGGAGGACCTATACCACCTGGGGGCCAAGGTCCGGCTCTCCTCCATTGAGCCCGAGGACACGGGGGAGGACCTCCTAAAGGTCATCGCCCGGTACGCCCCCGAGGTCCGCCCCCACCTCCACCTCTCCCTGCAGACGGGCTCGGACCGGCTCCTTAGGCTCATGGGCCGCCGCTACGACAAGGCCTACTACCGGGCCCTGGTGGAGCGGGCCTACGCCCTCATCCCGGGCTTCGCCCTCACCACGGACGTCATCGCAGGGCTTCCCACGGAGACCGAGGAGGAGCACCGGGAAACCCTGGCCTTCCTGGAAGAACTACGGCCGAGCCGGGTCCACGCCTTCACCTACACCCCCCGTCCCAAGACCCGGGCCGCCTCCATGCCCCAGGTGCCCGTGGAGGTGAGGAAGCGCCGCACCAAGGAGCTCATCGCCCTGGCCCAGCGCCTGGCGGAGGAAAGGATCCAGCCCAAGCTGGGGCGCGAGGTGGAGGTCCTGGTGGAGCGGGTGCAAGGGGGGGTGGCCCTGGGCCACACCCCGGACTACTACGAGGCCCGTTTATGGGGCCCCGCCCGGCCCGGGGCCACGGTCCTGGCCCGGGTGGAGGGGGTGGAGGGGTACACCCTTTTGGGGATGGTGGTGGGGGTGAAGGAGGAGGCTCCCCTGGCCCTCCCCGTCCTCTAGAATGGGGCCATGGGCTGCGTCTTCTGCCGCATCGTGAGCAAAGAGGCCCCCGCGCGGATGGTCTACGAGGACGAGGCCTTTGTAGCCTTCCACGACATCCGCCCCAAGGCCCCGGTCCACGTGCTGGTGGTGCCCAAGGTCCATGTGGCAACGCTCTCGGACTACCCGGACACGGAGGAGGGGGAAAGGGCGTTGGGGGCGCTTTTTCGCACCGCCAACCGGGTGGCCCGAACCCTAGGCCTTAGGGGCTACCGGCTTACGGTCAACGTGGGGGAGGAGGGGGGCCAGGAGGTGTTCCACGTGCACGTGCACATCATGGGCTGGCCCCGCTGAAGGCATCCAAGGGCCTTAGGTCCATCCCCAAGGCCTCGAGGCGAAAGGTCCCCTCCCCCACCTCCAGGACGAGGAAGTGGTGGGCCGCGGCCCGAGCCCGGCTATAAGCCAGAGGGCGCAGGGGCGCCCTAAGCCAGGCCCCGCCCCCGCCCGAGACCACGTGGACCACCCCCTTGGCCTCGAGGCGCTCGTAGTGGTGGTCGTGGCCGGCCAGAACCAGGGGCACCCGGTGGGCAAGGATCAGGGGCTCAAAGAGGGCCCGCAGGATGGGGCTTCCCCCGTGGAGGCCGGAGGAGTAGAGGGGCCGGTGGAGGAGGAAGAGGCGCAAGGAGGCCTTCTCCCGGGAAAGCTCGGCCTCGAGCCAAGCCCGCTGCCCCGCCAGGTCCCCCTCGGTGTAGAGGACGTAGACGGCCAGACCGGGGAAGCCCACCCGGTAGTAGGGCCGTTCCCGTTGAAAGCGGCGGAGCTGGTCCCGTAGGTGGGGCGCGTCGTGGTTGCCGAAGGCGGGGTAAAGGGGCACCGGGGGAAGGTCCTTCAGGTAAGCCTCCACCACCTCACCCCGGGGGTAAAAGTTGTCCCCCAGGGTGAAGAGAGCATCCAGGGGATGGGCGGCGTGGTAGGCCCTAAGGGCCGCCGCCACCTGGCCCCTTCCGGGGGTGGGCGCGCCGAAATCCCCCAGGAAGGCCAGGCGCAGGGCCAAGGCCTGGGGTAGGAGGAGAAGGACGAAAAGGAAAACCCGCACTTAGGCTTCCGCCGCCCCGTGGGGCTTGAGGCTGGCCTCCTCCACCCCCGCCTTCTCCACCACCTCCTCCGCCACCAGGATGGGGGCGCCGGCCCTCAAGGCCAGGGCCATGGCGTCCGAGGGGCGGGCGTCCACCTCCAGCTCAATCCCCCGGTGCTCCAAGATAAGCCGGGCGTAGAAGGTACCCTCCTTTAGGTCCACGATCTCCACCCGCTTCAACCGGGCCTGGAGCATCTCCATCACCGAGAGGAGGAGGTCTGGGGTTAGGGGGCGGGGGGGCTTTTCACCCTGGAGGGCCACCACGATGTGATGGGCCTCCAAAGGACCGATCACGATGGGAAGGAGCTTGTCGGTCTCCGTCCTGAGCAGGACCACCACGCTGCCGTTTTGGGGGTCCACGCCCAGGGTTTCAATCTTGGCGTTCAGCATACCCTCAGTATAGACTGGCGGCGTGAGGACTTACCCTGTGGAGATCGCTGGGGTGAAGCGCGAACTCCCCATCGTCCAGGTGGGGCCGGACGTGGCCGTGGCCCTCCTTAACCTCCTCGGCGACACCGAGCTCACCGAAGCCGCGGCCGAGGCCTTGGCCCAGCGCCTACCCCAGGAAGTGGAGGTCCTGGTCACCCCTGAGGTCAAGGCCGTTCCCCTGGCCCATGCCCTTTCCCGCATCACGGGCAAGCCCTACGTGGTGGCCCGGAAGACGGAAAAGCCCTACATGATCAACCCCGTAAGCCGCCAGGTCCTTTCCATCACCACGGGCAAACCCCAGCTTCTGGTCCTGGACGGGGCCGACGTGCCCCTCATCCGGGGGAAGAAGGTGGCCATCGTGGACGATGTGGTCTCCACCGGTTCCACCCTGGCAGGCCTAAGGGAACTGATTGAGAGCGTGGGGGGGGAGGTGGTGGCGGTGCTGGCGGTGTTCACCGAGGGGACGCCCCGCCAGGACGTGATCGCCTTAGGCCACCTGCCCCTATTCAAGCCGGAATAGGAGGTCTTTTATGGAAACCTACCCCATCAGCATCGGCGGCGTGACCCGGCACGTGCCCCTCATTGAGCCCCTGCCGGGACGGCGGATCCCCCTGGTGGAGTTTTTGGGGGACCCGGAGCTCGTGCGGGCGGCCGCGGAGGCCCTGAAGCCCCTGGTGCCCCAGGAGACGGAGGTCCTCTTCACCACGGAAACCAGCCCCATCCCCCTTACCCACGTACTGGCGGAAACCCTGGGCCTCCCCTACGTGGTGGCCCGGAGGCGGCGGCGACCCTACATGGAGGACCCCATCATCCAGGAAGTGGAAACCCTCACCCTGGGCGTGGGGGAGGTGCTCTGGCTGGACCGCCGCTTTGCGGAGAAGCTCCTCAACCAGAAGGTGACCCTGGTCTCCGACGTGGTGGCCAGCGGGGAGACCATGCGGGCCATGGAGAAGATGGTCCTGAGGGCAGGAGGCAAGGTGGTGGGGCGGCTTGCCGCCTTCCGGCAGGGGACGCCGGGCCTCGAGGTGGCCGCGGTGGCCGATCTCCCTGTGCTCTAGGGGCTTTGGTACGGGCACCTTACTGGCCGGCATCCAGCAGGGGCTGGCCGGGCACGTGGATCTCGGCCCTGAGACCCAAGGCCCGGGCCACCCGGACGTTTTCCGGGTCGTCATCCAGGTAAAAGACCTCCCTCGGGGGAATGCCTAGGTCCTGGAGGGCCAGGAGAAAGGCCCGGGGGTCGGGCTTGGCCACCCCTAAGGTGCAGGAAGCGTAGAAGCCGTCCACGTACTCCGCTAGGCCGTGGTGGGCCAGGCTCTCCCGGAGGCTCGGCAGGGTGTTGGAGAGCACGCCCACCTTGAGGCCCTGGGCCTTTAGGGCCTTCAAGAGGTCCAAGGCCCCAGGCGCGGGACGCATGAAGTGGTAGTAGCGCAAGCCCTGCACCTTGGCCAAGGGCGCGCGCAGCTCCCGGACCGCCTCCTCAGCCAGGGCCCGGAACAGGGCCTCCTCCTCCACCACGGTACGGACGGAAAGGGCCCGCACCTCCTCGTTGATCCACCGCACCGCCCGGGCAAGGAAGGCCAGAGCCCGCTCCTTGCCCATCCCGTAGGCCCCAAGATCCAAGGCCTTCCGGTAAAGGGCCTCCTCGTCCATGAGGAGGAGGACCCCGTCCCGGTCCAGGAGGACACCCCGCATGGCCCAAGTCTAGCAGCCCCCATCCTCCCCTTCCCCGTCATCTGACCCCAGGGCGGGGAAGACCCCTTTTTCCGTGGCCAAGAAGTCCACCCTCCGGTCCCAGGGGTCCCGGGGCAACCTGGGGAAGAGGAGGGCCTCGGGGACCACCCCAAGGGTGGTGGCCCTAACCCCCTTCAGGAAGCGGTCGTAGTAGCCCTGGCCGTGGCCCAACCGGTACCCCTGGCGGTCAAAGGCCAGGCCCGGCACCACCACCAGGTCCAAAACCCGGGGGTCCACCGGGGGGGTGGTGGGCTCCAGGGGGCCAAAGGGCCCCGGAAGGAGGGGGCCAAAGGGGTGGACGGTGAGTCCCTCCCCCGCCACCTTGGGCAGGTAGTAGCGGGCGGGGTAGCGCTCCAAAAGGGGAAGAAGGTCCAGCTCGTGGGGAAGGGGGTGGTAGAGGAGGATGTCCCCAAAGCCCCCCGCCCTAATCCAGGGGAGGAGGACCTCCAGCACCGCCTCTGAAAGGGCCTTCCGGTCCAGGGTCCGCCACAGGGCCTTGGCCTTCTTGCGCAGGGCGGCCTTATCCATAAAGCCCCTCCAAGGCGGCCTCCAGCTCCTCTGGGCTGAAGGGGACCACATGGGAGGCGCGGAGGTAGACCAGCCGGGCCTCCGCCTCCACCCCCCAGGCCTCGAGGACCGCTTTCCGGTACAAGGCGAGCTGGAAGCGGTAGGCCTCGGGGCGGACCTCCCTGTCCGTCTTGTAGTCGTCCAGGTACCAGCGGTCCCCCACCTGGTAGAGCCGGTCCAGGACCCCGTACCAGACCGTGCCCCCAAGGGGGAGGAGGAGGGGAAGCTCCGCGTGGTCCTCCGAGCGGGCCTCGAGGGGAGGAAGGGCCCGTCCAAGGAGGCCCCGGTAAGCCCCAAGGAGGGCCCTCACCTCCTCCAGGAGGGCAACCCGCTCCCCTTCCCCAAAGGGCAGGGCCACCTCCTGGCCGAGAAGCCCCGCCATGGCCTTCTCGTCCTCGGGGTCCAGGTGGCGGGCGATGGCGTAGTGGACCAGGGTCCCCACCGCCCGGGCCCACTCGGGCAGGGCCTCCCCTTCGCCCAAACCCTCCACGGGCTCGGCCTCCGCCTTGAGGTGGGCGGAAGGGGAGAAGACGGGGGGGCGGGGCTTGGCCTCCCCTTGCCAGAGGGCGTAGGGGGCGGGGCGGGGGGCCTGGGGGGGCTGGGAGATCCGGGGCGTGGGGGGGATGGCCTCCAGGGGGTGGGTCTGGACCCAGGGGTCCTTGGAATCCGGACCCAAGCCCAGCTGGAGCAGGGCCTCCGCCCAGGGGCCGGGCCGCCTGCTGGTGCTCCCCGTGAGGATGAGCACGTCCCGGGCCCGGGAAAGGGCCACATAGAGGAGCCTAAGGGCCTCCTCCCTCTCCGCTTCCCTGGCCTCCTTCAGGAGGCGCAGGTAGGGCTCGGTCCCCCGGAGGGCCACCCGCCCCTCCCCGTCCACCAGAAGGGGCGGGGCATCCCCGGAGGGCCCCCGGCTCACGTCGTAAAGGGCCACCACCCGCCACTCCAGGCCCTTGGCCCCGTGGACGGTGAGGAGGGCCACCCCCTGGCCCCCTTGGGGAAGCTCGGCGGACTCGGGGTCCTTGGCCCTAAGCTCCAGCCAAAGGAGCAGGTCTTCCAGGGTGGGGAACCGCTCCCCCGCGGCCAGGAGGAGGAGGGCGTCCAGGTTGGCCCGGGCCCTTTGGGAGATCCGCCGCAAGAAGCCCTCGTCCCGGGCCAAGCGCTTCAGGGCCTCCAGGGGGGGAAGGAGGGCCAGGGCCCGGAGCCTTTCCAGGGCCTCCTGCACCTCCTTGGGCAGGTGGGGCCAGGGGTCTTCCGCCCGGAGGGCCTCCTCCAAGGCCCCGAGGTCCAGACCCAAAAAGGGGCTTCTAAGGAAAGCCAGGAGGGAAAGGCGTTCCTCTTGGCCATAGGGCCTTTCCGCCAGGGCGAGCCTCAGGGCGTGGTAGAGGTCCCGTACCTCAGGACGGGCGAAGAAGCTCTGCCCCCGCCCGCGCACGAAGGGGACCCCCGCCTCCCTCAAGGCCCCCTCCAGGGTAGGCAGGCTGGTGCGGGCCCGCACCAGGACAGCCATCTCTCCGAAGGGAACCCCCTCCTCCTTGAGGGCCAGAAGCCTTTGGGCCAAAAGGCGGGCCTCCGCCTGGCGGGCCTTCTCCAGGCTTCCCCCCTTGACCCAGTGGACCTCCACCCGGCCCTCCTCCGTCCGCACCCCCTCCACATGGTTCCCTTCCCCCTCCTGGAAAAAGCGCCCGGTGAAGCGGTTGAGGAGGGCCACCACCTGCCTGGCGTGGCGGTGGGTGCGGTTTAGGGTGCGCACCTCCCCCGCGCCCCTTTGGGCCTCCAGGAAGACCTCCAGCCGGGCGTTGCGGAAGAGGTAGATGGACTGCTTGGGGTCCCCCACGGCCACCACCCGCACCCCCGCCTCCTCCAGGGCGCGGAGGAAGCTGCCTTGGAGGGGATTTACGTCCTGGAACTCGTCCACCAGGAGGTGGGAGAAGCGCTCCGCCACCCGCCTTAGGGCCTCCGGGTGGCGGAGGAGGCAGAGGGCCTTGGCCTCGAGGTCCTGCGGGCCCAAGGCCTCCTGGGTGCGGGCGCTGTAGCGGGCAAGGGCCTTGCCGTAAAGGCCCAAAAGCCCTTCCGCCCCCCCAAGGGGGGTAAAGGCCTCCGCCAGGGAGCGCCGCTCGTAAAGCTCTGCCAGAAGCCCGGCCAGCTCCTCGGCCTCCGAATGGCCCCCCAGGAAAAGGAGGGTCCGGGCCTCCTCCAGGAAAAGGGCCCGGGCCAGGAAGCCGTCCATCACCCGGAAGTCCGGGTCCAGACCCAGGAAGGGGGCGGTATGGCGCAAGGCCTCGGCCATAAGGCCGTGGAGGGTGGTGAAGAGGGCTCCGTGCACCTCCCTTAGGGCCTCCTGGGCCCAGGGGGCCTCACGGCGGTCCTCCAAAAGCCGCCGCGCCCTGGCCCTAAGCTCCTCCGCGCCTTTGCGGGTGAAGGAGACCGCAGCCACCCGCCGAAGCGGCACCCCCTCTTTCAGGAGGGCCTCGAGCTCCTTCATGAGGGTTTCTGTCTTGCCTGTGCCCGCGGAGGCCACATAGAGCCTCATCCCGCCTCCTTTCGGCAGATGTCGCGGAAAGCGCAGCCAAAGCAGGCCGAGCCTGGCCGGGGATGGAGGGACTGGGCGGACCAGGCCCGAAAGGTCTCCAGGGCCTCCCGGCGCACCTCCAGGGCCTGGTCGGGAAGCGTCCCGTCCTGCCCCTTGCGAAAGGGTTTGGCGTAGAGCTGAGGCTCCCCCAGCCAGGGCCAGAGCCAGACCTCCACCTCCTCCGCCCCCGAGGCCAGGAAGGCCCCCACCGCGTACCACTCCGTCCAGCGGTCCAAAGCCCCCTTCCCCTGGGGCAGGAGCCGAAAGAGACGGACCCGCCCTCCCTCCCGCCCCACGGCATCCAGGCGCAGGGTGGGCACATCCTTCACCGTCCAGGGCACCCAGAAGCGCAAGGCCTCCCAAAACCTTTGATGCCGCTTTAGCCAGGGGCCCACCTCGGGGTGGGCGAGGAGGGCCTCCAGGCGGTGGGGCAGGAGGTGCCAGCCGAGGCCGTCCGCCCGCCCCAGGCCCAGGTGGTGGAGGTAGGCCTTGAAGGGGCAGTCCTTGAACACCCGAAGGAGCTCCAGGTGCCGAGGGGGCCCCTTGGCCTTGGGGGGAGGGGGGGCGAAGGGCTCTTCCGGGAGGGCCTCGAGGCGGCTTGCGGGGGGGAGGGGCTCGGGCCTTTCCCCCTGGGCAAGGGGCAGGTAGCCGCCCCCGAGCCCCGCTTCCGGATAGAGGAGGTAGACCTCCTCCCCCCGACTCGCCACCTCCTCCCGGAAAAGGGGGTCCAGGCCCCTAAGGCGCTTGGGGAGGCGGTAGGGGTCAAACCCCTCCGCCCGGAGCTCCTCCAGGAAGAAATAGTCCTCCCGCTCCCCCAGGGTGTACCGCCCCTCCACCCACTCCAGCACATAGACCCGCCGGGCCCGCACCCCCAGGGCCCTCAAGGGGGGGAGGACCGCCACCCCCCGGATAGGGGGTGGGGGCAGGGTTTCCTCCAGGAGGAGGCTCCGCCACCAGGGGAGGGGGTCCCCCGGGCTTACCCGCAAGGCCATGCGCAGCCTCTCCAGGAAGAGGGGCTTGTGGGCCACCCCCAGCCGGTCCAACACCCCTTCTGCCCACTCCAGGTACCCGGCCCGGCCGAGCCCCTCTTGGGGCCTCAGGCCCAGGAAGGCCCGGAACTCCTCCTCAAGCCCCTCCTCCCGCGCCAGCTTCTCCAGGGCAGGAAGGCCCACCAGGCCGAGGCGAAGGGCCCTCCTGCCCAGGGCCTCAAACCCCAGGAGGAGGAGGTCGGCCCCCGTGGGGTGGGGGTTCAGGAGGGCAAGAAGCCGCTCGCCCCCTTCCAGGGCGGAAAGGGCCCCCTCCCGCCCCTCGAAGAGGGGAAGGCCGTACTCCTCCTTGAGGAGGAGAAGCCCGGGGATGCGCTCCTCGGGGGCCACCACCATGACCTCAAAGGGGTCAAGCCCCTCCCCCCCAAGCGCCCGGGGGGCCAGGGCCCGCTTGAGGGCCCTAAGGAGGTGGCGGGTCTCCGCCACGGGGTTGGGCAGGGCCCAGACCGTGGGCCTAAGGGGCCTTGGGGAAAGGGTCTTGAAGCGGGGCAGGCCCTCCGGGAGGCGCACCGCGGTGAGGAGGACGGGCACCTTCTGGCTTAGGCGCTTTAGGAAGAGGAGGTCCAAGGGCCCCACCTCCCGGAAGCCGTCCACCACCACCAAGGCGGGCTCAGGGAAGAGGTGCAAAGGGGCCTTTAGGGCCCGGTGGCGGAAATCGTCGTAGTCCCAAAGGCCCCGCTTGAGCTTCTCGTAGAGGAGGAAAACCCGCCGAAGCCGCCCCGCCTCCCCCTCCTTGGGCAGGCCCCAGGGCCCAAGGCCGAAGCGCTTGAGCTCGGCGATGGCCCGGGCGAAGAGCCGGGCCTCCCCAGGGGCAGGGATGGCCCCATAGGCCTCCTTCAGGGCCTCCCCCACCAGGGCCACCCGGCCCGCCCCCGGCAGGAGGGGCCTCAGGCCGCCCGCCTCGGCGTGGAGGCGGTAGTAGAGGGCCTGGAAGGAGAGGAACTCCAGGCCAAGGAGGGCCTCCGTCCCCAGCCTCCGGAACACGTAGGCCCGCTGGTGGGGCAAGCCCACCCACCAGACCCGGCCCCGGACCTTGAGGACCTCCTGGGCCCGGGCCAGGGCCAGCTCCGTTTTGCCCGAGGCGGGGGGGCCCTCCACCGCATAGAGCCCAGGCTCCATATAGGCCCCATCCTAGCGGAAACCCCGCTAGGGAGGGGGTTCGTCCAGAAGGGGCACGGGGTCCATCCTGAAGTCCAGGCGCAACACCCCCACCACCCGGCCCCGGTGGAGGACCAAGCAGCGGTACTCCCCTTCCTGGTGGAGGACCCGCCGGGCCAGGGTGAGCTCGGAGAGGAAGGGAAGCGGGCGCTTGGTCACCCGCCTTCCCCGCAAGGGCCCCGCGTAGGGCAGGGGGCGGTTGCCCTCGAGGGCGAGAAGGAGGTAGGGCCGCTCCCGGCCCAGGAGGGCCAAAAGGGCCCCGTCCTCCCGGTAAAGGGCCTGGACCTCGAGGGTCCGCAAAACCCCGAGGCACCGGGCCAGAACGGCCTCGGGCCGAGCCTCGGGGAAGGGACCGCTTTGGCTAAGGGCCCAAAGGCCCAAAAGGGGGAGGAGGAACGCCCACAGACGCACGGCCCTCCCCCTCCCCTACCCCCTTAGAAGCCCCGCTCGGCGGAGATGAGGGCTAAGGCAGCCCGGGCCAGGAGGGCGGCCTTCGGGGGCTCCTTCTCCTGCCGGGCCTTGGCCTCGGCGATGAGGTCCTTTACCAGGGGGTCTTGGCCCCGGTAGTAGCCTAGCTCCTTCTCCGCCCGGTCCACCAGGGCCTGCGCCGGAGCCCCATAGCCGCCCCTCACCCCGGGCACAGGGGCCTGGGGAGGCAGGCCCATCCTAAACTGCCCCCCCTTAAAGCCCATGCCCCGGTGGTCCCAGCGCCCCATCCCCAGCCGGCCCCGGCCCATCCCCACCTTGGGAGGCTGGGTGGGGGCGGAGGCCGCCCGGAAGAGGTGGAGGGCCGCCTGGGCCTCCCGGGCCGCCTTGAAGTGGGCCCCCTGGGCGTAGTCCCTCTCCGCCCGGTCCTTCAAGGTCTTGGCCCAGGTAAGGAGCTTCTCCTCCCCTTGGGCGCCCTGGGCCACGGTCTGGAGCCGGGCAAGGAGGGCCGCCGAAAGGGCCGCCTGCCGGTAGTCCGGGCTGGTCCCTTGGGCCACACCAAGGCCCGCCAACAGGAGAGCCGCCGCCAAAAGTTTCCGCATGCCCATCACCTCCAGCCCCAAGCCTAGCCCTCCCCCCCAAAGGGCGCACCGGGCGCTTCCTTAAGCGAACCTAAAGGCAGGTAAAGGCCCACCAGGGCCCCGCCCCGGTTCTCCACCACCGCCCGCCCGCCGTGGGCCCGGGCCACCGCGGCCACCAGGGCCAGGCCCAGCCCCGTCCCCCGCCCCCCATGGGCAAAGGGCTGGAGGGCTTGGGGGAGGAGGCTTTCGGGAAACCCCAGGCCCGAGTCCAGGAGGCGGACCCAAACCCCCCCTTCCGCCTCCTCCAAAAAGGCCCGCACCGGCAGGGCCCCGTGGCGGCGGGAGTTTTCCAAAATGTTCTCCACCGCCAGGGCGAGGAGGTCGGGGTCGGCAAGGGCCCGCCCCTCCCCCTCCACCTCCAGGCCGAAGCCCTCCAGGAAGGCCTTGAGGTCCAGGGGCATCCGCCTAGGGGGATCGGCCTCGAGGCGCGCCAGGCGCAAAAGCCCCCCCATGACCCGCTCCATGCGTTCCAGGGCCCGCAAGGCCCCCTCCAAGGCCCTGGGCTCAGGGTGGCGCCTTAGGATCTCCAGGTGTCCCTTCAGGGCGGTGAGGGGGGTGCGGAGCTCGTGGGAGGCGTGCTGGGCGAAGCGCCGGGCCAAGGCCTCCTTTTCGGCAAGCTCCTTAAGGAGCCGGTCCACCTCCCGGAAAAGGCGGTTTAGGGCCTTCACCACGGGGCGAAGCTCCGCCACCTTTGGAGGTGGAAGGGGCTTGAGGTCTTCCGGGGAGCGGGCGGAAAGCTCCCCGGCCAAGGCGTCCAGGGGCCTTAAGGCCAGGCGCAGGCCCCAAACCCCAAGGAGGAAGACCAGGAGGAGGACCCCACTCCCCCAGGTGGCCCAAAGGAGGAGGAGCCTCCCCCTAAGCCCCGCCACCCCCTCCAGGGGCACCCAGAGGCCAAAGCCCCCTTCCCCCCAGGGCAGGGCCACCACCACGCCCCCCGCGTGCACCCCCTGGTAGGGCCGCCCCTCCCTTAGGGCCTGGAAGACGGCCTCCGGGAGCGGAGGGGGGCTCAGGTCGGTGAAGCGCACCCCCTCCCCCACCACGAACCCCACCCCGCCCCCAAAGGTCTGGGCCAGGCGCAAGAGCTCCAAAAGGAGGGCCTCCTCTCCCTCCAGCCCCTCCTCCTTGAGGAGGAAAAGGCGGGCGAGAAGGGCCCGCCTCAGGTCCTCGCTGGCCGCCCGTTCCGCCTCCTTGGCGGTGAGGAGGGCTAGGGGCAGGAGGAGGAGGGAGAAGAGGAGGAGGGAGAAGAGGAGGAGGGAGAAGAGGAGGAGGGAGAGGAGCCTAGCCCGAAGGGTCCTGAAGCCGGTAGCCATAGCCGCGCACCGTCTGGATGGGGTTCGGTTCCCCCAGGGCCTTCCGAAGCTGGGAGAGGTGGACCTCGAGGGTGGCGGGCTCCACCTCCTCCCCCCAGACCTTTAGCATCAAGGCCTCCTTGGAGAGAACCTCCCCCGGGGCCTCCAGGAAGGCCTTCAGGAGGAGGAAGGCCTTGGGGGAAAGGGATAAGCGCCGCTCCCCCCGGTAGGCCTCCATCGGCTTGGGGTAGAGGCGGAGGTCGCCCCAGGCCAAGACCTCCTCCCTCCGCCCCGCGCGGCGGTGGAGGGCCTCGAGGCGGGCGAGGAGCTCTGCGAGGCTATAGGGCTTCACCAGGTAGTCGTCTGCCCCCTCCTTTAGGCCCTTCACCCGCCACTCCACCGCGTCCAGGGCGGTGAGCATGAGGACGGGCACCTGGGAGCGGGCCCGGATCTCCCTTAAAAGGCCAAACCCATCCCCTTCCGGAAGGAGGATGTCCAGGACCACCACCTCCGCCCAGGAGAGGAGGTCCAGGGCCTCCTTGGGGCGCTTTGCGGCCCGCACCTCATGGCCTTCCAGGGAGAGGCCCAGGAGGAGGGCCTCCCGCACCCCGGGGTCGTCCTCCACCACCAAAACCCTCATGCCTTGGCCAACACCCCCACCTGCCATAGGGCCAGGCCCCTGAGAGGGGCGTAGACGGGCAGGGAGGGGAGAGGCTCGCCCTTGGGCAGGGCCAGGCGGTGGATCTTCTGCCCCCCCCGCCGGGCCACGTAGAGCACCCCCTGCCAGGGGAGGAGGTCCACCAAGGCCAGGGGGTCCTCCCCCTCCTCCCGCGGCAGTTCATAGGAGAAGAGGAGGGTGCCCGAGAAGTCCAGAACGCGGATCTTCTGGGCCTCGAGGTCGGCCAGGTAAAGCCGTTCCCCTTCCACCCCCACCCCCCCAAGGAGCCTCAGCTCCTGGCTTTCCCGGCCCTTGCGGAAGGCGTAGCGGGAGAGGTACTGGCCCCCTAGGGTAAGGCGCTGCACCTGGCGGTTGCCGTAGTCCAGAACGAAGAGGTGTTCCCGGGTGGCCACCAGGGCCTTGGGGTCTTGGAAGGTGCCCCGCCCCAGGCCCTGGCCCCCGAAGCGGGCCAGGTAGGTGCCGTCCGGGGCAAAGCGGGTGATGGTGGCGGTCTCCCCGTCCAGGACGAAAAGGCTCCCGTCGGCGAAGGCCAAGGCCACGGGGAAGAGGAGCTCCCCCGGCTTCATCCCATAAGGCCCGGCGGAAAGGAGGAGCCGCCTTTCCGGGGAAAAGCGGTGGAGGAGCTTGGCCCCGTGCTCAAAGACCGCCACCCAGATCCCCCCCTCCCCGTCCGCGGCCACGGCCAGGGGCGGGGCGGAGAAATGGCCGGGGGCGGAGCCGATGCCCGAGAGCATCCGGACCGGGGTGCCCTCGAGGCTCAGGAGGCGCACCGTGCCCTTCTTGGCCTCCACCGCCACCAGGAGGTAGTGGGGATGGGGCAGGCCCCTTTCCTCCTCCCAGGGGCCCTCCAGGGAGGCGATGACCTCATCCAGCGGAGGCCTTTTGGCCGGGTCTTTCTCCAGCATCCTCAGGACCAGGTCGGAAAGGCCCTGGGGGATCTCCGGGCGGAGCTGCTTGGGGGGGGTGGGCATCTGGAAGATCTGCTGGTGGATCACCGTTTCGTACCCCCCGGTGAAGGGAGGCTGGCCGGTGAGGGCCTCGTAGAGGACGATGCCTAGGGAATAGATGTCCGAGCGGTGGTCCAGCTTCTGCCCCTTGGCCTGCTCCGGACTCATGTAGACGGGGGTGCCGATGCGGGCCCCGGTGATGGTGAGGCGGGTTAAGACCTTCCCCGCGGCGATGCCGAAGTCCATGAGCCGAACCCCCCTGGGGTCCACCCCGTCCTCCTTGAGGGCCCCCTTCAGGACCATGATGTTCCCGGGCTTGATGTCCCGGTGGACGATGCCCTGGGCGTGGATGTGCTTCAGGGCATCCGCCACCCGGGCCAGGATGGCCGTGGCCTGGCGGAGGGTGAGGCGCCTCTCCTCAATGAGCTTGTCCAGCCCTTCCCCCTCCAGGAACTCCATGGCGATGTAGTGGACCCCCTCCATCTGCCCATAGTCGTAGACCTTGACGATGTTGGGGTGGTCCATACGGGCCAGGACCTCCGCCTCCCGGTGGAAGCGGCGCACAAAGCGGGGGTCCCCCACAAAGCGCTCCTGAGGCACCTTCAGGGCCACCAGGCGGCCCGTCTTCTTGTCCTTGGCCTTGTAGACCGTGGCCATCCCCCCTATGCCCACCTTCTCCAGGATCTCGTAGCGCTCGGAAAGGATCTGGGTTTCTTCGGAAGCGCCTGTGGGCCGCTTCTCCCGCCGGGGCGGCTTGGCCCTTCCCTTGGCCCCTCTCCTCCGAGGCAGGGCCAGCCTTGGAGCCAGGAGGAAGCCCAAGGGAAGGGCTAAGGCGGGAAGGAGGACCTCAGCCCTCGCCCCTAGGGCCCAAGCCCCCCCGGAAAGGAGGGCCAGGAGGACGAAGAGGGGGAAGGGGGAAAGGCGCACCGCCAAGGCGGCGGTCAGGAGGACCAAAAGAAGGGTCAGAAGAAAATGCATCACTCCACCCTCAGGGCCACGGCGGTGATGTTGTCGTCTCCGCCGCGGCGCAGCGCTTCCGCCAAAAGGGCCTCGAGGCTAGCCTGGAGGTCCCGGCCAAGCCGCCACTCCACCTCGGGCACCAGGCCGTAAAGGCCGTCCGTGGCCAGCACCACCCCCTCCCCTGGCGTGAGGCGCACGGGGATGAAGTCAAACCGGGCCTCGGGAAGCCCCAGGGCGCGGGTGAGGACATGGCGGTAGGGGTGGCGCTCCGCCTCGGTGCGCGTGAGGACCCCTTCCTTAAGCCTTTCTGCCACCCAGGAATGGTCCTCCGTGAGGCGCTTTAACCCCTTAGGGGTGAAGAGGTAGGCCCGGGAGTCCCCGATGTGGCCCACCACCCCCTCCTTGAGCCAGTCCGCGTAGAGGAAGGCGGTGAGGGTGGTGCCCATCCCCCCCCGCCCCCTAGCCTCCGCCTCCTTCTCCACCCGTCGCTGGGCCAAGAGGAAGGCCTTTTCCACCACCCGGTCCAGGCCCACCGCGGGCCGGCCCCCCTTCAGGTGCTCCGCGTAGGCCCTGACCGCCTCGCTTAAGGCCTCTATGGCCACCTTGCTGGCCCATTCGCCCGCCTCGAGGCCCCCCATCCCATCCGCCACCGCCAGGAGGAGGAGGTTCCCCGGGGGCACCTCGTAGCGCAGGATGCGGTGGAAGTCCTCGTTGTTCTGCCGACGGCCCACGTGGGACACCGCGGCCAGGACCATGCGGGGCGCAAGGCGCATCAGGCCCATTATAGGATGAAAGGGTGGAGCACCTCGCGGACCTGGTGGACCTCTACGAGTACCGGGTGGAGGACCTCCTGGCGGGCCGCACCCCCAAAGGGGGGAAGGGGGCCTTCTTGAAGCTCCGCACTCTTCTGGCCCAAGCCCGCCTCCCCGGCCCCTTGGCCAAGCGCTTCCGCCAAGCGGATGCCCGTTACCGGGCCCTGCGCAAGAAGGAGGCAGCCCCACCCCCACCCCCCCCCGAGCTCCCCACCCTGGAGGCCATGCCGGTGGAGGCCCCCAAAGAGGAAAGCCCCCTGAAAGCCCTGGCCCTTAAGGTCTGGCGGCTCCTTGCGGAGCGCGAGGTGCGGGTGCGGGCCAAGGAACTCCTTGGGGGCAGGCGGGAGGAGTTGCGCCTCATCCACGCCTTCTTGCAGAACTTTCTGGAATACAGGGAAAACCCTGGGTTCAAGCGGGACTTCAACCTCTCCCGCTTCACCCCCACCCACCCCATCCCCTCCCTTTCCGACACCTTGGTGGACCTGGACGACCCCAAGGTGGCCGAGGCTCTCCTCCTGGAGTTCCTGGAAACCGCCCTCCACCTCCCCGAGCACCTCCTCCTCCCCCCGGAGGAGACCAGGGCCTACGTGCGCCGCTTCCTCATGCGGATCCTGGAGTGGGACGGGGCCTACGGCCTTCCCCCCAAACGCGACCTTTTGGCCCTCCGCCGGGCCCTGGAGGAGGCCCGGCGCCTCGGGGCCACGAAGGCCGAGGTGGCCCGCTTGGAGGAGCGGCTTAAGCGGGAGGCCCAGGAGGAGAGGCGTCGAGAACTCCTCTTAGAGGAGGAGCGGGGCCGCTTCCGGGTGGCCATGGAGAAGGTTCTGACCCTCCTTAACCTCCTCCCCACCCCCCAAGGGGAAAACCCCTGGCCCCGGGTGCCGGAGGTGGGCGTGGTGGAGGAAAACCTGGCCACCCTTCCCCTCCGCCCCGGGCGGATCCAGCTAGGGCCTTTGGTCCTCACCCTGGCCCAGGCGGAAGGGGCCTGGCACCTGGGGCTTGGGGGGGAGGACCGGCCCCTGGAGGACACCCTGGTCCTCCCCTTTGAGGACCTGGAGGTTTGGGCGGTGCGGCAAGGGGAGGTGGTCCACCTGAGGCTGGAGGCCCGAAGCGGCCTCAGGCTCTACGAGCTCCTCTCCGAGGGGCGCGTCTTGGCCCTCCTCCTGAACCCAGGAAAGGACTACGCGCACCTTCGCCTTCTCCGGGCCCTTTCCGCCCGGCTTAAAGGGGAGTTCCGCCCAGAGGCCTTCGGGCGGGAGCTGGCCGAGAAGTACCGGCAGGCCCCCCCTGAGGCCCTCCAGGACTTTACCCGCAAAGGGCTGGAACTGACCCTAAAGCGGCTTGGACCCCAAGACCCCACGCCCTTTCTCCTGGAGGTGGGGGAGGCCTTGGGGCTTAAAGGGGAGGCCGAGGCCCTGGCGGTCGCCCTCAAGGACTACCTGGGCCGCCGCCCCCCCACCCGGGAAACCCTAGGCGGGGAGGTCCACCTCCTGGCCCTCACCCCCGAACCCCAGGCCCTCCGGTTGGGCCAGACCGTCCTTTCCCTGAGGCTCAAGGAGGACGCCGTCTACGTGGGCCAGGCGGGGGAGGTGCCCAGGAAGGTGGCTGACCTCCTGGTCTACCCCACGGAGGAGGGGACCCTGGTGTTGGCCCGGGAGGGGGGACGGGTGGCCTACCTGGTCTTGGCCTAAGGTTTGCTATACTGGGTAGGAATATGAAAGTTTTACGGCATCCCGCCTTTTTCCACCTGGCTCTAGCCTATCTGGTCTCCCAGGCGGGAAGCAAGGTCCACCGGGTAGCCCTTTTGGTCCTGGTCTACCTCCTCACGGAAAACGCCCTTTGGGTCTCCCTCACCCTGGGGGTGCAGCTCCTTGGAACCGTGGTCTTCTCCCCCCTCCTCTCCGCCTGGGCCGACACCCAGGACCGAAAGACCCTCCTGGTCTGGTCCGACCTCCTAAGGGCCCCCCTGGTGGCCCTCATCCCCCTTCTCGGGGCCAAAAGCCTCCCTTTTCTCCTCCTCCTGGTTTTCCTCATGGAGCTCCTAAGGGACCTCCACGACCCCATCCAGAACGCCGCCATCCCCGACCTGGTGCCGGAGGAGTCGGTGGACGAGGCCAACGGGCTGGTCCTCCTCGTGGAAAGGCTCTCGGAGGTGCTCTTCGTGGGGGCCGCGGGGGCGCTGGTGGCCCTGGTGGGGCCGGCCTTTGCCTTTTACCTGGACGCCCTCACCTACCTCCTCTCCGGGCTCATCCTCCGGGGCCTGCCCCCTTTGAAGCCCAAGGCCAAACCCGCCCTCCCCTTTTTCGCCCGGGTGAAGGAGGGCCTAGGCCACCTGGCCCGCCACCCCGCCATCCGCCGCGCCGTGGGCACCCTCTTCATGGCCGCGGCCTTCGGCTCGGTGGAAACCGCCTTGGGGGTGGTCCTGGCCCTCAAGTGGCTGGGGGTGGGGGCGGCGGGGTTTGGGGTCATGGAGGCGGCCATGGCCCTGGGGGCCATTCTGGGCACCCTGGTGGTCCCCTGGCTCACCCAGAGGATGCCCCGGGAAAGGCTCTTTCTCTATGGCCTCCTGGCCTTTGGAATCCTGGAGGCCTCGGTGGGTGCCTTCCCTGTCTTCTCCTGGGTTCTGGTGGCCTTCTTCCTGGGGGGCTGACCAACATCGCCTTCATCGTCCCCGCCCGCTCCATCCTCCAGCTCAACACCCCGCAGGAGATGCGGGGGCGGATCTTCGCCGCCTTCAGCGCGGTGATGAACGGGGCGGTCCTCATCGGCACCATGCTGGGCGGGGCCTTGGAAGGCCCCATGGGCGCCCCCAGGGTCTTCCTCCTGGCCGGGGCCATGGTGAGCCTGGCTGCCCTTTACGCCCTCCTCACCGGGGGCATCCCCGCGCCCAAGAAGGCGGAAGCCTAGCCCTCCTTTAGCCAGCGGGCAGCCTCGAGGGCGTAGTAGGTGAGGATGCCTTGCGCCCCCGCGCGGCGGAGGGCGTAGAGGGCTTCCAAAACCGCCCGCCTTTCCTCCAGGTACCCCGCCAGGGCCGCGGTCTTCAGCATGGCGTACTCCCCGGAAACCTGGTAGGCGAAAAGGGGCTTGGCCACCCGGTCCCTAAGGGCAAAGAGCACGTCCAGGTAGGGCAGGGCGGGCTTGACCATGAGGAGGTCCGCCCCCTCCTGGTCGTCCAGGTGGGCCTCCCTTAGGGCGTCCCAAAGGCCCGCCCTGGGGTCCATCTGGTACCCCGAGCGGTCCCCAAACTGAGGGGCGCTGGCCGCGGCCTCCCGGAAGGGACCATAGAAGGCGGAGGCGTACTTCACCGCGTAGGAAAGGATGGGCACGTGGGCGTACCCACCCCGGTCCAGGGCCTCCCGGATGGCCCGCACCTGGCCATCCATCATGGCGCTAGGGGCCACCACGTCCGCCCCGGCCTGGGCCTGGGAAAGGGCGGTCTGGGCCAAAAGCTCCAAGGTGGCGTCGTTGTCCACGTAAAACCCCAAGGGACCTTGGCCCACCACCCCGCAGTGCCCGTGGTCCGTGTACTCGCAAAGGCAGGTGTCGGCGATGAGGAGGAGCTCGGGGAAGACCCCCTTGAGGAGGCGTAGGGCCTTCTGCACCACCCCGTCCTCCGCGTAGGCCCCATGCCCCAGGGGGTCCTTGGCGCTTTCGGATAGGACCCCAAAGAGGATCACCCCCCCAAGCCCCGCCTTTAGGGCTTCCTCCGCCACCTGGGGGAGGTCCTTAAGGGGGTAGCGGAAGACCCCAGGCATGGAGGGGATGGGCTCCTTCTCCCCCTCCTCTTTGACGAAGAGGGGGAGGATAAGGTGACGGGGAGTAAGCTCCACCTCGGCCACCAGGGGCCGAAGGAGGGGGGAGCGCAAGCGGCGCGGCCGTTCCATGCCTCCACTATACTGTCGGGAGGAGGCGAGGCATGAACCTGCAGAAACTCCTTAAGGAAGCGCAAAAGGCCCAGAAGAAGGCCGCCGAGATCCAGGAAAAGCTGGAGGGGATGGTGGTCACGGGCTCGGCCCAGGGGCTTATAGAGGTGGACGCCAACGGGCACGGGCGCATTCTCCGGGTGCGGGTCAAGCCCGAGGCCCTAAAGGCCTTTGGAGAGGATCCGGAGGGCCTGGAAGACCTCCTCCTGGTGGCCATCCAGGATGCCCAGAAGAAGGCCCACGAGCTTTCGGAAAAGGAAATGGCCCGGGAGCTTGGGGGGGTAGGCCAGGCCTTGGGGAAGCTCTTCTAAGCGCGCCGCTCAGGCCTTGGTTCCAAACGCCCCCTTTCCTTAAGGCCTCATAGGGATTCTTCACCGAGAGGGCACCCAGATGCGCTACCCGGAAAGCCTCCTCAAGCTCGCCCGTGCCCTGGCCCGCCTGCCCGGCGTCGGCCCCAAGACTGCCCAGAAGCTCTCCCTCTTCCTGGCCTACCACAAGGAAGAAGCCGAGGCCCTGCGGGAGGCCCTGGAAGGGCTTAGGGCCCTGGGGGTCTGCCGGGTGTGCGGCAACCTGGCGGAGGGGGAGCTCTGCCCCATCTGCCAGGATGAGGGCCGCGACCGCAAGGTCATCGCCGTGGTGGAGACCGTGGCCGACCTCTACGCCCTGGAGCGGAGCGGGGAGTTCCGGGGGCTTTACCACGTCCTAGGAGGGGCCTTGAACCCGCTGGAGGGGGTAGGCCCCCAGGCCCTAAACCTGGAAGGGCTCTTCCAGCGGCTTGAGGGGGTGGAGGAGGTGGTCTTGGCCACCTCCATGACCGTGGAGGGGGAGGCCACCGCGCTTTACCTGGCGGAGGAGCTCAAGAAACGGGGGGTCAAGGTGAGCCGCCCCGCCTATGGCCTCCCCGTGGGGGGCAGCCTGGAGTACGCGGACGAGGTCACCCTGGGAAAGGCCCTGGAGGGGCGGAGGCCCCTCTAAGCACCCCACCGAGGCTTGCGCCTCGGTGGGGGCCCCAGAAAAACCATGGAAGAGGTTCTCCAAACCCTGCTGGACCGGGTGGAAGGGGCCTGGGCAGCGGCCTTGGGCACCCTGGACGGCCTTCTGGTGGAAGGGGTGCGGAGGAGGCGGGTGGATCTGGAAGCCGCCATCGCTGAGCACGCGGCCCTCTTGCGCCAGGCAGGGCGGGCCTACGCCCAAAGCCTGGGTAGCCCCTGGGTGGAGGAGCTCCTGGTCCACGGGGGGCATGTGGTAGGCTATGCCAGGATGGTCAGGGGTGGACCGAACCCGAACATGGGGGATCTCTTCCTGCTCCTCCTCCTCCCCCCCGAGGCCAACCTGGGCCAGGCCCGGCTCCTCTCGGAGCGGGCGGCGGAGCGCATCTTGGAGGCGGCATGGCGTACCTGGAAGGCCTAGCCCCTTTTGGGGTGAAGCGGGCGGTGCTCACCGGGCTGGACGGGTTGGTCATAGAGGCCCTGGGCCGGGGCGCCCCCAGCGCGGAGGTGCTGGCCGCGGAACTGGCCTCCCTTGTGCGCCACATGGCCCCCTTGGCAGAGGCCCTGGGAGGGGAGGTGCGCCGCTTCACCCTGGCCACGGAGGACCAGGAGGTCCTGGCGGTAAGGGTAGGGGGGTACGTGCTAGGGGCGGTGATTGAGCGGGGTATGGACCGAAAGGCCATCGGCAACGAGCTCTCCCGCATCGCCCTGCGCCTTTCGGAGCTATAGGAGGTAAGGGGTGGAGGAAGCCCTAAGGGAGCTCAAGGCCATCCGGGGGGTGCAGGCGGTGGCCCTCCTCTCGGAGGACGGGTTCGTGGTGGAGGAGCTTAAGGAAGAGGGGGCCCCGGAGGCGGACCTCCTCTCCGCCCGGGCGGCCACCGTGCTCGGCACCGCCAAGGCCCTGGGCCAGGCCCTGGGCCAGGAGGGGGTGGAGGAGCTCATGGTAGAGTACCCCGAGGGCACCTTGCTTCTCGTGCCCCTTGCCGGCCACCACCTGCTCCTCTTCCTGGACGGGATGCGGAGCCTGGGCCGGGCGCGGCTGGGCCTGAAAAAGGCCCTACCCAAGATTGAGGAGGCCCTATGACGGAGATGAAGCTGGACATCAACATAGACAAGGACACGGCCCTGGGCCGCTACACCAACCTGGCCCTCATCGCCCACACCAAGAACGAGTTCATCCTGGACTTTGCCCTTCTCCAGCCCCAAGGGGGGGCCATCGTGGTGAGCCGGATCATCACCAGCCCACAGCACGCCAAGGCCCTCCTCCGGAGCCTGGCGGAGAACATCGCCCGCTACGAGGAGGCCTTCGGCCCCATCCCCGAGCCCATCGCGGAAGGGCAGGCCTAAGTACCCCCACCGAACGCTCCCTTAGGTGGGGGCCCCAGCGCCTAAACCACCTGGTAGCCGAAGCGCCCGCCTAGAACCCCTAGGGCCTCTAGGCGGTCTTCCGCTTCTTCCCGGGAGGTGGGAAGGCCCTCCTCCAGGAGGTAGAGGAGGCTCGCAAGCTCGCCTAGGAGGAGGAAGCCGTACCGCCTCCTCTCCTCCTCCCAAAGCCGTTCCATGGCCATGCGGGCCATGCGGTGGGGCACCCTTAGGTGGTGGCCGGGGCCGTGATGGGGCTTGGGCGCGGGGTGGGGGTTTCCCGGCTCGCAGTAGCGGGGGTCCTCGTCGGTGAGGAGGCCGCGACAGGCCAGGGGGCGGTGGGCATAGACCCCGCAAAGCCCCCCTTCCAAAAGGGGGCAGGGCCGCCTTTGGAGGAAGAAGCGCTCCGGGAAGCGGGGGTTGTCCTTGGCTTCCTTAAGGAAGGCGAGGCGCCAGGCCCCTTCCGCCCGCACCCTCGCCCGCTGGGCCTCCGTGAGGTGGGGGAGGAGGGCTTGGGCCTCGAGGCGGGAAAGGGTCACCCAGCCGTGGCAGCAGGCGAAGCAGCCCGGCCGGCAGGAGACCCCAAGCCCCTTCCAGGCCAGGAAATCCCGGATGGCCTCGTCCAAAGCTCCCGCCTCCCGCTCAAAGGCCTCCACGAGGAGTAGAGTAAGGGTATGCCCGCGCCCTTTCTAGAACCCCTGGAGCCGGGGGTGCCCCCGGCGGTGTCCGCCTGGATCAAGGGGCTTAAGGAAGTGGAGGCCCACCTGGAAGGGTGGGCCTTTGGCCTTCCCGAGGAGGCCTTTTGGTGGCGGCCCAAGGAGGGCCTTAACCCCATCGGGGGCCTGGCGCGCCACATCGCGGGAAGCTCCCTGCGCCTAGCCTCCTACGCCCTTCCCCTCGCCCTACCCGACTGGGCAAGACGGGGCCGGGAGTGGGAGCTTTTGGGCGAGCCCGAGCCCAAGGAGGAGGTGGTGGCCCGCTTCTGGGAGGCCTGGGAAGCCATCCTGGGGGCCCTAAAGGGGGTGAAGGAGGAAGACCTTCCCGTCCCCGTGCGGGTGGGAAGCCAGGGGGTGGAAACCCCCAGGGTCCACGTCCTCCACCACCTGGTGGAGCACGCCCAGCACCACGCGGGCCAGGTGATCTACGCCCGCAAGCTTTGGGGTTAGGATAGAAGCATGGAACGCATCGGCCTGCGCGCAGCGCCCAGGCTTTCCCTCGAGGCCCTAAAGGAAGCCCTCCGGGGCCTGAGGCTTCCTGAGACTAAGGTCTACCTCATCACCGACTGGCAGGACCGGAGGGAAAAGGCCCGCTACGCCCTCCTCCTCCACGGCAAGAAGGACCTCCTGGTGCCCGACGCCTTTGGCCCCGCCTTCCCCGGAGGAGAGGAGGCCCTGGCGGAGGCCATCCGGCTTTTGGAGGCAGGGGGTGCGCGCAAGTTCTACGAGGCGGTGGTAGCCCCGGGGGAGCTCACCGCCCTCCTCAGCCTGCCCTCGGAAGAGCTCCTCAAGCGGGTCCAGACGGTGGCCAACCCTGCGGACCCCGCCCTCTACCGCCGGGCGGCCTAAGCGTAGAGGGCCCTAAGCTGGGCCGCCGCCTCCACTAGAGAGGGAAGGCGGCCTAGGTCCACCCCCGTGGCGAAGCCCTTCTCCTCCAGGTAGGGCAGGAGGAGCTCGGTGGGGAGGTTGCCCACCAGCTCATCCCCCGCAAAAGGACACCCCCCCACCCCCGCCAGGGCTCCCTCCAGCCAAAAGATGCCAGCCTCGAGGGCGGCCTCCGCCTTCCCGAGGGCCTCCTCCCTCCTGGCGTGGAGGTGGGCCCCGATCCCCTGGGGGCCAAAGCGCCCCACCACCGCCCTCAAAACCTCCCCTATCCGCCCCGCATCCGCCACCCCGTAGGTGTCCGCTAGGGCGATCTCCCGCACCCCGAGGGCCCTAAGGCGGGCCACCGCCTCCAGGACCAAGGCCACATCCCAAGGATCCCCATAGGGGTTGCCGAAGGCCATGGAGAGGTAGACCACGAGGCCGAGCCGGCCCTCCACCGCCTTTACCATGGCCTCCACCAGAGGCCAGGACTCCTCCAGGCCGCGGTTGGTGTTCCGTCTTTGGAAGGTCTCCGAGAGGGAAAGGGGGTAGCCCACGTGGGTGAGGTTGGGGGCCTTAAGCGCCCGCTCTAGGCCCTTCTCGTTGGCCACGATGGCCAAGTAGGTCCGGCCCTCGGGAGGGGGAAGGGCCCTTAAGACCGCCTCCGCGTCCGCCATCTGGGGCACCCACTTGGGGGAAACGAAGCTCGTAAGGTCCAGGTGGCGGAAGCCCGCCTCCAAAAGGGCCTTCAGGAAGGCCACCTTCTCCTCCGTGGGGATAGGGCGGCGAAAGCCCTGCCAGGCATCCCGGGGGCACTCCACAAAGCGGATCATCGTCCCTCCAAAAGGCCACGGGCGTGGGCCAAGGCGGCCTCGGTGTACTGGCCGGAAAGGAGGCGGGCGAGCTCCCGCACCCTGGCCTCCCCTTCCATCCGCTCCACCCGCACCCCCTCCCCCTCCTTCACCACCCGGAAGTGGCGGTCCGCTTTGGCGGCGATCTGGGGAAGGTGGGTCACCACCAGCACCTGGCGGCTTTGGGCCAGGCGGGCCAGGCGCTCGGCCACCCGCCAGGCGGCCTCCCCCCCAAGCCCCGCGTCCACCTCGTCCAGGACCACCGTGGGGGCCTCGGCCCCCGTGAGAAGGGCCAGGGCCAGGGCCAGGCGGGCCAGTTCCCCCCCGCTCGCCCCCGAAAGGGGCCCCGGGGGCAGGTGGGGGTTGGCGGAGAAACGGGAGGCCACCTCCTCCAGCCCCGAAGGCCCCGGGGCGGGGAGGGGGATGAGGTCCACCCGGAAGCGGGCCTGGGGCAGGCCGAGGACGGCGAGCTCCTCCTCCATGGCCCCTTCCAGCCGCCTGGCTGCCTCCTCCCGGGCCCGGCCCAGGGCCGCCCCCCTTTCCTCCACCTCGGCCCAGGCCGCCCCTAGGGCCTCTTCCAGCGCCCAAAGCCTCTCCTCTCCCCCCTCCAGGCCCTTAAGCTCCTCTTCCAGCCGCTTGGCGTGGGCCAGGACCTCCTCCAGGGTGGGGCCGTACTTGCGCTTTAGGCGTTCCAGGAGGGCAAGCCTGGCCTCCAGGGCCTCGAGGCGGGCCGGGTCGGCCTCCAGGCCCTCCAGGTAGGCCTCCAGTTCCCGGGCCACCGCCCGCACCGCCCCCAAGGCCCCTTCCAGGTCCTGGAGAAGGGGGTTTAGGCCGGCGTCCACCCGGGCCGCGGCCTGAAGCTCCCGCACCGCCTGGGCTACGAGGTCCGCCCCACCCTCCTCCGCCAAGAGGGCGTAGGCCCGCCCCGCCTTGGCCCTTAGGGTCTCCAGATGGCGCAGGCGGCGGGCCTCCCCCTCCAGGGCCTCGTCCTCCCCGGGGGTGGGCCTAGCCTCCCGGATCTCCTTAAGCTGGAAGCGGAGGAGGTCCTCCCGCTCCGCCCTTTGCCGCAGGGCCCTTTCCAGGGCCTCCTTCTCCGAAAGGAGGGCCCGGTGGCGGGCGTAGGCCGCCCGGTAGCCCTCCTTGAGGGCCGGGTCCAGGAGGGCGTCTAGAGCCTCCTCCTGCCGCTTGGGACGGAGGAGGGCTAAGGCGGTGTGCTGGGCGTGGAGGGAAACCCAGCGCTCGGCCTCCTCGGCAAGCTCCCTTAGACTCACCACCTCCCCGTCTATCCGGGGGGTGGAGCGGGCCCCCACCCGGCGGGACAAGACCCGCTCCTCCCCTTCCCCCTGGAAGAAAGCGGTGACCAGGAGGCTATCCCCGAAAGGCCCTATAAGCCCCTCGGGCTTTCCCCCAAGGAGAAGGGCTAAGGCGTCCACGAAGAGGCTCTTCCCCGCCCCCGTCTCCCCGGTGAGGACGTTGAGGCCGGGGGCTAGGTCCAAGGCGGCCTCGCGGAGGACGGCGAGGTTTTGCACCTCGAGGCGGCGGAGCATCCGCCTTCCATTCTAAAGGTCCTGAGGGCCCCAAGGGTGCAGCGGTCCCACGGATTTTCCGCTGTTCCTGAAGGTATGCCCACCCCCTCATCCTCTCCCGAAGGAGCCAGCTCACCCTCCCCAAGGAGGTGCGGGAAAGGCCTGGCCTCGAGGCTGGGGATGTCCTCCTACGGGTGGAAGGGGGTAAGATCGTCTTGGAACCTGCCCTTCTCCTCAGCTACGAGATGTACACCGAGGAGCACCTAGAGGATTTCCAGAAGACCGCAGAGGTTAGCCCAGAGGAGCTTGCGGAGTTCCGACGGGCCTGGGACTTGGAGTGAAGGTTTTTCTGGACGCCAATATCCTCTTCTCCATGGCCCTAGGAGGACCGGTGTTCTCCACCTCAAAACTTGCACCTCCCGCATAGCCTGCATAAACACCCATCCCCCCCTCCTCCCCCCGGGGGCCATGGCCCTAGGGCATGGAGCTCCCGCAAAAGCCCCAGACCACCCGCTCGAGCAGCAAAAGACGGGCCGCCCACCCCGCACCCCCATGTCCTCTAGCCTTACCCCCGCCCTGGTCCTCCGGTCCCGGCGCACCCCCACCATGGCCTCCAGGCCCATCCCCCTGACCCCAAAGAGGAAGGGGAGGGTGCCGAAGGCAGCGTCGGCCACCACCCGGAGGCGGAAGGCCTTGGCGAGCCATGGGGGCAGGGTGGCCAGGAGGCGGAGGGCCAGGAGGGAGAGGCTTTTCTCCCCCTTGCCCCGCCACAGGCGGTAGGCCCAGGGGATGCGCCTACTTTCCCCGGAGGGGAAACACATTTGCGTGAGCAAGAGGTCCCCGTAGACGAGGTAGAG
Source organism: Thermus sp. (assembly GCF_037444525.1). Lineage (GTDB taxonomy): Bacteria > Deinococcota > Deinococci > Deinococcales > Thermaceae > Thermus. Next base: position 116 of record NZ_JBBIMD010000013.1, on the reverse strand, counting down.
CACCACCAGGTGGGGTCGTGTCAAGATTTATGTGTAAGCGTCTGTGTACGGGGGGCATACCTTTCCCGAAGCATCCCTTCCAACACCTCCTGCACCTCGGCAAAACCCTTCAACCA